>NZ_CVIW01000034.1:0-201431 GCF_001499715.1 Stenotrophomonas thermophila | reverse complement strand
GTCGCATGGGGGCGCCCGCTGACCTGTAGAGCCGAGCCCGCGCTCGGCGTCGCCAGGCCTGGGCGAAAGGCAGCCGAGCATGGCTCGGCCCTACAACGGCCCGGCTCAGCGCATCAGCACCACTTCCTCGGCCGAGGTCGGGTGGATCGCCACGGTGTCGTCGAACTGGGCCTTGGTCGCGCCCATCTTCACCGCCACCGCGAAGCCCTGCAGGATCTCGTCGGCCGCTTCGCCCAGCAGGTGGATGCCCACCACGCGTTCTTCCGGGCCGGCACAGACCATCTTGAACAGGCTGCGCTGGGGGCCGTTGGCCAGCGCCTGCAGCATCGGGCGGAAGCGGCTGTGGTAGACGCTCACCTGGTCGAAACGCCGGCGCGCTTCTTCCTCGCTCATGCCCACCGCGCCCAGCGGCGGATGCGAGAACACCACGCTGGCCACGTTCTCGTAATCCATTTTGGACTGCGGGCGGCCCCCGAACAGGCGGTCCATCAGCCGCCGCGACGCGGCCACCGCCACCGGGGTCAGGCCGACCTTGCCGGCGATGTCGCCGACCGCGTGCACGCTCGGCACACGGGTGGTCTGCCACTCGTCCACCTGCACCTGCTCGTGCTCGCCGATGTCGATACCGAGCGCTTCCAGACCCAGGCCACGGCTGTTGCCGCGGCGGCCGGCAGCGAAGAACACCGCATCGAACACGCTGTCGAGCGGGCCATCATGGCCGAATGCACGTACGCGCTCACCATCGCGCTGCAGTTCGCGCAGGCGATAGCCGAAATGGATGCGCACGCCCTGCTGCTTCAGGTTCTCGGCCAGCTGATCGGTCAGCTCGTAGTCGAAGCGATCCAGCAGCCGCTGACCGCGCACCAGCAGGCTCACCCTGCTGCCCAGTGCCTGCAGCAGGCCAGCCAGCTCCACCGCGATGTAACCACCACCGATGATCGCCACCTCGGCCGGTGCCGCGCGCAGATCGAAGAAATCATCGGAAACCAGGCCCAGTTCCGCGCCGGGAATGTCCGGGCGCAGCGGGTGCGCGCCGGTGGCGATCAGGATGTGTTCGGCGCTGTAGCGCACGCCATCGCTGCAGGCCACGGTGTGCGCATCGAGCAGATGGCCGCGCGCCGGAATGCGCACCACGCCGGTTTCGTCCAGGCGTTTGTGGTAGCTGGTGTGGATGTTGCTGATGTAGGCCTGGCGATGGATCACCAGTTCCTTCCACGACAGCGCCGGGCGTGCCTCGACATCGAAGCCCATCGCACTGGCCAGGCCGATGCGCTCATGCAGGTCAGCTGCCAGCCACATGGCCTTCTTCGGCACGCAACCGACGTTGACGCAGGTCCCACCCAGTTCGCCCGGCTCCAGCAGCGCCACGCGCTTGCCGTGCTGCGCGGCGCGGATCGCACCGGCCAGGCCGGCGGAGCCGCCGCCGAGGACGATCAGGTCGTAATCATAGGATGCAGTGCTCATCGGAATCGCTCGGGTCGGTAGGGGGCAGGGTCGATCACCGGCGTACGGACGCAGACGAGATCGGCGATCAGCTGGCCGTTGCCGGCGCTCATGCTGATGCCGAGCATGCCATGCCCCGCTGCAAGCCAGACGTGAGGATGCGCGCGCCCTGCATCGATCAGCCCTGCCCGGCTCCACGCCGCATCGGTGGCCACTGGCGGTAGGTCATTGCACGCCATAGCCATTCCACCGGACCAAAGCGGAAGCGCGCCAGCCAAGCGTGCGAAACAGCCACCTGCGCTGCGAACACCAGCAGCGCGAACAGCAACTGCACGCTGCGCGGCATCCGCTCGAACCCACCCAGGCCATAGTGGTAGAACAGCCAGGTACACAGCAACGACTGGGCCAGGTAGTGGGTCAATGCCATGCGCCCTACCGGCGCCAGCCATCCCAGCCGCGCGCGCCAACGCACGATCCACGCCAGGTAACCCAGGCACATCGGCAGCCCGCCGATCGTCACCAGTGCCATCGCTGCGGTCACCGGCAGGTCGTAGGCGCCCGGTGCCAGATACGGCTTCCAGGCAACGCCGAGCAGCGTGACCGCCAAGCCCAGCGGCAGCGCCACCCAACGCAACAGCACGTACAGCCGTGGGAAGCGCTCGGGTGATACCAGTGCACCGCTGCTGGCGAACCAGCTGCCGATCAGGAACATGCCCAGCACTTCCGGACCGGTAATCAGCAGCGCGCCCATCGACGATCCGAACTCGTGCAGGCGCTGCGCGGTGGCCTGCATCCAGCTGCCGTGCCCGTACACCAGGCGCTGCTGCGCGATGGCCTGCTGTGCTTCGGCAAGCATCTTCTGCATGTCTTCGGCCGAAGCCATCGACACCATCGCACCCACCAGCAACATCATCGCCACACCGCCGAGGTAGACGATCACGCCCATCCACGGCAGCCAGCTGCGCGGCGCCTCGCGGCAGGCCAGCAACGGCAATGAGACCAGTGCATACATCACCAGGATGTCGCCGGACCAGACCAGCAGTGCATGGCACAGGCCGATCAGCAGCAGGCCGGCGCTGCGGCGCAGGTAGAACGGGGTGAAGTCGCGCCCGGCCACCTCGGCGCGTTGCGCCATCACCGCAAAGCCGGCACCGAACAGCAGCGAGAACAGGGTGAAGAACTTGCCCTGCACGAACACATAGACGAAGGCGTCGGCCCAGTAATCGATGCCCCGCCAGTGCACGTCAATGCCGGTGAAGGCCAGGTCCAGCGGACCGCTGAAGGCCTCGATGTTCATCAGCAGGATGCCCAGCAGCGCGGCACCACGCAGCACGTCCAGCACGGCGATGCGTTGGCCGGAAGCCACCGGCTGCAGGGAAGGAGAAGCGGCGTTCACGGGGCGTCCGTCGGGCAGGCCCGCCATTATGCCGCCGGCCCGCGTGCCATGGATGGCCGCGCCGTGTTCCAGAAACGCAATGGCCCGCCGAAGCGGGCCGTTGCTGCCATCATGATCGCGCTGCGATCAGTGGTGGTGACCGCCGTCGCCGTGGACGTGGCCGTGGTCGATCTCTTCCTTGCCGGCTTCGCGCACATCGACGATTTCCACGTCGAAGTGCAGGTCCTTGCCGGCCATCGGGTGGTTCAGGTCGACGTCCACGACGCTCATGCCGACCTTCTGCACGGTCACCGCACGCGGGCCGAAGTTGGTCTGCAGCACCACCTGCTGGCCCGGGGCCAGCTTGGTGTTGCCGAAGTGCTTCTTCGGCACGCGCTGGGACAGGCCCTCGCGGCGCTCGCCGTAGGCATCGGCGGCCTTGACGTCGACGCTGAAGGTCGCGCCGGCTTCCTTGTCCATCATGGCGTTTTCCAGGCCCGGGATGATGTTGCCATGGCCGATCAGGATCGCCAGCGGCTCGCCGCGGTCCTTGGACGATTCAATCGGCTCCTGGCCGACTTCGGAAACGGTGTAGTGGAAGCGGACAACGCGGTCTTTTTCGATCTTCATGCGCAACTCTGTCTGGATCTGCCGGAGGCAGGCGGGTTGGGGCGGGTTGTCGCCCGACGGGGACGCCGCCATCATGACGGCCATTCCAAGGTGGCGCATTATCCGGAGATCATGCACATCACGCCAGTTTCGTCCGGCCCGCGCCGGTTCCTTGCCCCGGCCCTGCTGCTGGCCCTGCCCCTGCTGATGACCGCCTGTGGCGGCGGCAAGGCCACCCGCCCGGCGCCGCCGCCACCGTCGACGGCGAACTGGCCAAAGACCGTGCCGGACAACCCCGAGGCCGCCAACTCGGTGCTGATGCGTGCCATCAGCCTGGTCGGCACGCCCTACCGCTATGGCGGCAACACCCCGGACTCGGGCTTCGACTGCAGCGGGCTGGTCGCCTATGTCTATCGCGAGATGCTGGACCTGCGGCTGCCGCGCACCTCGCGCGACCTGGCGGCGGTACAGGGCCCCAGGATCGATCCGCAACGCTTGGCCACCGGCGACCTGGTGTTCTTCGGCAGCCGCGGCAGCGTCACCCACGTGGGCATCTATGTAGGGGAAGGGCGTTTTGTGCACGCGCCGAGTACCGGCGGTACGGTTCGCCTGGACTCGCTCAGTGGCCCCTACTGGAAAGACCACTACACGGGCGCGAAACGTGTCCTTCGCTAAGCTGAACAGGCGATATGTTTAAAATTGTGACATCCGTCACTATATAAATAACGATTTTATAACGGAATTTTTAACTTATCCGCGCTTTTACAGGGCATGATGCCCCATCGTTTTTTCCTGTGACCGACGCGTGACGACTGACGACCTGAAAAGCGAAGGCCAGACTTCCGTATCTTCACGTAGTGCCCGCCCGCTGTTGCTTGGCCTGGCACTGTGCCTGACCAGCCTTCCGGCCTGGTCGCAGACTGCTCCAAACCGTTCCGATGTGACCCCGGCCCCGGTGGCCGAGAGCACCGCCCGACCGGCCGCCAAGGCCGAGGCTGCCGCTCCGCAGCGCAGCCGCGTCGATGCCGCCGCCAGTGCCACGCTGGCCGCCCTGCTGCCGCACCTGGCCGCCAACGACACCATTCCGCTGATGGATCGCTCGGCCGTGGTGGCCGGTGACCTCAGCCGCCTGCTCGCCAACTACGACACCAGCAGCGCCGCCAATGGGAGCGTCGTCGGCACCGCCGCCGACAACGGCAAGGTGCAGTCGCTGCTGCGCCGAGCGATGACCCTGCTGGGCACCCCGTACCGTTGGGGTGGCAGCAACCCGGACAGCGGTTTCGACTGCAGCGGCCTGGTCGGCTATGTGTTCCGTTCGGCGCTGGGCATCGAGTTGCCGCGCGTCTCGCGCGAGATGGCGCACGATGACAACGCCGAACTGATCAACGACCGCACCGCGCTGGCGGCGGGCGACCTGGTCTTCTTCGGCCGCAAGGGCCGCGTCGACCACGTCGGCATCTATGTCGGCGACGGCCGCTTCCTGCACGCCCCCAGCTCGGGCAAGGATGTGCGCGTGGACACCCTGCTCAGTGGTTACTGGGGCAACAAGTTCATGCAGGCCCGCCGGGTGGATCTCTGACCCGCTGGCGCTAGAGCGCCGCCTGATGCGAGAAGCCGCTGCCCTGCAGCGGCTTTTTTGTTGGGCCCGTAATGGTGGGTAGCTGCCGACCTTGGTCGCCACCGGCTCCATCCATGCATGGCATGGATCTACCAAGGCCTACCTTGGCCGCCACCGCGCCAGCCAGCCCCCAAACAAAAGGCCCGCCGGTCAGGGCGGACCTTTCATCTCCAAGCAAACCTCAACCGCGTGGTGGTGTCGGGTCGGGATCATCCACGCCCACGTTGCTGGACGGGTTGTCGTACACCGCCTGGTCAAGCAGCCCGGTCTCCTTGGCCACGATCACCGGTACCAGCATCTGGCCTGTCACGTTCGTCATCGTGCGCATCATGTCCAGGATGCGATCAATGGCATACAGGTAGCCGATGGTCTCCAGCGGCAGGTTGGCCGCACTCAGCACCACCGTAGCCATGATCACCGCAGTACCCGGCACGCCGGCGGTACCGAAGCTGCCCAGCACCGAGGCGATCAGCACCACCACGTACTGCTCCGGAGTCAGCGGCACACCGCTGTACTGCGCGATGAACACCGCGCACAGCGCCGGGTAGATCGCGCCGCAGCCGTCCATCTTGATGCTGGCGCCCAGTGGCACCGCGAACGAACCGTAGTCCTTGTTCACGCCCAGGTTGTGGGTGATCGAGCGCAGCGCCACCGGCATCGCGGCGAAGCTGGACGAGCTGACAAACGCGACCTGCATGCCCGGCGCCGCACCGCGGAAGAACTTCAGCGGATTCAGGCCATGCGCCAGCAGCAGTGCGCTGTAGACCACCACGATGTGCAGGGCGCAGGCCACGTACAGGGCCAGCACGAAATGCCCCAGCGGCAGCAGCTTCTCGAAGCCATAGCTGCCGACCAGGCCGGCGATCAGGCCGAAGGTGCCGATCGGGGTGACTTCCAGCACGAAGCGGGTCACCTGGATCATGATGTCGCTCATCTGGCCGACCAGCTTGCGCGCCTCGGTCACCTTCTCGCCGAGCTTGACGATGGCAAAGCCGACCAGGCCGGCAAAGAAGATCACCGGCAGGATCGAGCCCCGGCCAGCCGCCAGCACGGTCTCACCGGCCGCATTGACCTTGGTGCCGATGCCGGACAGCGCGTAGAAAACATTGGCCGGCACCACGTCCAGCAGCACCTGCACCACGCTGGGGACCTCGCGCGGCACGTAGTTGCTGGCCATGGTCAGCTGCAGGCCACCGGCGCCGGGCTGCAGCACGGTACCCACGCCCAGGCCGACGCATACCGCCAACGCGGCGGTGATCACGAACCACAGGAAGGTGCGGCCACTGAGCGCGGCGACCGACTTCTGCCCGTGCAGCGATGAGATCGCGTTGATGACCGCGAAGAACACCAGCGGAACGGCGATCATCTTGATCAGGGTGACATACAGCTCACCGAGCGGGCCAAACCACGTTTCCGCGGCCGGGCCAAGCGCCCAGCCGGCCAGCGCACCGAGCACGAAGCCACCGACCACGCGCTGCCAGAATGGAATCCGCAGCCAGGCAGAGACCAGCTTCATAGGCAATCCAGAGGGAAGGAAGGGATGCTGGCACGATAGTCCAAAGCGGCCTGCGGAACGACCGCCGGGCCGGCAAATCAGTGTGTCATCGGCGTGCCTTGCTGGGGCGGGCATAATGAATGTCCCGTTACAGTTTGTGAGATCCCAGCGTCCATGCGCCGTTCCGTCTCCCTGTTGGCCGCCTGCGCCACCACCCTGCTGCTGGGCGCCTGCGCCAGCACCACCCCCGCCTCTGCCCCGGCTGGCCTGAAGGTCGCCGTCGATCCCGTCGCCCACCCGGCCGGCGAAACCCCGCAGTGGTGGTACCGCAGCGGCGCTGCCCAGGCCGCCGCCAACGGCGCGATGTCCGGCAAGGCCAAGAACGTCATCCTGTTCCTCGGCGACGGCATGAGCCTGACCACCGTGGCCGCCTCGCGCATCTACGAGGGCCAGCGCAAGGGGGGCTCCGGTGAAGAGAACCTGCTGTCCTGGGAGCGCTTCCCGGCCACGGCGTTCAGCAAGACCTACAACACCGATTCCCAGACCCCGGATTCGGCCGGCACCATGACCGCCATCACCACCGGTGTGAAGACCCACATGGGTGCGATCGGCGTCAGCGCCGGCAGCCGCACCGACTGTGCCGACAGCCTGTCCAAGGGCCTGCTGACCTGGCTGCAGCTGGCCGACAGCGCCGGTCTGGCCACCGGCGTGGTGTCCACCGCGCGCCTGACCCACGCCACCCCGGCCGCGACCTACGCGCACTCGCCCGAGCGCAACTGGGAAAACGATACCGACCTGACTGAAGCGGCGAAGGCGGCCGGCTGCAAGGACATCGCCCAGCAGCTGCTGTCGACTTCGCGCTACGGGCGCGGCCCGCTGGTCGCCCTCGGCGGCGGGCGCGGGGAATTCACCACCGTGGAAGAGCGCGACCCGGAGTACGACGACAAGGTCGGCCAGCGACTGGATGGGCGCAGCCTGGTGCAGGAATGGCAGCAGGCCCATCCGCACGGCGCCTACGTGTGGAACAGCAAGCAGCTGGCCGCCGCCGCCGACGCACCGGCGATCCTCGGCCTGTTTGAACCGGACCACATGCGCTACGAGTACGAGCGCCCGCAGGATCCGGGCGGTGAGCCGAGCCTGGCCGAACTGACCGCAGCGGCGATCAAGAATCTGTCGAGGCACCCGGAAGGCTACGTGCTGATGATCGAAGGCGCACGCATCGATCACGCCAACCACAGCGGCAACGCCTACCGTGCACTGACCGAAACCGTGGCGCTGTCCGATGCGGTGCGCGTGGCCAGCGAGCTGACCTCGGCCGACGACACCCTGATCATCGTTACCGCCGACCACTCGCACACGCTGAACTTCGTCGGCTACCCGGCGCGCGGCAACCCGATCCTGGGCAAGGTGAAGGACAAGGGCGGCGAAGATGGCGCCGGCAAGCTGGACTACGCACTGGACGGCACCGGCCAGCCGTACACCACGCTGAGCTACGCCAATGGCCCGGGCCACACCGGCAGCAGCAACCAGCAGCCGGCCGGCCCGAAGCGCTATCCGCACAACCCGAGCAGCTTCGAACCGGCCGACGGCCGCCCGAACCTGCGCGAAGTCGACACCGAGCATCCGGACTACATGCAGGAAGCGCTGGTGCCGATGAAATCCGAGTCGCACGGTGGCGAGGACGTCGGCATCTGGGCGCGCGGCCCGGGCAGCAAGGCGATCCGCGGCACGCTGGAACAGAACGCCATCTACCACATGATCGTGCAGGCCACTCCGGCCCTGCGCGAGCGCCTGTGCCAGGCCGGCACCTGCGATGACAAGGGCGTGCCGGTGCAGCTGCCGGCACCGACCGCGTTCGAGCGCAAGGCCGAGGCCAAGTGATCGCACGGCAGGCCCGCCCTGACGCTGCCAGCGGCCGCTTCGCGCGGTCGCTGGCCCTGCTTGGCATGCTGGTCAGCGCCACTGCAGCGGCACAGGCACCGGCATGCAGGCTGCTGACCGACGAACACGGGTTGTGGCCGCTGCCCAACTGCGAGGTGATCGATCACCGGCCGAAGATCAGCGCCGATGCGCTGAAGGACCTGAACTACGACGACCACGGTCTGGCGGTGGTGTACGCCGACCAGGGTTTCCACTACGTCGACCGCAAGGGCCGCAGCCTGCCGGTGCTGACCTGGGACAACGGCCCGGAGACGCCGCAGGAAGGCCTGCTGCGCGGCCGCGTCGGCGACCGCGTGGGCTACTTCGACCTGACGTTCCGCCAGGTGGTGCCCGGCACCTTCGATTTCGGGTGGCCGTTCCAGGATGGCGTGGCCGAGGTCTGCAATGGCTGCCGCCGCGGCACGCCGGATGCCGACGGCCACACGCCGATGGAAGGCGGAGAGCGGTTCCGGATCGACCGCTCGGGTCGTCGGGTGAAGTAGGTTTTCGGCAGGGCTGCGCCCTGCACCTGCAGACGCAACGGCAACGGCGGAAGCAACAGCAACAGCGTGCATTCCGTGGGATGGCGGGGCACTGTGGGTTTGCGGGGACGGCGCAAGTACGTCCATGTAGCCTTGGTCGCCGCATCCGTGCGGCTCACACCCCGCAAACCCACAGTGCCCCGCCTTCGACAGTTTTCCGGTGGCCAGTAGATCCACGCCATGCGTGGATCAGATCTGTCAGATATCGAATTGAATCCGGGGTCAGATCCGTTTTCCGCAGGAAAACGGATCTGACCCCAAGAGCAATTCCGACAGTTCGCAGGAAACTGTCGAAGGCGGGGTGGGTCCGGTTGCGGGAGTGTCCGCGGCATGGATGCCGCGGCCAAGCCCCCAAGGACGGGTTTACGGCGTCTCCCGCAACCGGGCCCACCCCGCCATCCTTCAGGAACCCAGCTTCTGCTGTTGCTGTTGCTGTTGCTGTGCTCTGGATCGTAGCGGGTGCAGGGCGCAGCCCTGCCGAGCAACCCTATACTTGCCGCCGTGACTGCCTTCCCTGCCCTTGTTCCGCTGGATGCTCCCCTGCTGGTGGGCTACAGCGGTGGTGTCGACTCCACCGTGCTGCTGCACTGGCTGTGGCGCTGCGCCCAGGCTTCCGGCACGGCGCTGCGTGCGGTGCACGTACACCACGGCCTGCAACCAGCAGCCGACGACTGGGTACGGCATTGCCAGCAGCAGTGCGCAGCACTGGGCATCAAGCTGGCCGTGCGCCACGTACAGATCGACAAAACCACAGGCCTGGGCCTCGAAGGCGCAGCGCGCGAAGCACGACGTGCAGCGTTCACTGCTGAACTGCGCGAAGGCGAAACACTGGCGCTGGCACAGCACCAGGACGATCAGGCCGAGACCTTCCTGCTCCGCGCGCTGCGCGGCTCCGGTGTCGATGGCCTTGCCGCGATGGCCGATGACAGTCAGCTCGGTACGCACCGCCTGTGGCGTCCCTTGCTGCATGCACCGCGCACCGCACTGCTCGACTATGCCCGGCAACACGCGCTGCGTTGGATCGAGGATCCCAGCAACGCCGAAGACCACGCCGATCGCAACTTCCTTCGCCTGCAGGTACTGCCACTGTTGCGCCAGCGCTGGCCGCACGCCGCCGCCGCGTTGGCCGGCAGCGTCCTGCATTGCCGGCAGACCCGCGAACTGCTGGATGAAGAAGACGCCGAGCTGATCACACACCTGGAAGTCGCTCCACGCGTGCTGTCGCTGCAGTTACTGCGTCAGGTGTCACCGGGCCGCGCCGCACGCGTGCTGCGTGCTTGGGTGATCGGCCATGGGGCCGCCCCACTGCCGGCCACGGTGCTGCAGCAGGCGCTGGGCGAGCTGCTGCCAGCCGGCAACGATCGCCAGGCGCGGGTGCGCTGGCACGATCATGCCATCCAGCAATGGCGCGATCATGCCTATCTCCTGCCCGCGCAGCTGCCGGCGCTTCCCCATGATTGGCAGGCCGGATGGGATGGACGCGCGCCATTGGCGCTGCCCGATGGCGGTCAGCTGCACCTGCACGGCGCCGAGGCCTTCGAACGGCCGCTCCAGGTCCGTGCGCGTGTGGGCGGCGAACGCATCCTGCTGCCCGGTCGCCAGCATTCGCATGCGCTGAAGGACTGCCTGCAACGCGAACACCTTGCCCCCTGGCGACGCGCCCAGCTGCCGCTGGTCTTCGATGGAGCGCAGCTGCTTGCCGCCGCCGACGTGGTCATCGCAGCTCCCCTGCAGGCCTGGTTGCAGGCCCACGACGCGCAGCTGCAGTGGCGTCCCGGCGGCTGGTGAATTGACCCCCGCGCGCGGCCCGTCCACACTTGCCGCATGGCCAAGAAGTCCCCCGAAAACGCCTCCCCGGTCGCCCAGTTCGAGCAGTCGCTCGAATCGCTGGAGCAGCTGGTGGAGCAGATGGAAACCGGCGAGCTGAGCCTGGAAGCCTCGCTCAGTGCTTACGAACGCGGCGTCGGTCTGTACCGTCAGTGCCAGCAGGCGCTGGAGCAGGCCGAACTGCGCGTGCGCCTGCTCAGCGATCCGGCGCAGCCGGAAGCATCCGAGCCGTTCGATCCGCCCAGCCATGACGGCTGAAGCCCTGTTCGCGCGCTGGCGCGACCGCATCGAGAGCCAGCTCGACGCCGCCCTGCCCTCGCCCGCCGAGGCCCCGCAGCGCCTGCACCAGGCGATGCGCTACTCGGTGCTGGGTGGCGGCAAGCGCATGCGGCCGCTGCTGGTGTACGCCAGTGGCCACCTGTTCGGCGCGCAACTGGAGCACCTGGACGCGGCCGCGATGTCCGTCGAGCTGATCCACGCCTATTCGCTGGTGCATGACGACCTGCCGGCGATGGACGACGATGCCCTGCGCCGCGGCAAGCCGACCACCCACATCGCCTTCGACGAAGCTACCGCGATCCTCGCCGGTGACGCCCTGCAGACCCGTGCCTTTGGCCTGCTGGCCGATGCGCCGCTGACGGCCACGCTGCGCGTGGCCTGCCTGCAGACCCTGGCCCACGCGTCCGGTGCCTCCGGCATGTGCGGCGGCCAGGCGCTGGACATCGATGCCACCGGCCAGCAACAGACGCTGGCGGCATTGACCCGCATGCATGCGCTGAAGACCGGCGCCCTGATCCGCGCGGCGGTGCGCATGGGTGCGCTGTGCGGCCAGGCCCACGAACCGCAGCTGGCCCAGCTCGACAGTTTCGCCGATGCACTCGGCCTGGCCTTCCAGGTCCGTGATGACATCCTGGATGTGGAAGCCAGTTCTGAACAACTGGGCAAGACCGCCGGCAAGGACCAGGCACAGGAAAAGAGCACCTTCCCGGCGCTGCTGGGCATGGACGGCGCCAAGGCACAGCTGCGCGAACTGGCAGCGCGCATGCAGGCAACCCTGGCCGGCCATGGCGAGGAAGCCGATCCGCTGCGCGCGCTGGCAACGCTGGCGGTGGAGCGCAATCACTGATTGCTGGCGGCGACGCTGCCGCACTGCGCTCACCGCGCTTGGCCCGGCACGAGCGCCAAACAACAACGCCCGGCAATGCCGGGCGTTGCATGTATCCGCGTGCGGACGAACTTACTTGATCAGGCGCAGCGCGAACGGGTAGCGGTACGCCTCGCCGTTGTTGGCCTTGACGGCGGCAATGATGCAGAACACCAGGCTGACCAGACCAACGATCGGCATCAGGATCGCGCCGATGACGACGATGGTCAGGATCATGCAGATGACCATGGCGATGGCCACGGTGATCTGGAAGTTCAGCGCTTCCTTGGCCTGGTCGGTCACAAAGGCCTTGCCCGCATCATCCTTGTTGATCAGCCAGATGATCAGCGCGCCGATGAAGCCGGTGAAGATGCCCAGCAGGTGCGCAGCCAGCGCCATGGTGCGCTGGTCGGCCGGGGCCTCGGTGGTCGCCGGCGGCGGCGGGACGTTATCGAATTCGCTCACGACAAAACTCCTTTTCATTGGGTGGTCTTGACCCACCAGCACCAAGCTGGCTGCGTCAGGCGGGCATAGCTTACGCCATCGACGCCATCAATCATTACCGGCAATGGTCATCCGCCCCACCAGGATCGAGCCGGTGCGGATGTGCGAGCGCGGGTCAACATCGCTGCCCACCGCTTCGATGCTGCTGAACATCTCGCGCAGGTTGCCGGCGATGGTGATGCCATCCACCGGGTACTGGATCTCGCCATTCTCGACCCGGAAGCCACCGGCGCCCCGCGAATAGTCGCCGGTCACCCCGTTGACGCCCTGCCCCATCAGCTCGGTCACCAGCAGGCCATTGCCCATCTGCCGGGTGATGTCCTGCAGCGCGCCAGCATTGGCGGCCAACTGCAGGTTGTGCACGCCACCGGCATTGGCGGTGGTCTGCAGGCCCAGCTTGCGTGCCGAGTAGCTGCCCAGCACGTAGCGCTGCAGGACGCCGTCACGCACCAACGCCGAAGCTCGGGTGGCCACGCCATCGCCATCGAAGGCGGCCGAACGCAGGCCACGGCGCAGGTGAGGCAGTTCCTCGATCTGCATCCAGCCGGGGAACAACTGCAGGCCGACGCTGTCCAGCAGGAAGCTGGCCTGGCGGTACAGGGCACCGCCAGACACCGCCGACAACAGGTGGCCGACCAGGCTGCGCGCCACTTCCGGGGCGAACAACACCGGCATGCTGCCGGTGGCCATCGAGCGAGGCTGCAGGCGGGCGACGGTGCGCTCGGCAGCACGACGACCGACCAGGCCCACCTCCTCCAGATCCTCGCGGGCCAGCGCACTGGTGTACCAGCCATCGCGCTGCATGCCATCTCCTTGGCCGGCAATCAGCGCACAGCCCACCGAATGATGGGTGCCGCGCTCACGGCCGATGAAACCATGCGAATTGGCATAGACCGACAGGCTCTGCATGCTTGACACCGAAGCGCCGTCGGAATTGCGGATCTGCGCATCGGCCTCGCGGCCTGCGTTCTCACAGGCCAGGGCCAGGTCCACCGCCTCGTCGGCCTGCAGCGCCCACGGGTGCCAGGCATCCAGATCCGGGAAGTCGGTGGCCATCAACGCGGCCTCGGCCAAGCCGGCAGCCGGGTCATCTTCGGTATGCCGGGCGATCGCACAGGCCTGTTCGACCGTGGCGGCAAGGCTGGCCTCGTTCAGGTCGCCAGTGCTGGCACTGCCCTTGCGTTGCCCGAAATAGACGGTGACGGCGATACCGCGGTCACGGGTGGACTGCACGGTCTCAACCTCGCCAAGGCGGACATTGACCTCCAGGCCACGATCCTCGCTGCAGCTGACCTCGGCCTGGCTGGCGCCCAGCGAGCGGGCACGGTCGAGCAGCTGCTGGGAGAGGTCGGCCAGCCGTTCCAGCCGGGCCGCGCTGTCGTCGCCGACGACCACTTCAGGGGCGATCACGTTCAATGCTTTATCCTGTACGGGTTGGGCCCGGCATCACGCCGGGCGACTTTTTTGAAATCAGGTATGGACGATGCGCGGACGCGACGAAGAAACCGGTGAATTCCACGACAAGAGCCGCAGCCAGAACCGGCGCGACGCGCTCGACGTCCTGGCCCTGGGCGAGAAGCTGGTGTCGTTGACCCCGGCCCAGCTGGCGCGCCTGCCGATCCCGGAAGACCTGCTGCCGCATATCGCCGAGTGCAAGCGCATCACCGCCCACATCGCCCACAAGCGCCAGCTGGCGTTCCTGGCCAAGCACATGCGGCGCGAAGAAGAGGCCACGCTGGATGCGATCCGCGACGCGCTGGACGCCAACAGCGAGACCGGCCGCCGCGAAGTGGCAATGATGCATCGCGTTGAGGACTGGCGCGACCGCCTGTTGGCCGAGGGTGACAAGGCACTGGCGGCCCTTCTCGACGATTATCCGCAGGCCGATCGCCAGCAGCTGCGCACGCTGGTGCGCAACGCGCAGGCCGAAAAGGCCAGGAACAAGCCGCCGCGCGCCTACCGTGAGATTTTCCAGGTGCTGCGCGGCCTGATGCTGCCGGCCGCGCTGGGCCTGAAGACGGCGGGCGACGAAGACGCCGGCCACGTCGAGACCGACGAAGCCGACGAGGACTGAGTCCGCGCCGGTCGGGGCGGTGGCGCTGGCCATCGCCCGGCTCAGGCCTGGGTACCGCCGACGGTGATGCCCTCGATCAGCAGCGAGGGCTGGCCGACACCCACGGGCACGCTCTGCCCATCCTTGCCGCAGACGCCCACGCCCTCGTCCAAGGCCAGGTCATTGCCGACCATGCGCACCTTCTGCATGGTTTCCGGACCGTTCCCGATCAGGGTCGCGCCCTTCACCGGCGTGGTGACGCGGCCATCCTCGATCAGGTAGGCCTCGGTCGCCGAGAACACGTACTTGCCGCTGGTGATGTCGACCTGGCCGCCGCCGAAGTTGACCGCGTACAGGCCCTTCTTCACCGAACGGATCATCTCCTGCGGGTCGTGCTGGCCGGCACGCATGTAGGTGTTGGTCATGCGCGGCATGGTCATGTGCGCGAATGATTCGCGGCGGCCATTGCCGGTAGGCGCCACGCCCATCAGGCGCGCATTGAGGCTGTCCTGCATGTAGCCGACCAGGATGCCGTCCTCGATCAGCGTGGTGCACTGGCTGGGATGGCCCTCGTCGTCGATGTTCAACGAACCGCGGCGTCCGTCCAGCGTGCCGTCATCGACGATGGTCACGCCCGGGGCGGCAACGCGCTCACCGATGCGGCCCGCGTAGACGCTGGTGCCCTTGCGGTTGAAGTCGCCTTCCAACCCGTGGCCAACCGCTTCATGCAGCAGCACGCCCGGCCAGCCCGGACCGAGCACCACCGGCATCACCCCGGCCGGAGCCGGAACGGCGTCCAGGTTCACCAGCGCCTGGCGCAGCGCCTCGCGGGCGAAGGCCTCGGGGCGCCCGTCCGCAAACAGTTCTTCATACCCGTAGCGGCCACCGCCGCCTGCATAGCCGGACTCGCGGCGACCGTGGTGCTCGACGATCACCTGTACGTTCAGGCGCACCAGCGGCCGCACATCAGCACCCAGCACACCGTCGCTGCGTGCGATCAGCACCGTGTCGACGCCGCCGGACAGGCTCACCATCACCTGCTTCACGCGCGGGTCGGCGGCACGCAGGTAGCCATCCAGGCGCTTGAGCACCTCGACCTTGGCCTCGTTGCCGATACCATCGATCGGGTCCAGCGCCGGGTACAGCGCGCGCGCGTTGCCACGCAGCAGCGATCGCCCGGATTGGGCGCCGCCTTCGCGTGAGATCGCACGTGCCGACTGCGCCGCCGCCAGCAGCGCGTCGGCGTGGATGTCATCGGAATAGGCGAAGCCGGTCTTTTCGCCGGAAATTGCCCGCACGCCCACGCCCTGTTCGATGGAATGGGCGCCATCCTTGACGATGCCGTCTTCCACGCTCCAGCTCTCGCGGCGGGCATGCTGGAAGTAAAGATCACCGAAGTCCACACCGGGGCCAAGCAACTGGCCGAAGGTGCGCTCCAGGCCAGCGGTATCCAGGCCGCCGGGGCGCAGCAGGCGGTCTTGGGCAAGCGTCAGGGCGATGTCAGTCATGGTTCTCGATCTGGGGATGCGGGGGCGCTCAGGCAAGCCCCGTGAACAGGAAGGCCGCGCTCACCGTGGGCGCGGCAGGCCGGTAACGGTCGGTGGAATGGCCGGCGCCGGTGCCGGCGCGGGGGGGGTAGCCTTGTCGCGGCTGCGTTCGATCACTTCCACCTTGGGCTCCTTCCATGGACCGGTCACCTTGTAGGTACGGGCGCCAATCTCGCCCAACGGCTTGGACAATACCGCATTGGTGGCCGCGCCCAACGCCGCTCCCACCGGGCCACCGGCCACTGCCCCCACCACGGTCAGCAGATTGCCGGCACGCGGGTTGACGTCGATGGTCTGGTCGAACTGCTGGTTGCGCAGGTCGGCCTGGCCGCGGATGGTGATGTTGGCTGCCGGGCCTTCGATCAGCACCTTGTCGGTGCGCGCCATGCCTTGGCCGAACTGCATGCTGCCGTCGATCTGGTTGAACGCGAAGCCCTTGGAGAAGAAGTCGCGGAAGTCGAACATCAGGCGCCGCGGCAGCTGGGTCACGCTGAGCAGGCCCAGCACGCGGCCAGCACCCGGCTCCAGCTCCAGCAGCTGGCCGTTGCGTGCGTGCAGGTCCAGGCGGCCCTGCAGGTTGCCCAGCTGGAAGTCCGACGGCCCCCCGCTCCAGGTGGCCTGCAGCTGGGCCTGGCCGGAGCCACCACGCAGCTGGCCGCCGTAGTCCAGGTTCTGCATCAGTCCGCCCAGATCCTCGCTGCGCACCTGGGCGGTCAGCTCGGTGCGGGCTCCGCCGGCACGGCCCAGCCAGCGACCGCTGATGTCGATCTCCTGGTCCGGCGCGCGGAAGCGCAGCTCGTCCACGTTCAGGCCATTGGCCAACGGTCGTGTGCGCAGCACCGCCTGGCCCAGCACCACCTTGCCGAACTTGAGGTCGGCGATGTCCAGCGCGAACGGCGGCAGCTTGGCCGGGTCCATATCGTTGGCGCCGGCCTGGACCCGGGCCGGTGCGGCCGGTGCATCCGGAGCTGCCGGCAGCGATTGCCAGTGCACACGGTCGAGCTGGCCGCTGATGGTGCCGCCGTCAGCATTGGGGACAGTCAGGCGCCCGGCCAGCGACGGGCCCGCCAGGCGCACGTCCAGCGCCTGCGGGCCCGGACGCAGCTGCAACCGGGTCTGCTCGAAAACGCCACCGATCAGCTTCAATTGACCGACCTGCACGTCCACCGCACGCAGCGGCATCGTGTTGTCATCGCTGCCGCCCCGCGCCAGGCCGATCCACTCCAATGCGTCCAGGGTCGGGCTGCGGCCGTTGACGGTCAATCCGCTGGGCGGCGGCTCGCGATCGACATGGTCGCTGCCCAGCGTCACCTGCACGCCGGTCTGGTTGTTGTGGCTGCGCGCGGCCAGCGCCAGGCGCTGGCCGAACGCCACATCGATGCGGCCGGCACCCATCGGCAGCTGTGCGGCCACGCTCGTCGCCAGCGGCTCGGCAGCCGGTTTGTCCAGCGGCGCCGGCAGATCCAGCCGGGTGCCGACCAGATCGGAGCTCAAGCGCAGCTCGCTGGGCGGCGCAGGAGCACCTGGCGCCACCTTGGGCAGGTTGACCGCGATGGTCCACGGCGAGGTCCCGGTGATGTAGGGCTTGAGCCAGGCCATCTCCGGTGCGCGGTCGATCAGCACGCCGGCGTCAAGCGTGGCCGACAGCTTCGATTCGAAGGCCAGTCTGCTGTCGTGCACGTAGCCACCGGCACGCAGGCTCAGGCGGCCGTCCTGGCCGAGGTGGCGCACCGACAGTTCCTCGGCATCGAAACCGCCATTGCTGTAGCGCGCCTGCCCGTGCATGTTGTCGAAGGCGAGCTGGAAACGCTTGTCGACCAGCTTCACGCCGGCCAGGTCGACCGTCCCCTGCAGATGGCCACCGCCTTCATCGTGGTGCAGCGGTTGCAGCAGATCGAAGGTCACATGCGCCGGGCCCGCCGCGGTGAGGTTGTCCAGGGTATCGCCATAGTCCTTGTGCAGCGGGCTCTGCCGCAGCATGGCCAGCAGTCTGCCGGCCTCGCTCTGTGCATCGGCGCGCACGTACAGCGGCTGCTGCCCGAAATCCTGGATGCCCGCCTCGAACTTCTGCACCGCCACGCCGGCCAGGTCGCCGCGCCCATGCATGTCGAAGCCGGGGCCGATGAAGGCGATATCGGCATCGACCTGGCTCATCAGCGGCCAATCATGCTGGAAACGGATGTCGCCATTGGTGATGTGGCCGGTGGCCTCGAAGCGGCCATCGTTGTTGTCGAACGGCCAGTCGTCCAGGTCACCGGTGACCAGGCCGACGCCGCCACGTACCTGGCCGCCGGCCAGTGCCATGTCCAGCCAGTCGGTGGCGCCCTTGCTCATCTTGGAGTGGATCCAGAAGCGCTTGGCCGCCGTCATCGGCACGTCGTCCAGCTTGGCGGCCAGCTGCAGCCACGGCCGCGTACCGTCGCCCTGGAACCACACACCGCCACGCACGTCGGCCGCATAGTCGGTGCCTTCCACGCGCATCGCGGCAGTGCCGATGCGCCAGCCACCGCCTTCATCGCGCCACCCCACGATCTGCCCGGCCAGCTGCAGGTCGTGGCGCACGCCGAAGCCGGTGGGCCAATCGAACTGCAGCTGCCGTTGCGGCTGCAGCTGCAGGCTGAAGCCGTTGGCATCGCCTTCGAAACGCCCGCCAAGGCCGCGCAGCCCCGGTGAATTGCCGACGCTGGCAAAGCCCAGCGACTGCAGTTCACCCTGCGCCCACAATGGGCCATCGCGTTCGCCGGCCAGCTGCAACGCGCGCACGTCCAGCTGCGGCCTGGACAGGAACAGCCAGCGACGCAGGCCCGGCTCAAGGCGATCGCTCAGGGCCAGCGCACGCAGCGCGATGCCGGCCTGCACTTCACCGGAACGCACCCGCAGCTGTTTGCCGACCTGCAGCTGCAGGCCATCGAGGCGCTGCTCGCCGTCTTCATTCTTCAGCCGCAGCTGCGGTACCTGCAGCGCCCAGCCCTCGGCCTGGCGCTGCCAGCGCAGGCGGGCCTGCAGTCGCTGCAGCTGCAGCTGCGGCGCCGCCATGCCGGGTATCGGTGCGCCATCGATGCGCACGTCGCGCAGGTCCGAATCCGTGGTCACCGCCACCGGCACGAAATCGCGCAGGGTCAACCACAGGTTGAGTTCGCCCTTGCCCTCGCGCAGGCGCACACCGCCGGCCGCCAACAGCGGAGACCAGGCATGGAAATCGACCGGATCGGCGCCCAGCCAGGCCTCGCCGTTGCCACGCGTGCGGTCCACATCCAGCACCGCAGTCAATGGCAGCGCTTCGGCCTGGGCCCAGGCGCGCACGCCCACGCGCAGGCGATCGCCATTGACCCGCATGCGCAGGTCGATGCGCGGCAGCGTGGTGTCGATGCCCAACGTCGGCGAGTGCACGCCCAGGCGCCCCCCGATCACCTGCAGCTCGCCCAGCCGGCGCAGCGCATCCAGCGGATCTCCACCGTTGGCGGACTGTGGCAGCCCACGCACCGACCAGCGACCGCTTGCATCCTGCTGCAGATCCAGCGTCAGCCCACGCAGGCGCAACTCGGTCAGCGAACGGCCAGGCAACAGGCCGCTGTACATCGATACCAGCACCTCGGCCTCGCCAATGGCCAGGCCGCGGCCCGCGCCGATACGCAGGCCTTTGAGCTGCAGTAACGGGCCACGACGGGTCCAGGCCGTCTGCAGCTGGTCGAAACGCACCGGCTGGCCGGCACGTTCGCTCAGCCAGGCCGCAATCCTGTCGGGGTGGCGCTCGGCCAGCGGCAGCAGCTGGCTGAGCGTGCCCACCAGCAGTGCCAGCCCGACCAGGCCCACCGCACAGGCGGCAATCAAATGACGGCGGATCCTTCGCAGTCGCAGGCGCGGCGGCGCGCTCATCGGCCACCGCCGGCCTGCAGCCGGCGAGGATCAGAGCAGAACGACATCGAACTGCTCCTGCAGGTATTGCTCGTCCGCTTGGAAGCGGATGCTCTTGCCGAGGAATTCCTCCAGCTCGGCCACCGCCGCCGATTCCTCGTCGGTGATGCGCGCGACCACCTTGGTCGAGGCGATCACCAGCAGGCGCGCGGCGTCGAACTGGCGCACCGCGCGGGTGATCTCGCGGAAGATCTCGTAGGTCACCGTCTCGGTGGTCTTGATGCTGCCGCGGCCGCTGCACTGCGGGCAGGTTTCCGACAGCTGGCGCTCCAGGCTTTCCACCGTGCGCTTGCGGGTCATCTCCACCAGGCCCAGCGGCGAGAAGTCATAGACTGTTGTCTTGGCATGGTCGCGCGCCAGCGCCTTTTCCAGCGTGCGCAGCACCTGGCGGCGGTGCTCGGCATCATCCATGTCGATGAAGTCGATGATGATGATGCCGCCCAGGTTGCGCAGCCGCAGCTGCCGCGCCACCGCCTGCGCAGCCTCCAGGTTGGTGCGGAACACCGTTTCTTCCAGGTTGCGCTGGCCGAGGAACGAACCGGTGTTGACGTCGATGGTGGTCATCGCCTCGGTCTGGTCGATCACCAGGTAACCGCCGGATTTGAGCGGCACCTGCTTGTCCAGCGCGCGGCCGATCTCGTCCTCCACCCCGAACATGTCGAAGATCGGGCGATCGCCGGAATACAGCTCCAGCTTCTCGGCCAGCACCGGCATGTACTTGGCGACGAAGGCCTGCAGCTGGCCGAAGGTCTCCTTCGAGTCCACCTTCACCTTGTCCACATCCTTGCGGATCAGGTCGCGCACCGAACGCAGCGGCAGGCTCAGGTCTTCATAGATGATGCTGCACGAGGGCGCTTCGCGGCCACGGCGCTCGACCACGTTCCACACGCGCGACAGGTAGGCGATGTCCTCGGCGATGGCCTCGGCCGGCTGGCCTTCGGCGTTGGTACGCACGATGTAGCCGTAGCCGCCGTGCTGCGCCGACAGCTCGGTCACCAGCGCCTTCAGGCGGGCGCGCTCGGCTTCGTCCTCGATGCGCGCCGACACGCCCACCACCTTGGACTGCGGCAGCAGCACCATGTAGCGCGAGGGAATGCTGATCTGCGTGGTCAGGCGCGCGCCCTTGGTGCCGATCGGGTCCTTCACCACCTGCACGACGATGTCCTGGCCGTCACGCAGCAGCTCGACAATCGGCACGCTGGCCGGCGGCGGCAGGGTGGTGTTCTCGGTATCGGCACTGGCCACCGGCGCCGGCCGCACCACGTCATTGGCGTGCAGGAACGCGGCGCGCTCCAGCCCGACTTCGACGAAGGCGGCCTGCATGCCGGGCATGACCCGCTGCACCTTGCCCTTGTAGATGTTGCCGACCACACCCCGGCGCCAGCCACGCTCGATGTGCAGTTCCTGCAGCATGCCATTTTCGATCACCGCGACCCGGGTCTCGCGCGGGGTCACGTTGACCAGGATTTCCTCAGACATCTGCAGCCTCCCTGGCGGCATCGGCGGTGGGGGCCGGCACGCCGCAGCGCGCCAGCAAACGATCGGTGTGCAGCAACGGCAGCCCCATGACGCCGGAGTAGCTGCCGGACAGGTGCTCGATCCAGCGCTCGGCCCCGCCCTGGATGGCGTAGGCACCGGCTTTGTCCAGCGGTTCGCCGGTGGCGACATAGGCGGCGATGTCGGCAGCGTCGATCGGGGCGAAGGTCACTTCGGAAATGACCAGTTCGCTGTCCAGCCCGTCCGCGCCGACCACCACTACGGCCGTCATCACCTGGTGGGTACGCCCGGCAAGACGCGCCAGCATCCCCCGGGCATCGGCAGCGTCGGCGGGCTTTCCAAACACCTCGCCATGCAGCACCACCTCGGTGTCCGAACCAAGCACCCGCGCCTGCGGGTCATTGGCCAGCACCCGGGCCAGGCCGGCGCGCGCCTTGTCGGCGGCGACCCGGCAGACGTACTGTTCGGCGCTTTCAGCGGGCGCACGCTGCTCGACGACCTCCAGATCCAATGCCTGGAAGGGGCGTCCGAGTCGGGCCAGCAGCTGGTTGCGTCGGGGGGAGCGGGAAGCTAGGTAGAGCATCGGCACAGCATAACCTGAGGCCGCCACCTGAATCGTCGGCAACCCGTCCCGGAACGCGTTCAACCCCGAACGGACTCACAACGCGTTCATCGCTACGACACCACCCTCAACGGCACAACAAGGAGATCCCATGCGCCTGACTGCCACCCCGCTGCTGCTCGCCCTGTCCCTCGCCCTTGGAACCTCGATGACCGCCCATGCCGCTCCGTCCTCGCCGTCGATCGCCGCACCGGCCGAGGGCACGCTGCTGAACATCTCGGCCAATGCCGAGGCCACCCGCGTGCCTGACGTGGCCACGCTGTCGGCCGGCGTGGTGAGCCAGGCTGCCGATGGCAACAGCGCCATGCGCCAGAACGCCCAGCAGATGGACAAGGTGCTGGCCGCGATCAAGGCCGCCGGCATCGCCGAGCGCGACGTGCAGACCAGCGGCGTCAGCCTCAACCCGCAGTACCGCTACGCCGACAACGAAGCGCCGAAGATCACCGGTTACCAGGCCAGCAACACGGTCAGCCTCAAGGTGCGCGACATCGCCAAGCTCGGCAAGGTGCTGGACGCGCTGGCCGCGCAGGGCGCCAACCAGATCAACGGCCCGAGCTTCGAGATCGACCAGCCGGAACCAGTGTATGACGAAGCCCGCCTGGCTGCGCTGAAGAAGGCCCAAGCCCGCGCCCAGACCTATGCCAAGTCACTGGGCCTGCAGGTGCGCCGCATCGTCAGCATCTCCGAGAACAGCAATGGCGGTTTCCGCCCGATGCCGATGATGCGCACCATGGCGGCCGGTGCGGCGATGGACAAGGCCACCCCGGTCGCGCCGGGTGAATCCACCGTCTCGGTCAACCTGGACGTGGTGTTCGAACTGGGTCGCTGAGCCGTTGGTCATTGCCGACAGAGGCGGGTTCCCCAGGGGACCCGCCTTTTTTCGTGCATTCCGACGGCAGTGGCTGAAGGCCAGCCCAACACGGGTGCCCCTGCCTCTATGCAGTGGCCGCCCGGGCGCGCTACTGATGCACTGCCAGCCGCGTGCGGCAACCCCGCCACGGGCCCTGGTGCGTTGAGGACTTCGTCACTGGCATGGAGGTGGACCATGGTTCGTACGTATCCCGTTGCATCCCTGCACTTCGACCCCGCCCGCGTTGCCGCCTGGAGCGCGGCGATCGCCCTGCACCTGCTGGCCTTCCTGTTGCTGCTCATCCCTGCGACCTACCAGGCCGTGCAGGCCCCGCGTGAAAAGACCACGGTCAGGCTGATCGAGAAGATCCCGCCAACGCCGCCGCCCCCGGTGCTGGAACAGCCCAGGGAGGTCGCCCGGGTCGTACCGAAGCCACAGACGCAGCCGGCCGCGCCGCCGCTTCCAGCTCCTACCGCAACCGTGGAAGAAGCCCAGGGCATCGCGCTGCCGGCCGCCGAACCGGCCCCGCCCCAGCTTGCACCGAGCATCGATACCTCCGCACCACTGGCCGGTGCCCAGCTGCAGTACCGCAGCGCCCCGCCGCCGGCCTATCCGCTGGCGGCATTGCGCAACCGCGAACAGGGCACTGTGCTGTTGCGGGTAGAGGTGGACACCCGCGGGCAGCCGACGGGGGTCAGCATCGAGCGCAGCAGCGGTTCGCGCAGCCTGGACCAGGCCGCGCGCCTGCAGGTGCTCCGGCACTGGCGCTTCGAGCCGGCCCAGCGGGATGGCGTGGCGGTACCGGCCATCGGCATGGTGCCGGTGCAGTTCTCGCTGCCGGAGTGAAGTGATCGCCGGCCCGGGCACCTGCCGGGCCGGCGCTTCCCTGCACGTGCCAACGGACGGAACCGGATCAACCGTTACCGATTAAGCAAAAATTCACGACTTCGTCACCTACCGGAAACCTAGATTGATCCGTCCCGGAATCTTCCGGAGACAGCCCTCAACGCTACGGTTTTCCAGTTAGGAGAGAAGCTGTGAAACACCTGATCCAACGGCCCGCCAGCCGCCGCAGCAGCACTCTGGCATCGTCCATCACCCATATCCTTACCGGCAGCACCCTGTTGCTGGTTGGCGCCGCGGCTTCCACCTCCGCCTTCGCGCAGGACAAGGCCACCAACCTGGACCGCATCACGGTCACCGGTTCGAACATTCCGCGCACCAACACTGAAACGCCGTCGCCGGTGCAGGTAGTAACCCGCCAGGAAATCGACCGCACCGGCAAGACCACGGTTGCCGAATACCTGCAGACCCTGACCGCTGATGGCTCCGGCTCCATCCCCAAGACCTTCGGCAACGGCTTTGCCGGTGGTGGCGCCGGCATTTCGCTGCGCGGCCTGGGCGCGGGCTCGACCCTGGTCCTGTTGAACGGCCGCCGCATGGCCACCTACGGCCTGGCCGACGACGGCCAGAAGGTCTTCACCGACCTGAGCACCATTCCGCTCGATGCCGTCGAGCGCGTGGAAGTGCTCAAGGACGGCGCCTCGGCCATCTATGGCTCCGATGCCATCGCCGGCGTGGTCAACATCATCCTGCGCAGCGACTTCCAGGGCGCCATCCTGCGTGGCTCCTATGGCCTGTCCGGTGACAGCGATGGCGACGCGAAGAAGGCGACCCTGACCGCCGGCACCGGCGATCTGGCCACTGACGGCTGGAATGCCTTCTTCAGCCTGGACGTCGGCAAGACGGACGCGATCAAGATCAGCGATCGCAAGAACCGCAAGTGGATCGGCACCGGCGACATCCGTCCTTGGGGCTATGGCAACAATGCCCAGTTCCTGGGCGGCGCCTACCTCAATGGCCGCACCAGCGGAGGCGTCGGTCCGAATGGCTCGGTGTATGACGACCGCAATGTCACAGCGACCAATCCGGCAAGGCTCGTGCCACTGCCCGGCTGCCAAGGCCTGACCACCATCCCGGGCCAGACCGACGCGTCAGTGGCGGCCCAAGGCTGCCTGTGGGATCCGGCGCAGCAGTTCCGTGATCTCACGCCTGAAGAGAAGTACGTCAACGTGTTCGGCCGCGCCAGCTTCGCCTTCGGCGAAGGCGGCGAGGTCTACACCGAGATCGGCTACTCGAAGAAGGAAACGATCTTCAGCAACACACCGTCCGGCGTCTCCGGCAGCTGGGGCTATCCCCTTGGCCCGCGCAATGCCAGCAGCGGCCCGGGCGCCGTGGTGCTGTCGCCGACCCATCCCGACAATCCGATCCAGGGCCAGGCCTCGCGCCTGCGCTACTCGGCCTGGGATGTCGGCCCGCGCGTGACCAACAACACCAACGAGTTCAACCGCTTCCTGGTCGGCGTCAAGGGCAACTGGGGTGACTGGAGCTACGACACCGCCTACCTGCACTCCGGTACCGATCTGGTGAACAAGCGCACCGGGTTCCTGCGCTACAGCGCTGTACAGTGCGCGCTGGGCAACCCGAACTGTGCCGGCGGCGTGTGGCGTATTGGCGACAATGCCAACCTCAACTCGCAGGCGCTGTACGACTACATCTCGCCGACCATCAGCGCACGCGCCAAGTCCAGCCTGGACATGTTCGACTTCACCGTGTCGCGCAGCCTGATGGACCTGAAAGGTGGTCCGCTGGGCCTGGCAATCGGTACCGAGTGGCGCAAGACCAGCAACAGCCTGACCCCGCAGACTTACACCGACCAGGGTGACATCATCGGCCTGGGCTATTCGGCCTATGACGGTACGCAGAATGTCTACGCCGGCTACGTCGAACTGTCGGCACCGGTGCTGGAGCAACTGGAACTTTCCGGCGCGCTGCGTTACGACAAGTACGAAAGCGGCGAAGGCAAGGCCACGCCGAAGCTGGGCATCAAGTGGACCCCAGCCGACTGGATCGCTCTGCGTGCCAGCTACGCCGAAGGCTTCCGCGCCCCCAACCCGGCCGAGAACGGCGATGGTGGCCTGGCCGCCTTCTCCAACGCCCGCGATCCGGTGCGCTGCGCCGTCAGCCCGCCGGCCGATGTCGGCACCAACTGCAGCTCGCGCCCGGTCGCGATCATCACCCGCCCCAACAAGGACCTGAAGCCGGAAGAGTCCAAGAGCTACTCGGTGGGCATCGTGCTGCAGCCGACCTCCACCACTTCGATGACCGTGGATGCCTGGCAGATCAAGCGCACCAACGAAATCGCCCAAGGCTCCACGGCCGATGCCATCGCCGCCGGCAACGTGCTGCGTGACATCGACCTGATCAACGGCATCGCTGGCACCGGCAGCATCCTGGCGGTCAACACCGCGTACATCAATGCGGCATCCACGCGCGTGCGCGGTATCGATACCGATATCCGCCAGACCTTCGATATCGGCCCGGGCCAGCTGGAAATGGACCTGCAGTGGAGCCATGTGCTGAAGTACGAGCGCACCGACTCCGACGAGACCTTCGACTATGCAGGCACCCACGGCAACTGCGACGTGACCAACTGCATCGGTACGCCAAAGGATCGGATCAACTTCGGTACCACCTGGCGCCAGGGGCCGTGGAGCGTGAGCGGCGTCGCCAACTACATCTCCAAGATGGACAACAAGGATTTCCGTGGTCCGGAGGGTTCGTACCAGTTCTCCTACGCCGACGGTACCGACGTCACCAAGATCTCCTCGTTCACCACCTTCGATCTGTCCGGCCGCTGGAACATCACCGAAGCCTTCGAACTGAACGCCTCGGTGCAGAACGTGTTCGATCGCATTGCTCCGCTCGATCCGACCACCTACGGTGGCGTGAACTACAACCCGCTGCACTTCAGCGGCGCCATCGGTCGCTACTTCACCGTCGGCGCCAAGTACACCTTCAAGTAATACCGTTCAACGCATCAACTTCGGAGGCCCGGGCAGCAGCCCGGGCCTTCGTCGTTGCACGCCTTGCATGCATGTTCACAGGCACGTGGCTACCGTGTGCAAGCGGCACTACCGCCGCAGGGGATCACCATGGCCACGACATCGCAACGCCTGGGCCTGCCCGCGTTGACTGCACTGGTAGTTGGCTCGATGGTAGGCGCCGGCATCTTCTCATTGCCGCAGAACGTGGCGCGCAGCGCCGGGCCGGCCGCCGCGCTGATCGGCTGGGCGGTCAGTGGCGCCGGCATGCTGATGCTGGCCTTCGTGTTCCAGGCCCTGGCCAACCGCCGGCCGGATCTTGATACCGGCATCTACGCATACGCGCGTGAGGGCTTCGGCAACTACATCGGGTTCTCTGCGGCCTGGGGCTACTGGGTCGCCTCGGTGCTTGGCAATGCCAGCTTCTTCGTGCTGATCTTCAGCGGCCTCGGCCATTTCCTGCCAGTGTTCGGCGAAGGCAACACGCCTGCCGCCGTGGCGGCGTCGTCAGTGCTGCTGTGGACCGTGCACCTGCTGGTGCTGCGCGGCCTGCGTACGGCGGCCATTGTCAATGGCCTGGTGACGGTGGCCAAGCTGCTGCCGATCACGCTGTTCCTGATCCTGGCAGCAGGTGCGTTCCGCATGGAGGTGTTCCGTGCCGATTTCCTTGGCACGCCCGCGCTCGGCGATCTCGGCCAGCAGCTGCGCGGCATGATGCTGGTGACCGTGTGGGTATTCATCGGCATCGAGGGCGCCAGCATCTATTCACGGCGTGCGGCGCGCCGCGCCGACGTTGGCCGCGCCACGGTGATCGGTTTCCTGGGGGTCTGGCTGCTGCTGGTGCTGGTCAGCCTGCTGTCGATGGGCGTGCTGTCGCAGGCCGAACTGGCCGGGCTGCCCAATCCGTCGATGGCCTATGTGCTGCGCGCCATCGTCGGCGAATGGGGCGCGACGGTAATCATCATC
This sequence comes from Stenotrophomonas thermophila, assembly GCF_001499715.1. Taxonomy (NCBI): domain Bacteria; kingdom Pseudomonadati; phylum Pseudomonadota; class Gammaproteobacteria; order Lysobacterales; family Lysobacteraceae; genus Stenotrophomonas; species Stenotrophomonas thermophila. The sequence goes on along the minus strand of NZ_CVIW01000034.1, from coordinate 173,620 downwards.
GGTTCGATCATCTCCGTCCTCGGTGCATTGCTGGCCTGGGTGCTGCTGTGCGCCGAAGTGCTCTATGCCGCCGCGGGCGACGGCACCATGCCCGCCTTCCTCGGCCGCGAGAACGCGCGTGGTGTGCCGGCCAATGCACTGTGGTTGAGCAATGGCCTGATCCAGTTGTTCCTGCTGCTGGTGCTGGTCAGTTCGGGCAGCTACACCGGGCTGGTGCTGCTCGCTGCGTCGATGAGCCTGGTGCCCTACTTCCTGTCCACGGCATTCGGCGTGCAGCTGGCCTGGCGCGGGCAGGCCTACGCCGATGAGCCCAGTGTGCGCTGGCGTGATTTCGCGGTTGCGCTGCTGGCCAGTGCATACGCGCTGTGGCTGGTGTATGCCGGCGGCCTCGACAACCTGCTGTTGTCGGTGTTGCTGTACGTGCCCGGAGTGGTGCTGTTCGCACTGGCCCGGCGCCAGCGCGGCGAGCTGGTATTCACGCGTTGGGAATGGGTGCTGTTCGGCGCGATCCTGGCGGTGGCGATCGCCACGCTGGTCGCGTTCTGGAAGGGCCTGATTACGCTGTAGCGCCGAGCCCATGCCCGGCTTCGAGGATGCAGCCGAGCATGGCCTCGGTTCTACAACACGACAAAAAAAACCTGCATCTTGCGATGCAGGTTTCTCAAGGTGGCGCCCGAAGTTGGACTCGAACCAACGACCCCCTGATTAACAGTCAAGTGCTCTAACCGGCTGAGCTATTCGGGCAGACGACTAGTATAACCATTCTTCACGCGCGATGGTAGGGGTGATTGGCGATCATTGCGGCAGCCCGATACAGCTGCTCGGCCACCACCAGCCGCACCAGCATGTGCGGCAGCGTCAATGGTCCAATCGACCACTTCTCATCGGCCAACGCGGATACTTCCGGCGAATGCCCTTCCGGGCCACCGATCAGGAACGCCAGGTCCCTGCCCTGCCCGCGCCAATGCTCCAGGCGTTGTGCCAGCTGTTCGGAGCTGAGCTGGCGGCCCGGCACATCCAGCGCCACCACATAAGCGTTCTTCGGCAGCGCAGCGATTACCCGCCTGCCTTCATCTTCCGTGGCGCGGCGCGGATCGCGGCCCTTGCCGCGCAGGCCAGGCTCGATTTCGACCAGCTCGAACGGCAGCCAGTGCGACAGCCGCTTCTGGTACTCGGCGAAGCCCTGCGCGACCCAGCTGGGGGCGCGTTCACCGGTCGCGATCAGGCGGGCTTTCATCAGCGGTCCTCCAAAACGTCGACGGCGCCATCGGCGCCGTCGAAGGGATGCATCATCGTGTGGCTCAGGCCACTTCGTCGTCGCTGGACGGCGGCTGGTCGCCGACGGTCCACAGGCGCTCGAGGGCGTAGAACTCACGCACGCGCGGCAGCATCACGTGGACGATCACGTCGCCCAGGTCGACCAGCACCCACTCGGCCTCGCGCTCGCCTTCCACGCCCAGTGGCATCACGTCCAGGTTCTTGGCGAAGCGCACGACTTCATCGGCAATCGACTTGACGTGGCGGGTCGAGGTGCCCGAAACGACGATCATGTAATCGGCAACGCTGGACCGGCCGCGCACGTCGATCTCGACCAGGTCCTTGGCCTTCAGGTCTTCGGTGGCTTGGCGGACGCTGGCCAGCAGTTCGGGCACGGACGGCGGCGGGCTGGGAAGATCGACCTTGATGGTCTGGGGCTGGGTCTGGTTGCTCAAAGTGGATCGACTCGATAAACGTGGGGGCGATTATACGGGGATGGCGCGGCCGCGCCATTCACGCCGTAGCCGGGCGGTACAGCCCGTGTGCAGCGACATAGTCGGCCACGGCCGGTGGCAGCAGTGCGCGCCAGGGACCGCCAGCGGCAATCTGCGAGCGCACGGCGCTGGCTGATTCCTCGCGCAGCGGGTGGTGCAGGCGCAGGACGCGCCCGGCCGGGCTGGTGAACAGGGCCTGCTCATTGTCGGCCCAGCGCCCTTGCAGGGCACGCCCCAGCTCGCCATCGATCGACGCCTGCAACGGGCTGCCCGGCCGTTCGGCCACCACGAAGTGGGCCAGGTCGAACAGGGCCTCCCATTCGTGCCAGCCGGACAGGCCCAGCAGGCTGTCGGCGCCCACCAGCCAGGCCAGCGGCCGGCTCGGGCCCAGCTCGCCACGCAGCTCGCGCAGGGTGTCGACGGTGTACGACGGACGACCGGGGCAGCGGGCGGCACGATCCAGTTCGCGGCGGTCCAACAACAGCCCCGGCTCGTCGCCGATGGCCAGCGACAACATCGTGCAGCGCTGCTCAGCGGTGGCACCGGGCAACGCGCGGTGCGGCGGATCGGCGGCCGGCAGCAGGCGCACGGCGACCTGCAGTTCATCACGGGCCGCACGCGCGATCGCCAGGTGCCCCAGGTGCACCGGATCGAAGGTGCCCCCGTAATAGATCCGCAGGCTCATTGCTCAGGCCCGCGCCAACAGGCGCACGGCACGCGGTTCGGCCACCACCACCAGCAGGCGCTCCAGCGCCAGCCAGGCATCACCCTCGGCGCGGCCCTTGGCGATGCGGTCAACCAGCCCGGCTTCGGCCACGAAGCGTTCCCAACGCTTGCTTTCCGGATGCCGCTGCAGCGCGCGCTTGTAGGGGGCCTGCCGCGATTCCCAGATACCGCGCGATTTCATTTCAGCCGCCAGGTTGCCGCCACGGGCCTGCACCCGGGCCAGGCCAGCGCCCGCCAGCAGCTCGCGGATCACCATCGGCATCAGCGCAGCCACCGCCTCGCCCTCGCCGCGCAGTCCGGCCAGCATGCGCAGCACCGCCGGCGGTTGGCCGGAAAAGGCCGCTTCCACCAGCCGGAACACGTCATAGCGGGCGGCATCGGCCACCAGCGACTCCATGCGCTCCACGTCCAGCGGCTGGCCATCGGCCAGCAACGCCAGCTTGTCGATTTCCTGGGCAGCAGCCAGCAGATTGCCTTCCACCCGCTCGGCCAGGCGCTGCACGGCGGCAGGATCGGCACGCAGTCCCTTGCCACGCAGGCGGCGCTCGATCCAGTCCGGCAATTCATGCGGCTTGACCGCCCAGGCCACCGACAGCACGCCGATGCGGTTGATCGCTTCGGCCCACTTGCCCTGGTGGGCCTTGCTCCATTCACTTGCGGTGATCATCAGCACCACGTCCGGCGCCGGGTTGGCACAGAACTGGCTGATCACTTCGGCCCCGTCCTTGCCAGGCTTGCCGCTGGGCAGGCGCACCTCAACCAGGCGGCGGGCACTGAACAGGCTGGGCGCGTTGAAGCTGGCGTCGAGCTGGTTCCAGTCGAAATCACGGCCATCGGCGTCGAACACTTCACGTTCGCCGATGCCGGCGGCGCGCGCGCGTGCGCGGATGGCGTCAGCTGCCTCCAGCACACGCAGGGTTTCCGGGCCGGCAATCAGGTAGACCGGCGCCAGCGCGGTATCAGCGCCCTGGCTGGCCAGCTGCTCCGGACGCAGTTCCATGGCGCGGCTCAGTGCTTGGCTGCGGGGACCGGCTCGGCCGGTACCGCGCCTTCAATCGGCTTGGCTTTCGGCGCCGACAGGCTGCCGCCCTTCTCGAGCTCGGCACGCACCACGCTGTCGATGCGGCGGATGATCGAGGCGGACATTTCCCGGCGCAGCTCGTTGGCCAGGATCTCGCGTTCGGTGGTGGTACCGGTGGCGTCGGTCGGTGGCGACACGTAATCACGCGAGAGCTCGATCACCTGCTGCGGCACCAGTTCGCTGCCATCCTCGCGACGGAAGATGAAGATCACCGCATAGCGCAGGCTGTACTCCTGGGCGCGGCCCTGCGAGTCGATGGCGATCGGCAGGTCGCCCCAGCGCTCGGACAGCACCTGCAACTGGGTACTGGGTTCGTTGCTGTCCTCATCAGCCAGCCTGGCACCGGAAGCCAGCAGGCTGCGGTTGAGCAGCTTGACCAGTTCACTGTACGGGGCGGTGGATACCACCTTCACCGGGGCGGTGTCGGTGGGCAGCATCAGCTTGTTGCGCAGATGGAAGCCGCAGCCGGCAAGGCCGAGGACAAGAACGAGGGCAAGCAGGATTCGGGTCATGGAGACAGTCTGGCGGAGCCGGGCGATCACGGCAACACACAGCCTGCCCGAAGCCGCGTGAATGCAGGGCCATCAGACGCCTGGCCCTGCACCGGAATGGCACCGGCCACCTCGCGGGCGCCGGTGCGGATACATCAGGCGGCGACGATGTTCACGATCTTGCCCGGCACGATGATGATCTTGCGCACCGTCAGGCCTTCCAGGAACTTGGCCGCGTTGGGCTCGGCCAGCGCCAGTGCCTCCACCTGCTCGCGCGCGGCGTCGGCCGCCACGTCGATGGTGCCACGCAGCTTGCCGTTGACCTGCACCGCCAGGGTCAGCGCGTCGCGCACCAGCGCACTGGCATCGGCCTGCGGGAACGGTTGGTCTTCCAGCAGCGTCTCCGCGTGACCCAGCACCTGCCACAGGGCGTGGCTGGCATGCGGGGTGATCGGGTTCAGCAGCAGCACGATGGCCTGCAGCGCTTCCTGGCGCACCGCACGGCCCTGCTCACTGCCGTCCTCGAACTTGGCCAGTGCGTTCATCAACTCCATCACCGCAGCGATCGCGGTGTTGAAGCTGTGGCGGCGGCCGTAGTCGTCACCGACCTTGCCGATGGTTTCGTGGGTCTTGCGGCGCAGCGCCTTCTGGTTGGCGTCCAGTGCCGCAACATCCAGCGCCGGGGCGGCGCCGTCGGCGGCATGCTTCTGCACCTGGGCCCAGAGGCGGCGGAGGAAGCGGGCCATCCCGTCCACGCCGGCCTCGTTCCACTCCAGCGACTGCTCCGGCGGCGCGGCGAACATCGAGAACAGGCGCACGGTGTCGGCGCCGTACTTGCCGACCATCGCCTGCGGGTCCACGCCGTTGTTCTTCGACTTGGACATCTTCTCGGTGCCACCGACCACCACCGGCTGGCCGTCGGCGATCAGGGTGGCGCCGGTGATGCGGCCGCGCTCGTCGCGCTGCACTTCCACATCGGCCGGATTGATCCAGTCCTTCGAGCCGTCCGGGTTCGGGCGGTAATAGGTTTCGGCGATCACCATGCCCTGGCACAGCAGGTTGCGCGCCGGTTCGTTGCTGTCCACCATCCGCGCGTCGCGCAGCAGCTTGTGGTAGAAGCGGAAATACATCAGGTGCAGGATCGCGTGCTCGATGCCACCGATGTACTGGTCCACCGGCAGCCAGTAGTTGCCGCGCTTGTCGACAGCGTCACGGGCACCCGGCGAGGTGTAGCGGGCGTAATACCAGCTCGATTCCATGAAGGTGTCGAAGGTATCGGTCTCGCGCTCGGCCGCACCGCCGCAGTCCGGGCAGGTGGTCTTGCGCCATTCCGGGTCGGTCTTGATCGGCGAACCGGTGCCCGAGAACGCCACGTCCTCCGGCAGCACCACCGGCAGTTGTTCTTCCGGCACCGGCACCGCGCCGCACTTGGCGCAGTAGATCACCGGAATCGGGCAGCCCCAGTAGCGCTGGCGGCTCACGCCCCAGTCGCGCAGGCGGTAGTTGACGCGGCGCTGGCCCTGGGCCTTGCGCTCGAAGCGTTCGGCCAGCGCTTCGAACGCGCCCTGGAAGTCCAGGCCGTCGAATTCGGCCGAGTTGACCAGCTCGAAGGCACGGCTCTTGTCGCTGTACCAGTCCTGCCAACGGCTGCCGTCCCAGGTGCGCTCTTCGTCGGTGCGCGGATCCTTCAGCGCGATGACCTGCTTGATCGGCAGCCCGTACTTGTTGGCCACTTCATTGTCGCGCTGGTCATGGCCCGGCACCGCCATCACCGCGCCGGTGCCGTAGCCCATCAGCACGAAGTTGGCGACCCACACCGGGACCGGCTCGCCGGTCACCGGGTGCAGCGCGCGCAGGCCGGTATCCATGCCGCGCTTTTCCTGGGTTTCCAGCTCGGCTTCGGACACCCCCCCCTGCTTCAGGTCGACCAGCAGCGCGGCCAGTTCCGGATTGTTCTTCGCCGCGTGCAGCGCCAGCGGGTGTTCGGCGGCAATCGACACGAAGGTCACGCCCATCACCGTGTCCGGGCGGGTGGTGAACACACGCAGCGGGTCCAGCGCGCTGCCGTCGACATCGCGCACGTCGAACTGGATTTCCAGGCCTTCGGAACGGCCGATCCAGTTACGCTGCATGGTCTTGACCGATTCCGGCCAGCCGTCCAGCTCGTCCAGGCCATCCAGCAGCTCCTGGGCATAGTCGGTGATGCGCAGGAACCACTGCGGGATCTCGCGCTTCTCGACCAGGGCACCCGAGCGCCAGCCGCGGCCGTCGATGACCTGCTCGTTGGCCAGCACGGTCTGGTCGACCGGGTCCCAGTTCACCACCGCATTGCGGCGATAGGCCAGGCCCTTGCGCATCAGGCGGGTGAACATGCGCTGCTCGTGGACGTAATACTCCGGGCGGCAGGTGGCGAACTCGCGCGACCAGTCGATGGCGTAGCCCAGCGACTTCAGCTGGCTGCGCATGTGGTCGATGTTCTTGTAGGTCCACGCCGCCGGCGCGGTCTTGTTCTTGATCGCGGCGTTTTCCGCCGGCAGGCCGAACGCGTCCCAGCCCATCGGCTGCAGCACGTTGTGGCCGGTCATGCGCTTGTAGCGGCTGATCACGTCGCCAATCGTGTAATTGCGCACGTGGCCCATGTGCAGCGCACCGGACGGGTACGGAAGCATCGACAGGCAGTAGTACTTCGGCTTGTCCGAAGTCTCGTCGACCTCGAAGGCACGGGTAGCGTCCCAGTATTGCTGGGCGGCGGATTCAACCTGCTGCGGGTCGTAGGCGTTGGTTTCAGCGCTGGTCATGGAACACGCGGATGCGGCGGCAAAGCGGTACAGCGTACCGCAGTGCGGCAAACGTCTCCAATCCTGCCCGCCGGAGGTAGGCGCCGCGACGCCCCCGGAGGCGTCTCAGCGTGGGCGCGACAGCGGCAGGGCCGCCCCCAGCCAGACTGCCCAGCACGCAAACGCCAGCCGTTGTGCCAGCGGCGCCGGCAGTACGCCCTGCAGGGCAAACGCGGCCAGCGCGGCCAGCATGCCGCAGCCCAGCGCCAGTACGCCCAGCGCGCGGCCATGCACCTGGCGCAGACCGGATACGGCCAGCAGCAGGGTTCCGGCGACAAAACCCAGCACCCAGATCATCCAGGCGCTGGCATGCAGTTGGCTGGCCGGCCCGTGCAGGTCATCCACATCCAGCGGCAGCAACCCCATCGCGGCGAAGGCCAACCCGGCCAGCAGCAGCATCTGGCTGCCCACCCGTGGCGCCCAGCCGGCGGTTGCCGGCAGCCTGCGGCGCAGGCACTCGGCCATGATCGCCGCCAGCAGGCCCGGCAGCACGAAGCCCAGCAGATTGAAGGCCAGCGAATGCGGCACCCCCTGCGCGCCCAGCAGTGCCACCGGATGACGGGCTTGTGCGTAGCCGTCCAGGCCGGCGCCGAAACCGATCACCGCCAGTACAAACAGCAGCGCGGCGACCAGGCCAGGCAGGCGCAGCAACGGGGACAGGGACGACATGCAGACTCCGGAAAGTACGGCGACAGGAAGACTGCATTGTCAGGCATTTACCACAACCCGGGTTGAGACCGGCATCGATCGTCACCATAGAATCGGACTCCAGACGCCAAACGATGCCTCCCCCCATGACCGAGACGACCTACGTATTCGACGCCACCACTGCGACCTTCGAGGCCGAAGTCCTGCAGAAGTCGCTGCAGACGCCGGTGCTGGTCGACTTCTGGGCCACCTGGTGCGGGCCGTGCAAGACCCTGGGGCCAATGCTGGAAAAACTGGCCGCCGAGTACAACGGCGCCTTCGAACTGGCCAAGGTCGATGTCGACAAGGAACAGCAGATCGCAGCGGCCTTCCAGATCCGCTCGGTGCCGACCGTGTTCCTCGTCAAGGGCGGCCAGCTGGTGGATGGCTTCCCGGGCGCGATTCCGGAAGGCCAGCTGCGTGAGTTCCTGGCCCAGCACGGCATCGTGCCGGCCGATGTCGGCGACGCCGCGCCCGAAGATGACGCCCCGCTGGACCCGCAGGCGCAGGTCGATGTGCTGCGTGCCCAGATCGCCGCCGAGCCGGACAAGGACGAACTGAAGCTCGACCTGGCCCTGGCCCTGCTGCAGATCGGTGGCGTGGACGAAGCCGGCACCCTGATCGACGGCCTGCCCGCCAATCTGGCCACCGACGACCGCGCCGTGCGTGCCCGCGCCCGCCTGGCCTTCGCCGCCGCGCTGAAGGATGCCCCGGCCGCTGAAGTGCTGGACGCCCGCATCGCCGCCGATGGCAAGGACCTCAAGGCCCGCCATCTGCGCGGCGTGCAACTGTTGCTCGGGGGCCATGACGAAGCTGCGTTGGCCCAGTTCCTGGAAATGCTGCGGATCGACCGCACGTTCGAGGAAGGGCTGCCGCGCAAGGCCCTGATCGACGCCTTCAATGTGATCTCCGACGAGGACCTGGTCGGCCAGTACCGTCGCCGGATGGCCTCGCTGCTGTTCTGAACGGGAGCGGTCCTCGTTCAGAATCCCTGCACTGAACGCGGGCAATAATGCACTGGATGGCGGCCGGGCGGCCGCCACGATCCGTTCGGGGGGATGAGGTCGGGGCCATGGGGTCTTGCAGCTGCGCCCCCGCATTGCCGGGATTGCAAACTGTGACCTTCGTCCGCTCGCTGTCGTTCGCCATGCGCTTCCAGGGCGCGCTGCTCTGCGCTCTTCTCTTCCTGCCGGCCATTGCCGCGGCCCAGGACTGGAACTACCGGGTCCGTCCCGGCGATACCCTGTGGGACCTGAGTGGCCTGTATCTCAAGCCCTCGGTACGCTGGCAGCAGCTGCAACAGCACAACCGCATCGACAACCCCTACCAGCTGCCGCCGGGGCAGCTGCTGCGCTTCCCGATCAGCTGGCTGCGCATCGAACCAGCCCCCGCCCGCGTGCTGTCGGTAAGGGGCAAGGTCGAACTGTCCGGCGCCGATGGCAGCGCCACGCGCGCGCTACTGGCCGGGGAACAGCTTCGCATCGGTGACACCGTGCAGACCGAGGGCGACTCCAGCGTCACGCTTGAATTCGCCGACGCTTCCCGCCTGCAGCTGCGCGAGCATTCCCGGCTGCGCCTGGACCAGCTCAGCCGTTACGGCCACACCGGCATGGTCGATACCCGCGTGCGCCTCCAGCAGGGCCGCGCCAGCAACCGGGTGACGCCTGCCCGTGGCCCCGCCTCGCGCTACATCATCGATGCACCTACGGCGACCAGCAGCGTACGCGGTACCGTATTCCGGGTCAGCGCCGGTGACGCCGGCCACGTGGCTGCCACCGAAGTGCTGCAGGGCAAGGTGCAGGTCGGCAACATCCACGGCAAGCGCCTGGTCCAGCCTGGACAGGCCAGCCTCAGCAGCAGCGCCGATACGGCGCCGGATGCTGTCTCCGCCCTTCTTCCAGCACCGCAGCTGCGCAGCGACGGCATGCGCCTGGCGCCCTTGCCGGCCCTCCTCGCCTGGGACCCCGTCGACGGCGCCGCCCGCTACCGCGTTGAAGTGGTGCTGTCGGCAACGCCGGAAATCCTGCTGTTTGCCGCCACCACCACCGATACCCGGCTGGCGATCGGCGACCTGCCCCCCGGCCAGTTGCGCATCCTGTTGCGCGCCGTGGATGCGCAGGGTGTGGAAGGCCTCGACGCCAGCGCCGATTTCGAACTCGGCGACCAGCCCCCGCCGCCACTGACGGTGGCCCCGCTGCACGGGCAGACCATCAACAGCGACCGACCGCGCTTCCGTTGGAGCCAGGCGCCCGGTGCGCGCAGCAGCGTGCTGCAGATTGCCGCCGAGCCGAACTTCGAGCAACCGCTGCAGGAACAAAGCACCCCGGGCACCGACCTGCGCCTGGCGCAGCCGCTGCCGCCCGGCCAGTACTTCTGGCGGGTGGCCTCGCGCGATGGCAACGGCCACCAGGGCCGCTATGGCCAGGCCCTGCCCTTGCAACTGAGCAATGAACCGGTCGACCCGGCCCTGCAGCCGCCTGAGGCCACGCGTGGCGAACTGACCCTCCGCTGGCAGGCCGGCAGCGAAGGCCAGCGGTACCGGGTGCAGGTGGACCGTCGAGGCGACTTCCGGGCCCCCCTGGTCGACCAGACCGTAAGCGAGCCGCAGGTCAGCTTCAAGCAGCCGTGGAGCGGCACCCTGCATGTGCGCGTGCAGTACATCGACGACGACGGGCATGCGGGTGAGTACTCGCCGGCCCAGCAGATCAAGCTGCCTTGCCGTCTGTGCTACGGCGCTGGTGGCGGCGCCCTGCTGCTGTTGCTGTTGTTATGAGGCGCTCGCCGCTGCCGTGGTCGAAGCGGATTCTGCTGGCACTGCTGGCCGGCGTGCTGACAGTGATCGCCAGCCACGGCCAGTGGCTGTGGCGCCAGGACGAAGCCGCCTATGACGCCATGGTTGGGAATTGGGAGTACCGCCCCGACCCCAGCGTGCTGATCGTGGCCATCGACGAGGGCAGCCTGCAGCGCATCGGCCAATGGCCCTGGCCCCGTTCGGTCCATGCGCGCCTGCTGGACCGGCTGACCGACGCCGGCGCCGAGCGCATCGCACTGGACCTGATGCTGTCTGAGCCGGATCGACGCGACAGCCAGCAGGACGATGAACTGGCCACAGCGATCCGCCGCAGTGGCCGGGTGGTGCTGCCAGTGCTGGCGGCGCCGGCCGCCGGCGACCGCATGGCCGAGGAAATGCTGCCGATTCCGCAGATCGCGAGCAGTGCTGCGGCAATCGGCCATACCGATGTGGAAGTGGACGGCGATGGCGTCGCGCGCGGTGTGTATCTGCATGCGGGCATCGGCAAGGCCCATTGGCCGGCATTGGGCCTGGCGCTGGCCGACCTGCCGCCGGGCACGGTGCACGGCCTGCCCGATCCCGATCCGCAGATCGGTTCGCCCTATCAGTGGCGACGCGACGACTACGTACGCGTGCGCTATGCGGGGCCGCCCGAGCGCCTGCCGCAGGTGTCCTATGCCGACGTACTTGATGGTCACGTGGACACGGCGATGCTGCATGGCCGCCGCATCGTGGTGGGCATGACGGCCAGCGGCATCGCACCGCGGCTGTTGACCCCGACCACCCGCGAGTACTGGATGAGCGGCAGTGAATACCAGGCCAACATCGCGTCGATGCTGCTGCAGCACAAGCAGATCGATCTGCTGCCACGCCTCTGGCAGCACGCCATCAGCGGCGTGCTGGCCGCGTTGTGCGTGCTCCTGCTCGGCCTGCGCCTGCCATGGCTTGCCGCACTGTGCTCGCTGCCGCTTCCACCGCTGCTGAGCTGGTTGCTGTTGCGTGCCGGTGACCTGTGGTGGGCACCGGCAAGCGCAATGCTGGGCATCCTGCTGGTGCTGCTGTCCTGGGCGATCTGGCGGATCTCGGCCTGGCACCGCCAGGCCAACCGTGATGCGCTGACCGGCCTCGGCAATCGCCTGCGTTTCGAGCAGTCACTGCAGCAGGAATGCGATGCCGCGCGCCGCAGTGGCAGGTCCTTGAGCCTGGCACTGATCGACGTCGACCATTTCAAGCGCCACAACGACCGCCACGGGCATCAGGTCGGCGACCGCGTGCTGCGCGATGTTGCACGGCTGATCGGTGCGCATGCGCGGCGCCCACGCGACATGGCCGCGCGCTACGGTGGCGATGAGTTCGCACTGGTGCTGCCGGATACCCCGGCCGAAGGCGCACGCCAGGTCATCGAGGACCTGATCGCCTGCGTGCGTGCACTGCCGGCCCCCGGTGATGGCAGCGACGGTGCCGTCACCCTCACCATCGGCGTGTTCACCCGCGTGCCTGACGGCACGCTGCAACCGCATCATTTCGTTGAAGGCGCCGACGCCGCGTTGTACCAGGCCAAGGCCAACGGCCGCGACGGGTATGTGATCGACGACAAAGCGTGACCCTCGCCGCCGCCGGGGTGCAACATACGCATGCGAATGGCTAGACTGGGCGCCTCGCCCTGCGTCCCCGCACCCGCATGAACGCCCACCTGTTCCGCTTCGGTATCAATCTCTGGCCACCGTTCCTGTTCACCGGCATCCATGTCACCCGCATCACGCCGGACTACCGGCAGATAGATGTCGAGCTGCGCCTGCGGCCATGGAACCGCAACTACGTCGGCACGCACTTTGGCGGCAGCCTGTTCGCGATGACCGATCCATTCTGGATGCTGGGCCTGCTGCACATCCTCGGGCGCGACTACTACGTGTGGGACCGAGCAGGCGCCATCGACTTCCTCAAGCCCGGCCGCGGCACCGTACGCACGTCATTCCGCATCGACGACGCGCTGCTGGATGAACTGCGCACGGAAGCAGCCAGTGGTGAGAAGGTGCTGCGCTGGTTCAGCAACGACGTGGTCGATGAGAGCGGCGAAGTGGTCGCCCAGGTGCGCAAGCAGGTCTACCTGCGGTTGAAGCCACACGCACGCTGAGCGCGCCTCAATCGCGCGCCAACGCAGCCGAAGCTGGCTCCGCCTGCAGCGGTACCGTCAGCCACGGGTTCTCATCAGCGCTGCGCGATGGAGAGCGCCGCGGCACCTGCAGATGGTGGCCATCGGCGGACAGCTGCGGCGACCGCACCGGTGAGCGGAACTGCGCCGGCAGCCGCTGCAGGGCGTGCACCGGATCGTCCGTCTGCTGCCGCAGCCAACGCTGCGCCCCCAGCAGCCGCACCATCGCCGCGGCATCCTGTGGCCGTGACGAATAGGCAGGATAGATTGGCGCGGCGATATCGGTCAGCACGCAGCCCATGACGTTCGACAGGCAACCGAAGTCATGCTGCGGTGGCGCCGGCACTGGCAACGGGCGATCCGTTTCCAGCGCTGCTGTGGCTGCCGCGCCACAGGCCCAGCCAAGATTGCCGGCCACGCGCGCCAACGTGCTGCTCCGATCCAGCACCAGGACGCCACCAAATTCCCGGGCCGAGGACTCGATCGCCGCCCGGCTCATCGCGTACTCGCCCTGCATCGCACGGCACAGGCTCTGTTCCTCGGCCCGCAACGGCTGCATGGCCTGTTCGCACTCGGCCGGCAGGGGGTGGTCGGCAGGCAGTTCAACCAGCATGTCGGCCAGCAGCTGGGCATTGGCCTGCGCCAGGCTGGCACCGATGATGCTCTCGACCAGATAACTGCTGCCGGGCACCAGCCGCCGGCCCAGCTGCAGGCCACGGCAGGCACCACGCAGGGCACCGTCAATGTCACCCTGCACATAGGCCAGCGCGCGTGCACTGGTGGCGTCCATCACTACGCCATAGGCCGGCAACGGGACCAGAATGCCCTCGCCCTTCGGCGGGAACGGCGACGCGAAGTAGTCGGCGTCGGCCAGCTGATCCAGCCGCGCATGCAACTGCTGGTGCCCGGCGTGGGCCTCCACGAAGCGTTGCGGGTCCGCGCGGACCTGGGCGAGACAGCCGCTGGCGGCCGGCCCGCAACTGGCCCCGGGCCGCGAGTGCAGCTCGGCATGGTTGGCTACCAGGTGTGTCCGGCCGCTGCTTCCGCCATGTGCATCGGCTTCCCAGCGCCGTACATCCTCGGCCAGCGCCTGCTCGCGCTGCTGGGCATCCAGATCGTCGAACGGCAGCGTCCACAACAGTGCATATCCATTGCGGCCGCTCACCGGCAGGCGTGCTTCCAGTCGCTGCTGCGCCTGCAGGCGCGATTCGGGCACCGGCCACATGCGCGAGGCGCACCACACCACGATGGCCAGCACCAGCAGGCCTGCCAGGGTCCAGCCCAGTCCGCGCAGAATCTTCAACACAGCTTCCCTTCCATGTGCCGTTGCCGCAGTCGATTCCCCAGCGTAATCGACCGGCCGTGACCGCTACAATGCGCGCATGTCGCTCGAAGCCCCCGCCCTGGTCCCCCGCCCCTCCCTGCAGCGCCTGTTCCTGACCGGCCTGCTGACCCTGCTGCCGATCTGGCTGACCTGGGTCGTGGTCAAGTTCGTGTTCGTGCTGCTGTCGGGTATTTCCAGCCCGCTGGTGGTGCCGCTGTCCGAACAGATCGCAACCAGCTTCCCGCACTATCTGGGCTGGGTCCGCGCCGAGTGGATCCAGGACACCATCGCCCTGCTGGCCACCCTGCTGGTGATCCTGGCGGTGGGCGTGGCCAGCCGCCGCGTGCTCGGCCAGCGCCTGCTGCGCTGGGTCGGCGCGGTCATCAAGCGTATTCCGTTGGCCAGCATCATCTACGACAGCGCCAAGAAGCTGCTGGACATGCTGCAGACCGAACCGGGCAGCACCCAGCGCGTGGTGCTGATCGACTTCCCGCATCGCGACATGAAATCGGTCGGCCTGGTCACCCGCGTGATCAAGGAACACGGCACCGACCGTGAGCTGGCCGCGGTGTATGTACCGACCACGCCGAACCCGACCTCGGGCTATCTGGAAATCGTGCCGGTGGAACTGCTGACCCCGACCGACTGGACCGTCGATCAGGCCATGAGCTTCATCATCTCCGGCGGTGCCGTGGCACCATCCAGCGTGCCGTTCACCCGCGCCGGCGAACGCACTGGCGAACGCACCGAATGACACCGGCGCCGATCGAGCGCCCGCTGCAGGACCGCGCGGTCCTGCTGTTCATCGTGCTGGCCGCGTTCTTCTGCGGCAACGCTGTGCTGGCCGAGCTGATCGGGGTGAAGATCTTCGCGCTGGAAGACACCCTGGGCATCGATCCGCTGAACTGGAACCTGTTTGGCCAGACCGGCTCGCTCAGCTTCACCGCCGGTACCCTGCTGTGGCCGGTGGTGTTCATCATGACCGACACGATCAACGAGTTTTTCGGCAAGCGCGGCGTGCGCTTCATCTCGTGGTTGGCCGTTGTGCTGATCGCCTATGGCTTCCTGTTCGCCTTCGCAGCGATCTCGCTGGCTCCGGCCAGCTGGTGGGTCACCTCGATGGACGGCCACGGCGTGCCGGACTACCAGGCGGCATTCGCCGCGGTGTTCGGCCAGGGCATGTGGACCATCGCCGGTTCGCTGGTGGCCTTCCTGCTCGGCCAGCTGATCGACGTGGCGGTGTTCCATCGCATCCGCCAGGCCACCGGCGAGCGCCACGTGTGGCTGCGTGCGACCGGATCCACCGCGATCTCCCAGGTGGTGGACAGCTTCGTGGTGATCTGGATCGCCTTCGTGCTCGGCCCGCAGCACTGGCCGACGTCGCTGTTCCTGGCCGTCAGCAGCGTCAACTACATCTACAAGATGGGCTTTGCGATCGCATTGATCCCGTTGCTGTACCTGATGCGGCGCGCGATCACCCGCTACCTGGGCGCCGACAGGGCCGCCGCGCTGCGCGCCGCGGCCGCGGCTGACTGAAGCCCCAGCGGCAAAAAGCTGACTGCGCCTTCACGCTGGCCGTACGCGGCCGGATCGTGCAAGCTCCACGGTCTGTGTTCCACGGAAGCTCCTGATGCCGCATCCCACCCGCGCCCTGGCCGCCGCCATTGCCGCGTTGTTCCTGTTCAGTGCCGTGCCGTCGGCCGAAGCAGCGAAGAAAAAGGCAAGCCGCCCTGCCGCCGCGCAGACCCGCCAGGCTGCCAAGCCCAAGGCCAGGCCCGCCCGCGCCACCGCGCCAGCGCGTGGCAGCTCGGCGCGCCGCGCCGCGCCCCGCCCGGTCGCCCCGGCCCGGGCCGTACCCAAGCAGGTGCAGCTGGAGCGCCTGTACGACGAATACTGGGATGCCTCGATGCGGTTGAATCCGCTGCAGGCGACCTTCCAGGGCGAGGCCCGCTACAACGACCAGCTGCCCAACATCCTGTCCGCCGCCTGGCGCCAGCAGTCGCACGACTTCACCACGCAGTGGCTGGGCAAGGTCGAGAAGCTCGGCAGTGACGGCCTGCAGGGCCAGGACCTGCTCAGCTACGAGATCTTCGTGCGCGACGCGCGCGCCTCGCTGGCTGCCGAGCGTTACCCGAGCTGGATGATGCCGATCAGCCAGTACTACAACATCGGCAGCATCATGGCGATCCTCGGCTCAGGTGCCGGCGCGCAGCCGTTCAACACCGTGCAGGACTACGACACCTGGTCGCGCCGCTCGCTGGGCATTCCCGAGCTGTTCGACCAGGCCATCGACAACATGCGCCAGGGCATGAGGGCCGGCGTGGTGCAGCCCCGCGACCTGATGGAGAAGGTGCTGCCGCAGCTGGATGCGGTGATCAAGCCGACTGCCGAAGAGAGCATCTTCTGGTCGCCGATCCGCACCATGCCCAACACCATCGGGGCGGAGGACAAGGCGCGCATCAGCGCCGAGTACAAGCGCATGATCGAGCTGCGCATCATGCCGGCCTACCGCGCCCTGCGCGGCTTCATCGCCACCGAATACCTGCCGGCCACGCGCACCAGCAGCGGCCTGGGCGCGCTGCCCGATGGCCAGGCCTGGTACGCCAGCCTGATCATGCAGACCACCGCCAGCGACCAGAGCGCCGCGCAACTGCACGCGCTGGGCGAGAAACGCGTGCAGGAGCTGCAGGCGCAGATTGCCACCGTGATGAAGGATGCCAAGCTGCGCGGCACGCCGACCAAGCTGCTGCGCAGCATGCGCAACGACCGCCAGTTCCAGTACGGTGACGCCAACGCATTGATCAACCGCTACCGCCAGGTGCAGCAGCAGGTCAACGCACGCCTGCCGCAGGTGCTCGATACGCTGCCGAAGTCCGCACTGGACGTCCGTGCGGTGGAACCGGAGCGTGCGCTCACCGCCGCGGCAGCGGCCTATCAGCCGTCCGCAGCCGGACAACCGGCCGTGTTGTACGTGAACACCCGCGACCTGCCCAGCCGCAAGCGCTGGAACGTGCCGGTGCAGTACCTGCATGAAGCGATTCCCGGCCACCACGTGCAGCTGGGCCTGCAGCAGGAACTGGCCAAGCTGCCACGCTTCCGCCGCCTCGGTGGCGATCTCGCCTTCGTCGAAGGCTGGGGCCTGTATGCCGAAACGCTGGGTGAGAACCTGGGCATCTACACCGATCCCTACGACCGCATCGGCTACCTGTATTCGCGCCTGCTGCGCGCCGCCCGCGTAGTGGCCGACACCGGCGTGAACGCACAGGGTTGGAGCAAGCAGCAGGCCGTCACCTACCTGCAGAAGACCGTGGACATGAGCAGCGACGACGCCAACGCCGAAGTCGAGCGGATCATGGCCCAGCCCGGCCAAGCGCTGTCCAACGTGGCGGGCCTGACCACCATCGTCGCTCTGCGCGACAAGGCCAAGGAACGCCAGGGCGCCGCCTTTGACCTGCGCCGTTTCCACGCCGAACTGCTGAAGGACGGCTCCATGCCGCTGGACGTGCTGGGCCGCAAGATGGAACGCTGGATGGCGCAGCCCGCCAGCGCCACACCAGCCCCTTCACCCTGACCCCTCCGGAGCCGCCATGCGCCCTGCCGTCGCCCTGTTCGCCGTCGTGCTGGGCCTGCTGCCAGTGGCGGGCTCCGCCGCGCCGGTGCTGACCCCACCGGATGCGGGCATCGACGGCCTGATGCAGGCCTACGATGGCCGGGTGCCCGGCGCCGCCGTGCTGGTGCTGCATGACGGGCAGCCGGTGTTCCGCCGTGGCTACGGCCTGGCAGTGGTGGAGGACGGTACTGCGGTCACTGCCGCCAGCAACTTCCGGCTGGCCTCGGTCAGCAAGCAGTTCACCGCTGCGGCGGTGCTGCTGCTGGTGGAGGATGGACGGCTGGGGTTGAATCAGCCTGCACGACAGTGGCTGCCCGAACTGCCGCCGGCTGCAGCGGCCATCACGATCCGCCAACTGCTCTCGCACACCAGCGGCCTGCTCGATTACGAAGACCTGATGGACCCGGCTGACACGCGGCAGGTGCATGACGCCGACGTGCTGACCCTGCTGTCGCGCGAGGACCACCTGAATTTCGCACCCGGCACGCAGTACCGCTACAGCAACAGCGGCTACGCGCTGCTGGCCCTGATCGTCGGCCGCGCGTCCGGCCAGGATTTCGCCACCTTCCTGCAGCAACGCATCTTCCGCCCGCTGGGCATGGCGCATACCGTGGCCCACCAGGACGGCGTGGACACGGTCGCCGCGCGCGCCTATGGCTACAGCCGGATCGACGGCCGCTGGCAGCGCACCGACCAGAGCACCACCAGCGCCGTGCTCGGCGATGGCGGCATCTATTCCTCGCTGGACGATCTCGCCCGCTGGGACGCCGCGCTGTATGACGACCGGCTGCTGTCGAAGGCTTCGCGCCGCGCGATGTTCAGCCCGGCCACGGCCACATCGGAACCGGACGTGCCGCATTACGGTTTCGGCTGGCGCCTGATCGGCCCGGTGCAATGGCACAGCGGCGAGAGCATCGGCTTCCGCAACGTGATCGTGCGCCACCCGGAAAAGCACCTGACCGTGATCGTGCTGACCAACCGCAACGATCCCGAACCGTACCCGCTGGCGCAGAAGATCGCCCAGCGCTGGCTGGACACTCTGCAATGAACACCGGTTCCGACGCCCTGCTGGGCATCCACCACGCCGCACTGATCTGCAGCGACTACGCACGCTCGAAGGACTTCTACGTGCGCATCCTCGGCCTGCGCGTGCTGGCCGAGAACCACCGCGCTGCGCGCGATTCCTGGAAACTGGACCTGGCCCTGCCCGACGGCGGCCAGCTGGAACTGTTCTCCTTCCCCTCGCCACCGCCCCGTCCCAGCCGTCCGGAAGCCCAGGGCCTGCGCCACCTCGCGTTCCGGCTGGCTGTACTGGAGCCCTTCATCCAGCGCCTGGCCGCGAATGGCGTCGCCTGCGAACCGGTCCGCGTGGACGAGTACACCGGCCGCCGCTTCACCTTCTTCGCCGATCCGGATGGCCTGCCGCTGGAGCTGTACGAAGTCGGTTGAGCGTTTTTCAATCGTGATTCATCCATGCATGGCATGGATCTACGTGTCGACCAAGGTCGACACCCACCAAGAGCAGGTCGTTCCATTCCGGCAGATCGCAGGACTCTGTCGAAGGCGGGGTGGGTCCGGTTGCGGGGGCGTGAGCCGCATGGATGCGGCGCCCGAGCTTACAGGGACGTACTTGCAGCGCCCCCCCGCAACCGGACCCACCCCGCCCTCCCACGGATAGCCGCCTTTGCTTTTGAGGTTGCCGGCCAGCGGCCGGCACTACCGCAGGTGCAGGGCGCAGCCCTGCAAAGCCCCTCTTCCCCATACCCCGCCGAATGGGTATACAGTCGACCCATGCCGGCATCGTGCCGGAATGAACCCTGGGAGGGGACCATGCGCAACACCTTCAAGACCCTGCTGCTGGCATTGCCGCTGTGCCTGGCCGCGCTCTCGGCGCAGGCCGCCGATGGCGCCGCCGGCCGCTGGAAGACCATCGACGACAAGACCGGCAAGGTGAAGTCGATCGTCGAGATCACCCAGGCCGCCAACGGCACCCTGACCGGCAAGGTGGTCGACATCCTGCACTCGGACAAGGGCCCGAACCCGGTCTGTGACGGCTGTGAAGGCGCCAACAGGAACAAGCCGGTCAAGGGCATGACCATCCTCTGGAACCTGAAGGCCGACGGCGCCAACAAGTGGTCCGGCGGCACCATCCTCGACCCGGCCAACGGCAAGACCTACAAGTCGAAGATGGAACTGCAGCCCGGCGGCACCCGGCTGGACGTGTCCGGCTGCATCGCCTTCATCTGCCGCGCGCAGACCTGGCAGCGCGAATAAGCGCCCCTGGCCTCACTTCATCCCGGTGACCCGGCCCCGGCCGGGTCACCTCGTTGCGGGCATGCGATACTCTGCGGTTCCCCTCGGCTTCACCCCGCGACCATGACCCGTACCGCGCTCGTCACCACCGCCCTGCCCTACGCCAACGGCCCGCTGCACCTGGGCCACCTGGTCGGCTACATCCAGGCCGACATCTGGGTGCGTGCGCGGCGAATGAGTGGCGGCAAGGCCTGGTTCGTCTGCGCCGACGATACCCATGGCACGCCGATCATGCTGGCCGCGGAAAAGGCCGGGGTCACCCCGGAAACCTTCATCGCCAACATCCAGGCCAGCCACGAACGTGACTTCGCCGCCTTCGGCGTGGCCTTCGACCACTACGACTCGACCAATTCGGCGGCCAACAAGGCGCTGACCGAGCAGTTCTACCTGAAGCTGGAAGCGGCCGGCCACATCAGCCGCCGTTCGGTGGCGCAGTTCTACGACCCGGCCAAGGGCATGTTCCTGCCCGACCGCTACGTCAAGGGCATCTGCCCGAACTGCGGCAGCCCCGACCAGTACGGCGACAACTGCGAAGTGTGCGGCGCTACCTATGCGCCGACCGACCTGAAGGAACCGCGTTCGGTCATCTCCGGTGCCACGCCGGAAATGCGCGATTCGGAGCACTTCTTCTTCGAGGTGGGCCACTTCGACGCGTTCCTGCGCGAATGGCTGGCCGGCGACGTCGCCCTGCCGGGGGTGAAGGCCAAGCTCGGTGAGTGGCTCAATGCCGAAGGTGGCCTGCGCGCGTGGGACATCTCGCGCGATGCACCGTATTTCGGATTCCAGATTCCCGGCCAGCCGGGCAAGTACTTCTACGTCTGGCTGGACGCGCCGATCGGCTACCTGTCCAGCTTCCAGACCCTGTGCGGCAGGATCGGCGAGGACTTCGACGCTCACCTGCGCGCCGGCACCGCCACCGAGCTGCACCATTTCATCGGTAAGGACATCGTCAATTTCCACGGCCTGTTCTGGCCGGCCGTGCTGCATGGCACCGGCCATCGTGCGCCGACGCTCCTGCACGTGAACGGCTACCTGACCGTGGACGGCGCCAAGATGAGCAAGTCGCGCGGCACCTTCGTGATGGCCCGTACCTTCCTCGACGCGGGCCTGGAACCGGAGGCACTGCGCTACTACTACGCCGCCAAGTCCAGCGGTGGCGTCGACGATCTCGACCTGAACCTGGGTGACTTCATCGCCCGCGTCAACGCCGACCTGGTGGGCAAGTTCGTCAACCTGGCCAGCCGCTGCGCCGGCTTCATCAGCAAGCGCTTCGACGGCCAGCTGGCCGCGCAGCTGCCTGATGCCGCGCAGTACCAGCGATTCGTCGACGGCCTGGCGCCGATCCGTGAAGCCTACGAGCGCAACGACCCGGCTGCGGCGATCCGCCTGACCATGGCCCTGGCCGACGAAGCCAACCGCTACATCGACGACGTCAAGCCATGGGTCATCGCCAAGCAGGAAGGCGCCGACGCGCAGCTGCAGGCCGTGTGCAGCCAGGGCCTGAACCTGTTCCGCGTGCTCGTCACCGCACTGAAGCCGGTGCTGCCGGCCACCGCCGCGCAGGCCGAGGCCTTCCTGGCCGCGCCGGTCAACGACTGGACCGAACTGGCGCAGCCGCTGCTGGGCCACCGCATCACCGACTACACCCCGCTGTTCACCCGTATCGACCCGAAGAAGATTGACGCCATGATCGACGCCTCCAAGGACACCCTGCAGCCGGCCGCTGCCGCCGCCCCCGCCGCCAAGACCGAAGCGGTCAAGCCGGCCGCCTCGGCCCCGGCCAAGGACGACGCAAAGAGCGCCGACGCCCCGGCCTACATCGGCATCGACGATTTCGCCAAGCTCGACCTGCGCATCGGCAAGGTGCTGGTGTGCGAGTTCGTGGAAGGCTCGGACAAGCTGCTGCGCTTCGAACTGGACGCAGGTGAACTGGGCAAGCGCCAGATCTTCTCCGGCATTCGTGGCAGCTACGGCGAGCCGGAGCAGCTGGTGGGCCGCAACGTGGTGTTCATCGCCAACCTGGCCCCGCGCAAGATGCGCTTCGGCCTGAGCGAAGGCATGATCCTGTCGGCCGGTTTCGACGGTGGCGCGCTGGCGCTGCTGGACGCCGACAGCGGCGCGCAGCCGGGCATGCCGGTGCGCTGATGCCTGCAGCGGGCGCGGCCACCGCCGCGCCCGCCGGCAGCACCGGCCACGGGGCACGCGATGGGAGGCAACGGAATGGAACTGGCGCTGTTCGACTTCGACCACACCGTGACCACCTGCGATACCTATGGCCGCTTCCTGCGCCGCGTGGCCACCGCCGAACAGCTGGCGCAGGCGTGGTGGAAGGTCGGCCCGTGGCTGGCCGCGTACAGGCTGAAACTGATCTCGGCCGAACGCATCCGCGCGCGCGTCACCCGTTTGACCTTCAGCGACCGCCACAGCGATGACATCGCCACGCTGGCCGCCGGCTTCTCGCGTGAGTTCCTGCCCGACGTGGTGCGCCCGGAAATGCTGGAGCAGATCCGCTGGCACAAGGAACAGCAGCACACCGTGGTGATCGTGTCCGGCTCGCTGGACCTGTACCTGCGGCCATGGTGCGAACAGCTGGGCCTGCAGTTGATCTGCAACCGGCTGGAGAGCAAGGACGGCCGCCTCACAGGCCGTTATGCCGGTGGCGACTGTGGCCCGCGCAAGGTTGAGCACATCCGTCGCCAGTTCGACCTGTCGCGCTACGTGCGCATCCATGCCTACGGTGACAGTTCCGAAGACAAGCCGATGCTGGCCCTGGCCCACGAGCGCTGGTTCCGTGGCAAACCCCTGAAATGACCCCAACGCGCAGCCTTCGCCACGCATGAGCCTGATTCCGCCCCTGACCGAACGCCTCGACCGCCTGCTGCCGCAGACCCAATGCGGGCAATGCGGCTACGACGGCTGCCGCCCGTATGCTCAGGCCATGGCGCGCGGCGACGCGGGCGTGGACCGCTGCCCGCCGGGCGGAGATGCCGGTGCGCGTGCGCTGGCGCAGGTACTGGGCGTGCCGGCGATTCCATTTGATCGTTCGCGCGGCCAGCACAAGGCACCGCAGGTAGCGGTGATCGTGGAAGCCGACTGCATCGGCTGTACCAAATGCATCCAGGCCTGCCCGGTGGATGCCATCGTCGGTGGCGCCAAGTACATGCACACGGTCATCGCCGACCTGTGCACCGGCTGCGAGCTGTGCATCCCGCCATGCCCGGTGGACTGCATCGAGCTGGTGCCAGCGTAGCCACCGGACCAACCGGCAGTGGAGCGGCGGGGTAGAGTCGACTGTTAGTCGACTGCTCTTCGTTCCGGCGGCGCAAAACCGCGCGCTGCGCGCGATAGTCGGGCAACAGTCGACTCTACCCCCTCCCTGGTGGGAGGTGACCTTGCCTGCCGTTACGGTACTGCCGCCGTCACCACGATTTCGACCTTCCAGTCGGCATGGGCCAGCTTGGCCTCGACCGTGGCACGTGCCGGGGTCGCGCCTTCAACCACCCATTCGTCCCATGCCTTGTTCATGCCGTCGAAGTCGGCCATGTCGGCCAGGAAGATCTCCGCACGCAGCACGTGCTGGCGGTCACTGGCGACCAGCGCCAGCAGCTTGTCGATCTCCGCCAGCACCTGCCGGGTCTGGCCGGTGATGTCCTGGCTGGTGTCCTCCGGAATCTGGCCGGAGAGGTAGGCGACCTTGTTGTATACGGTCATTTCGGACATGCGCGGTCCGACGTCGTAACGCTCCATCATGGGCGTGGCTCCTGCGGTTGATCAGGCCTGCATTGTCCTCCAAACCGGTCGACGGTGGGTGCACGGGTGCCCTCCGCGATACGTCATTACCGGGCTCCGACGGTCCCACTGGTCAAATGACGATGACAGGCGCACGATGCGCCACGCCCGCGTTGACACCGCCCTCGCCCCTCCTGCCGCACCCTTGCGCCGATGACCGCCCCCGTCGATTCCACCACTGCCCCTTCCACGCCAACCTGGAAGCGGGTTGCCACCATCGTCATCCCGCTGCTGATCCTCGCCCTGGCCCTGCACGGCCTGGCCAATGAGTTCGACGAGCACGGCTATCGTGCGATCCGCCAGGCGTTCCGGCAGCTCAGCGGCACGCAGATCGCGCTCACCGTGGTACTCGGCCTGGCCAGTTACGCCTGCCTGATCGGCTTCGATGCCATCGGCCTGCGTCGCAGCGGCATCCGCGTGCACCCCGCGCGCGTCGGCATCACCGCGTTCCTTGCGCACACGTTGGGCCAGACCGTGGGCTTTGCCGCGTTGACCGGTGGCGCGGTACGCCTGCGCGGCTACCGCAGCGCCGGCCTGGACCTGGCGCAGATTGGCCAGGTGGTGCTGATGAGCACGCTCGGTTTCGTATTCGGTGCATGGCTGTTGATCAGCGTGGCCCTGTGCATGGAACCCGCCGCGGCAGCGTTGGCATTGCCATTGAATCCCGATGCCGTGCGCATCGTCGGCATCGTTGCCCTGCTCGCCTATCTCGGCACCGTGCTGCTGGTCGGCCGCGATGGACGGCAGTTCAGCGTGTTCGGCCATGCCTTGTGGCTGCCCGACCGCCGCACCATGATCGGTGTCACCGTACTCAGCGTCATCGAGTTGGTGCTGGCCAGTGCCGCGTTCTACGTGCTGCTGCCGGACTCCACGCCAACCGGCCTGCCGGGCTTCGTCGGCCTCTACCTGGTGGCAGTGCTGGCCGGCCTGGTCTCCACCGTGCCCGCAGGCCTGGGTGTGTTCGAGTGGAGCCTGCTGAAGCTGTTGCCGCAGGTGGCACCGGCAGCGGTGCTGGCGGCAGCACTGATCTACCGCGTCACCTACTACGTGCTGCCGTTGGTGCTGGCCACCCTGCTCGCCCTTGCGCCGGCCCTGCGTCAGCCGCTGCAGGCCAGCGCAGGGGCAACCCGTGCCGGCTGGAACGCGCTGCGCCCGTGGCTGCCGCAGATCATCGCGCTGGCGGTGTTCAGCATCGGCGCCGCGCTGGTCATCGACGGCACGCTGCCGACGCCACGCCGTCACCTGGTGAACGCCTCGCTGCCGATCCTGGAAACCTCACACCTGATCGGCAGCCTCAGTGGCGTCGCGCTGCTGCTGATCGGCCAGGGCCTGGCCCGGCGCAGCCACGCCGCGTGGATGCTGGCGATGGCGGTGTGCGTTGTCACCCCGTTGCCGCTGTGGCTGCGCGGCGGGCAACCATTGATCGCCGTCTCGGCGGTGCTGGTGGCGATGGCCTTGTGGGCTGCACGCCGCGAGTTCTACCGCCAGGGCGCGCTGCTGGATGAAGCCTGGTCGTGGCCGTGGCTGCGCAATCTGGGTCTGGTGCTGGTCGCGGTCACCTGGCTGCTGTTCTTCACCTACAGCCATGTCGAATACCAGAACGAGCTGTGGTGGCAGTTCGCGTTGTCCGGCAACGCACCGCGCGCGCTGCGTGCGTTGCTGGTGGTGGCGATCGCGCTGGTGATGTTCGGCCTGGCCCGCCTGCTGCACAGTACGCGCAGCCCGCTGCCGGCCGCTGACGAGGCCACGTTGCAGTCGCTGGCACCGGTGCTGGCCGGGGCCACCGATACCCAGGCCTGCCTGGTACTGACCGCCGACAAGGCGGTGCTGCGCGATGATGCGAAACAGGGCTTCGTGATGATGCAGCGCTATGGCGGTTCGCTGATCGCGATGGGTGATCCGGTCGGCCCGCCGGACGTGGCCCGTGCACTCATCTGGCGCTTCCGCGAAGAAGCCGACCGGCTCGGCCTGCGCCCGGTGTTCTACCAGGTGGGCGAGACCTACTGGCAGACCTATCTCGACCTCGGCCTGGGCCTGGTCAAGCTGGGCGAGGAAGCGATCGTGCCGCTGCACGATTTCGGGCTGGAAGGCCGCGAACGTGCCGATCTGCGCCAGGCCTGGAACCGCGGCAGGCGCGGCGGCCTGTCGTTCCGCGTGGCACCGGAGGAGGAGGTTCCCGGCCTGCTGCCACGTCTGCATGCGATCTCCAACGCATGGCTGGAGGACAAGGCCGGCGATGAGAAGGGCTTTTCGCTGGGCAGCTACGACCCGGATTACCTGGTGCGCTTCCCGGTGGCACTGGTCGAAGCGGAGGGCCAGATCGTGGCATTCGCCAACCTGTGGCAGGCACCGGCCGGTGCCGAGCTGTCGGTGGACCTGATGCGCCACGTCAACGAAGCGCCGAAGGGGACGATGGACTTTCTCTTCATCGAATTGTTCCTGTGGGGCCGCGCGCAGGGCTATGCGCGGTTCTCGCTGGGCATGGCGCCGTTGTCCGGGCTGGCCCAGCATCGGCTGGCCGGTCGCTGGAACCGCCTGGCCGGCCTGCTGGCGCGGCATGGCGAACGCTTCTATGGCTTCAGTGGCCTGCGCCGCTTCAAGTCGAAGTTCGATCCGCAGTGGCGGCCACGCTATCTCGCGGCGCCCGGCGGCATGCATCTGCCGGCCGCGCTGCTGGATGCCACGCGCCTGATCTCGCTGGATCCGCGGCGGCACTGAAGCCGCGATGCGTCGGGCATGGCTCGACGCTACCCGCTGCTCGGTAGGTGTCGACCTTGGTCGACATGCAACCCCAGCGCCGACCAAGGTCGGCGCCTGCCAAGCGCTACATACCGCCCTTGAGGATCACTTCGGCCAAGCGATCGTAGTCCCCCCCGAAATGGTGATCACCCGGCAGCTTCACCTTCCTCACCCCGTCATTGGCCGGCAGGTCCGGGCACAATGCGTCCTCATCCTTGTCGCCGAACACGCACAGCGTTTTTTCTGCCGGCAGCCTGGCCACTTCCGGGGCGATCGGCAAGCCATCGCCGCCACCGCCCAGCCAGTTGCTGACATGAAATTCGAAGTCGGCCTTCCTGCCCACCGATAGCAGCACGATGCGCTCCAGCCCCTCACGGGTACCGGCATCGAGCTGGTTGATGGTGGCAGGCAACACATCGGCACCCTGCGAGAAACCAATCAGCATCACCTTGTCTCGGTGCCACTGCTGGCGGTAGTGGTCGATGATCTTCTGCAGGTCGCCGGCAAAGCCCTTCGGTGTGCGCTGGCTCCAGAAGTAGCGCAGCGAGTCGATGCCCACCACCGCCACGCCATGCGCGTTGAGTGACGACGCCACGTTCTTGTCCAGGCCCGCCCAGCCACCGTCACCGGAGACGAACACCGCCAGCGTATCGCCGCTGGTGGCCGCCGGCATTTCCACCACCGGCAGGTCCTTCAGTGCAGCAGGCGGCGGTGCCAGGCTGACGCCAGCCTGCGCGCCAATCACCCGCGCCGCCGCCACCAGGCCCGGTGATGCATCACCGCGCGCAGTGCGCTTGAACTCACGCGCCATGGCCACCTGCTGTACGAACCGGCTGGCCTGGCCCGCCCTGCAGCCGTTGTCACCTGCCGCACTCAACCACGGAAAATTCAGTTCGGCCGGCTGCAGCCTGTCGCGCTTCACGCCATCGCCACAGACCATGCGCTGGTGGCTGTGGTCCGGGCAGAAGCCGGTGGTCAGCACACCGGCGAAAACCTGGGTGTCGGCCTGCGCTGCCAGCGCGTAGGCCATTTCGGCACCTTCGCCATCACCGCCGACCAGCGGCAGGTGGTAGCCGGGCAGATGCAGCGAAGCCTGCAGCCAGCGCGAGAAATTCTCGACGTCACCGGAACCGAACGAACAGGTCGGGTCACCCTCGCGCTTGAGCACACCGCGCAGATGCGCAATGTCCACTGCCGCCACCAGCGCGCCGTCGGCACGCAGGGCCTCGATCGGCAGGCGGCTGGTGTCACCGCCGGCAGTGGGTTCGTGGAACCAGATCACCACCCGTTGCGGCGTGCCGGCCGGCATGTGCACCGGAATCTGCTCGAACCGCCCATGGCTGAACTGCTGCGGGGTCACCGCCGCCGTTGCCGGCAGCGTGGCCAGCGCCAATACCACACCCATTGCCCTGCCCAGCCCTGCACGCTTCATGTCGCATCCCCGATCGAATGCGCACACGATACGCCGCCGCCGCGTGCACGGCACGTACCGGCGCAGGCCGTTGGGGATTCAGTCGGCCGCGGCCTGGCGGCTGCGACGGTACAGGGCCGTCGCCAGGTACAGAAGCCAGCCGACGATCACTGCGATCACCACTTTCTGTCCGAGCCCGCGCGGTGGCCCAGCGCGCCACAGCACGTGCAGCCACAGCAGCACGAAGGCCAGCCATGCCCAGCCCCAGAGCAGTTCAGCGGCGGGCTGCCAACCCGGTTCCCGGCGCAGGTACCACGCCTGCAGCAGCATGCCGACGCAGGCACACAGGAACGCCGTGTTGGCTGCAAGCCCGTGGATGAACGGCGCCAGCAACGGGGTCGCTTCAGGCAGCCAACTGTCGCCGATCGCCACCGTCGCCAGGCCCAGGGCGGAAACCGTGAACAACAGCGGTGCGGCCGCACTGCGCCGTGGGCCGATGCTGCCGCGATACAGCGCAACGCCGAGCGCCGCAATGGCCAGCGCCAGCACGCAGTAGGCAGCGCGCAACGCCAGCCCCCACGGCCCGTGCAGATACAGGCTCAACGTCGCCCGCACCCAGTCCAGATCACTGCGTGCAACCTGGGTCCACAGCGCGGTTGCCACGAACAGCAGCAGCGCCACCAGTGCCAGCACCGCCACCGGACGCGCACGGCTCATGCTGCGTCCTCAGGATGCCGCGTCTTCCATTCGGCCAACGCCTTGCGGTAACGCTGCAGCTCCTCGGAGTACAGGTCCAGCACGCACAGCGGGCAGCCGCTGCCGCAGCATTCGTTGGGACCGGGTTCTTCCGGTGGTAGCGGGCGTGGATCGGGATCAGGGACGGACACGGTCGGAAGCGACGATCAGTGGAAGCAGGCCCCAGTGTACCGGGCTGGCTCAGCGGGCCAGCTGTCGGCGCAGGTTCTCCCGAGCGGCCGCATCCAGCCGTTGGTGGAAGAAGTCACTGAGGAAAATCCGCGGCGCCCGCAGCAGGCCCTGCAGGAACCGACGGCGGCCGGCGCGGTACAGGAAGGCCGGCACCACGCCCTTGTATTCGTCGGCCACGCCACGGTCATAGGCGGCAAACACCGGCTCCGGCGCGGCCAGGATCGCCATGTCGCAGTCCAGGAACAGCGCCGCCTCGGCATCCACATCCTGCGGACCCAGCTCACCATGGCGGGCGGTCAGCAGGATCAACTGCTCGACGCGTGCGGCATCCACTGCGGCCAGCTCCGGTGCCTGTGCGATCGCCTGCAGGGCCAGCTGCGCCGAACGGGCCTCGTTGTCCTTGCGCCCCGCGTGGTAGATCGCATCGTGGTAGAGCACGGCCAGATAGATCTCGGCCGGCTGCGTCCAGCCAGGGCCGTCGGCCACCTCCTGGCAGTGCTGCAGCACGGCGCGTACATGGCCGAAGTGGTGGTAGGCCCGTGGCGGCGTTGCATAGCTGTCCTGCAGCGCCTGCCACTGCGCCGGGGCAAGCGTCAGCGGTGAGAAGTCCATGCCCGGATCATCCCGCCTGTGCCGGCGCCGGGCAAGCTGGCGGTTTTTTCACCACGCGCTCACCACGCTTGCCGGGCGGGGCCCGGAGCCAGTTGTCCACAGCTTTGTCGAGCGCTGGTCCACATCGGTTGTGGATGACCGCGGCGCCGACCAACGGTCGCTGCAGCCTGACATCCATGGGAATACACTCGCCACAGGCGGGGGCGCCCGCCGCTGCCGGGAACCGTCATGTACCGTTCTGCCGCCCATTGCCTCACCCTTTCGCTGCTGGCCTTCTGTGCTCCTGCCTTCGGCGCAGGCCAGGCACCGCCCGCCGATGTGGTGACGACCCCGACCATCACCGTGTCAGCCGTACGCGTGCCGACCCCGGAAGAAGTGTTCGCCATTCCCGCAGACCTGCGTGCGATGCTCCAGAAGCAGGTGATCCAGCGCAGCTACTCCCGCGACCAGCGGTTGCAGGCGCTCGTCGAGATGATCTTCGGCCAGCACGGGCTGGACCTGCAGTACGACGCCAATGCGACCTACACCGTCAGCGATATCTGGCAGCACCGCCGCGCCAACTGCCTGGCCTTCACCCTGCTGTTCGTGACGCTTGCGCGGGAGGCGGGCATCCAGGCGCGCGTGCAGGAAGTGGGGCAGGTAGTGTCCTGGTACCAGGACCAGGACGCGGGCGTGGTCTACAGCGTCGGCCACGTCAACGCCGGTGTCGACGTCGGCGGGCGTTTCGGTACCGTCGATCTGGATCGCAACGTGCTCTATGACCGCCGTGGGCCGGTTCCGGTCAGCCGTGCGCGGGCATTGGCGCATTTCTACAACAACCGGGGTGCGGAGCGCCTCGCCGACGGTGACTTCGGCGGCGCGCGTGCGTTCTTCGACGCTTCCCTGGGCCAGGACAGCGGGTTCGCTCCGGTGTGGAACAACCTCGGCGTACTCGCCCACCGCGAAGGCAACACCGAGGCGGCGCGGCAGGCGCTGGACCGATCGCTGCAGCTGGACGGCCGCCAGGATGCCGCACTGACCAATGCCTCTGCGCTGTTCCGCAGCCTGGGCTTGACCGCACAGGCGCAGTCACTTGAGCGCCGGCTGAAGTCGGTGCAGCGCGAAGACCCGTTCGCGCAGTACATGTTCGGCGCCAAGGCCGAACGCGCCGGCCAACTGGACGAGGCGATCCGCCATTACCGGCAGGCCGTGCGCCTGTACGACACCGCGCATCAGTTCCACTTCGGGCTGGCACGCGCCTATTTCCTGGCTGGCCAGCTCAAGCGCGCCGATCATGAACTGCTGCGTGCACGGGAACTGGGGGGCGCGCCGGAGCAGGCGCGCTACCAGGCCAAGCTGGACAGCCTGGCCCGCTGGCGCGCGCAGCAGCAGGCCAGGCGCTGAAGGCGATCAGGCCTTTTTGAGGAAGCAGGTCTTCAGGACCAGGCCCTTGATCTTGTCCGAGTTGCCTTCGATGTGCTCGGCATCATCTTCGACCAGGCGGATGTTGCGGATCACGGTGCCCTGCTTGAGCGGGATCGAGGAGCCCTTCACTTTCAGGTCCTTGATTACGGTGACGGTGTCGCCGG
Organism: Stenotrophomonas thermophila; assembly: GCF_001499715.1. Lineage (NCBI taxonomy): Bacteria > Pseudomonadati > Pseudomonadota > Gammaproteobacteria > Lysobacterales > Lysobacteraceae > Stenotrophomonas > Stenotrophomonas thermophila. The sequence goes on along the minus strand of NZ_CVIW01000034.1, from coordinate 142,811 downwards.
CCTGCAGGGTATTGCCGTTGCTGTCACGCACGACCAGGGTGGAGCCCGCGCTTTCTTCGGGGGTCCATTCGAAGCCGCAGTCGGCGCAGATCCAGAGCGCACCATCGGCGTAGGTGTTTTCCAGGGTGCACTGCGGGCAGGCGGGGGCAGAAGACATCAGCAAGTACCTCAAAGTGAATCAACAGCCGCCATTGTAACCGCCTGGCTTCCCTGCCCCTTTTCCAGGCAGGCCCCGGGCTGCGCACCTGGCCCGACACACAACGGCACGCCCCCGGAACTTGCAGTCGGCGGCGAACTGCAGCAGAGTGCGCGGCCCCTGATCGACCCCGGAACCTCCCATGCGCCTCGGCATCGACTTCGGTACCAGCAACTCCGCCGCCGCCATCGTGCATGAGGGAAAGCTGCTGCCGATCCGCTTCGGCGACGCCGAACAGTTCCGCACCAGCGTGTACTTCCCCGGCGTGGTGCCCGACCCGGATGACTTCCAGCTCGATGATGGGCAGGAACACCAGCTGCAGCAGATGATCGACAGCGCTGCGCGCGCGGCCCGCGCCGCCGGCCAGGAACGCACGCCACAGGCACTGCGCCGCGAAGCCCTGCGCGCACTGCGACGGGAGTGGATGGAAGCGCGCGCCGGCAAGGAACGCAGCGCCAGCGACCTGCTGCAGAACGCGGTCTATGGCGATGACGCGCTGGAAGCCTATTTCGAGGAACACGACGGCAACCTGGTGCAGAGCCCGAAGTCGATGCTCGGCTACAACCTGCACCCGCGCGCCAAGCAGACCATCACCGGCATCGCCGCGCACATCCTCGAGCACATCCGCCTGACTGCCAGCGCCCAGCTCGGCCAGCCGCTGCGTGCCGCCCTGCTCGGCCGCCCGGTGCAGTTCCGCAGCTCGATCGGCGCGGCCGGCAACGACCAGGCGCTGGACATCCTGCGCGAGGCCGCCACCCAGGCCGGCTTCGACCAGATCGATTTCCTCGAGGAACCGGCCGCGGCGGCCATGCATTACCACGCCGAAAGCCGCGAGCGGCACCAGGCGGTGATCGTCGACATCGGTGGCGGTACCACCGACATCGCGCATGCCGAAGTCGGCGGCGATGCTGCGCCACGCATCCACCGCGCGTGGGGTATTGCCCGCGGCGGTACCGACATCGACCTGGCGCTGAGCCTGTCCAGCTACATGCCGCTGTTCGGCCGCAGCATCACCCGCGTGCCCGCCCACCACTACGTGGAAGCGGCCACGGTGCAGGACATGACCCGCCAGCGTGACTTCCGCCAGCACAAATACGATCACGTCGAAGATCCGTGGCGCGCGCGCCTGCAGGCCCTGCAGGACACCGGCAATACCGCCCGCCTGTACCGCGATGTGGAACGCGCGAAGATCGCCCTCAGTGCCGCCAGCGAGCACCGCAGCACGCTGGACTACATTGCCCGCGACCTGCATGCCGACAGCAGCGCCGCCGGCCTGGCCGCTGCCGCTCACGGCTACCTGGAACAGATCCGGGAACTGCTGGCCCAGGTCCGCAGCGACATTGGCGGCGACCCGGATGCGGTGTTCCTGACCGGCGGCATGTCCCGCGCCGGCTACCTGCGCCAGGCCGTGGCCGAGGCCTTCCCGGGCGCCCGCATGGTCCACGGCGAGCCCTCGCTGGGCGTGGTCCAGGGCCTGGCACTGGCGGCAGCCAGCCCGGATTAACAAAACGTTACGCGGTCTAAGTTACTCTTGGTCGGCTAGAACCCCGCTGCACCTTCCACTGGCCACGCCGGTGTGTGTCCACGGTGCAGCCTGGCCCGCCTGCGGGCCTAGCGGCCATGCCTTCCTGGCTCGTTCATGGTCCGCGCAGCACCTGAGCCGCCATCGAGACCCGCTTTGGGCACCCGCCAGGCCCCTGTGGCCTTACAACCTGACGCAGCACCTGCACCCATCGACTGCCGCCGTTGTGACGCGGTCTGTTGTCGGCTGCCCGTGCTGCTGCAGCCCGGCGACCACGTGCCTGGCCAGTTCCTGTCACGCGACTCCCACGGCCGTGCCGTGATGGCGCGCAACGAGGAAGGCTGGTGCGCGGCGATCGATCCCTATCACCTGCGCTGCACGATCTATTCGCAGCGCCCGGCGATCTGCCGCCAGTTTTCGATGGGCGGCGATGACTGCCGCCGCGAGCGGCAGGACTACCTGCGCCAGGCTGATGCCTGGTCGCTTTCCTCCCCTTCCACCTGACAGGAGCAACCATGCCCCGCAAGGCAAAGACCCCCGCGAAGGCCAGCAACAGCATCCGCAGCGAACGCAAGGGCGCGGCCGCCAGCACCGTGGTCAGCAGCGATTCGATCGCTTCGGACCTGGCAGCGTTCCGCAAGGCCGGTGGCAAGATCGAAGTCCTCGGCACCACTTGGGCGCTGAAGAAAGCCAGCTGACCCAGCACCGACCGCGGCGGCGCTGCCGCCGCGGCCTGCCGGACCGCGCGCTCAGCGATCCAGGCGTACCCTCACACTGCCCGAGTGCGACTGGATGCGGATGTCTCCATCACCGCTGCCCAGACGCGTGTCGAGATGGCTGCCCGGCCCATAGCGCGGCCGCTCCACCTGCCCGGCATCGCTGTTGATCGAGCCGCTGAAGCTGTTCACCGACAGCTGTGCCGACACCGTGCGCGGCAGGCTCAGCGTGACCGGGGCACTGACCGATTCGACATTGATGCGGCCACCGGGCGCCAACCCGGCTGCTGCCAGATCGATGCTGCCCGAGACGGTCTCCACCGCCAACCGCTGCACGCGTCCGGCCTCCACCGCAACCCGGCCGGATACCGTCTGCGCACCGATATCACCGGACACGCCGCCGCCGGCCTCGATCCGGCCACTGACCGTATTTACGTCCAGCTTCGGCGTCTGCAGGCGTGCGCTGACACTGCCACTGACCGTGTTGAGTTTGCTGTCGCCACTGCGGCCAGCCGCGCTGAGGCTGCCGCTGACCGTGTCGGCCTGCAGCCGTCGCACATCGATGCCACTGATGTCCTGGCTGGCGCTGACCGTACTCAACAGCAGTTCCACCGAGCGCGGCACGTTCAGCACCAGCGTCGCGCCACCATTGTTGCTGCGGCGCGGGTATTCAATCTCCCAGCGCACCCGGTTGGCGCTCTTTTCCTGGCGCAGCTGCAGGCCATCGCTGAGCGTGCCGGTGAGTTGCACATCATTGCGGTCCCAGCCACGCACGGTCACCTTGCCGGCCACGTTGCTCAGTTCGATGCGACCGCCCGCAGCCAAGGTGTGGCGCTCGTCGATGCGGGTGTCGGCCAGCGCCACGGCAGGGGCCAGCAGCAGTGCGACACAGCAGGAAATCAGGGTTCGGGTCATGGGGGTCTCCTCAGGTCGTCAGGCCGGACTCGGCGGCATAGGCCGCCTGCCGGGTCAGTTCCAGCCGCAGCGCATAGGTGCGCTTGAGCTGGCCAAGCAGGTGCGGCGCGCGCGGGTCCTGCGCCAGTGCGGCACGGATCTGCGCCGCGCTATCATCCAGTTCGTGCAGGGCCGGCTGCCATTCCGGCGCGCGCCCATCGGGCAGCGAGGCCACGGCCTGCTGGTACTGCTCGGTCATCGCCGCCGCCTGCAGCTGCAGCGCTGAAGGTACCGGTACCTCTGGCTGCGCATGACGCCACGGCGCCACGGCGTAGACCGCCAGGCTGGCCGCCAGGGCAGCGCCGACCGGCAGCCACCAGCGGCGCCGCGAGCGCGTTGGCAGGGCCACCACGTTGTCCGTTGGCGCAGGTGCTGCCTGCGGTTCACGCGGCGGCAGCCGGGCAGACAGGCGTGCCCAACCATCAGTGGGCACTTCGCGCTCATTCGGCAGCGCACGCAGCAGGGCCAGCAGGTCGTGATCGGAATCGTGTTCGTGCGTACTCATGTCATGTCTCCCAGCCGTGCGCGCAACAGGCCGCGCGCACGATGCAGCTGTGCCTTGGAACTGCCGACGGCCATCTGCAGCTGCTCGGCGATTTCCTGGTGTTTCCAGCCTTCGATGTCGTGCAGCACCAGTACCGCACGCGCCCGTGGTGGCAGTGTCGACAACGCGCGCTCCAGGTCGCGCTCGGTGCCGGCGCAGCGGTCACGCACCGCCAGTTCCTGCAGGCCCCCGTCGACGTCGTCCAGACTGTCGTGATCCTGCCCGCCCGCCCGGCCACGCAGCTCCATGAGCGCGGCGTTGACGCCCAGCCGATGCAGCCAGGTCGACAGGCTGCTCTCGAAGCGGAACCCCGGCAGCGCTTTCCAGGCCTGCAGGAAGGCCTCCTGCAGCGCATCCTCGGCACGTGCCTGCTGGCCGCCACACAACCGCCACAGCACAGCGAATACACGCGGCGCGTGACGCCGGTACAGCAGTTCGTAGGCAGCAGTGTCTCCCGCAGCGGCCGCCCGCACCAGGGCGGGTTCGTCGACGGGGTCGTTGGCGGCAGGCAGCGCTGGCATGGTGGTGTCGAGCATATCGCTTGGATGCGGCGGCCCGGAAAAAGGTTTAGAGGTGATCGGCGATCAGGGACATGCAACCTTTTCGACGATGGCTGCATCCATGAAAGGTCTTCGAGAAAACACCTCCGGGAGTCCAGTCATGTCCAGCCCCGCCTGCGCCGCCGTGCTGGTGATCGCCGCCTGCGTCGTGCTGCAGGCATTGGGCCTGTCCCTGCAGCTACGCACGGACAGTGGCAGCGCCTGCCTGCAGCAGCATCGCCAGGAACTGGTGTGCCTGGCCTGGGCCCCGGCAGTCGAATCCACGGCAGGCGCCGGGTAACATCAAGGGCCGTTATTGCCACCTGTTGTCGCGCCATGATGTTGTCGCTGAAGGATCATCTCCCCGCCTGGACCCACCCCTGGCTGCATGACGTGGGTATCGCCGTGAAGATCCTGCTGACCCTGCTGGCCGCGTGGCTGCTGCGGGTGCTGGCACGGCGCCTCATCCGGCGTTTCGCCGAGCACTACACACTGCCACCGGAGATGGCGATGGGCGCCCGGCGGATCACCAGTTTCGTGGTCTATTTCAGCGCCCTGCTGTACATCCTCAGCCTGCTGGGCGCGTCGCCTTCGGTACTGTGGACGGCGTTCACCGGCTTTGCCGCCGTGGGTGCGGTGGCCTTTTTCGCGGCGTGGAGCGTGCTCTCCAACATCTTCTGCACGCTGCTGATCTTCACCACGCGCCCGTTCCGCCTGCATGACTACATCGAGGTGCTGGAGAACGGCGAGAAGCCGGGTCTGAAGGGCCGGGTGATCGATGTGAACCTGATCTACACCACGCTGCAGGAAACCGGCGACGGCCACGAGGGCACGGTGCTGCAGTTGCCGAACAACCTGTTCTTCCAGCGCACCGTGCGCCGCTGGCGCGACCCGGCACAGGCGCCTGGCGGCATCCAGGGCGACGGCTGAGGGTGGAGTTGTCGGCAGGGCTGCGCCCTGCACCTGCTCGGAGCAACGGCAACGGCAAAAGCATGCTATCCGTGGGATGGCGGGGTGGGTCCGGTTGAGGGGGACGCTGCAAGTACGTCCATGTAAGCTCGGTCGCCGCATCCATGCGGCTCACGCCCCCTCAACCGGACCCACCCCGCCTTCGACAGATTTCCGCGAGCTGTCCGTTCTTCTGTAGAGCCGAGCCATGCTCGGCTCAAATCATTCCGATATCGAAATTTTCGATTTCGATGGAAATTTATCCACGCACGGCGGGATGTACCCGATCGCGGAAATCTGTCGGAGGTGGGGCGGTGTCGGAGTGCGGGGTGTCAGCCGTATGGATGCGGCTGCCAAGCCTACAAGGACGTACTTGCGGCGTCCCCGCACTCCGACACCGCCCCGCCACCCCACGGAATGCCAGCTTTTGCTGTTGCTGCTGCCTTGACTTGAAGGCTTCGGCGGGGGGGGGGCGCAGCCCTGCCGAACAACCTTTACCTCAACTGGCTGTCCTTGCTGCCACGCCGGTTGTAGCCTGCATGCGCCTGTTCTTCGTCGTCACGCGCCTGCTGGCACGCCACGCACAGCCGGACACCGGGCACGGCCTGGCGCCGCGCCAACGGGATCGGCGCGTCGCATTCCTCACAATGTTCCAGACCCGGGCCCTGCCGCAGCTGGCGCCGCGCGCGGGCGATCGCATCATCAACGGTGGCGTCGATCTGGTCCTGGACCGCGCCGTCTCCCGCCCAACCGGTGGCCATGGCTATCCTCCGCAGGTGTGTCGCCCATATGGGGACGATACACCCCGGCAAAAAGGAAGGCCTTCATGTAGAGCCGAGCCATGCTCGGCTGCTCTTCAGGATGCCAAACAGAACGCCGACGGATCCGATCAGGCCGATTGCGACTTAATCCCCTCCGTCCCCTTTCTGCTTACCAGACCAGGTCGTCGGGCACCTGGAACTGCGCGTAATAGGCGTCGTCCTCGGCGTTGCCGGTGGAGATCTCGGCGGTCGAGCCCGGCTGGCCGTGGTCGACGATGATCGCTTCGGGCGCGCGTTCACGCACCTTTTCGGCGGCAGCACGCGGCAACACGGCGTAACCGTCACCATGGGCAACGATGACCAGAACGCCCACCGACAGCGCCTTGCGCAGCTTGGGGTCGATCAGCAGGGTGCGGATCGCGGCGCCGTCGCTGAAGCGGTACTCGTCGTCACCCTTGTGGGGCACGGCATGGGCCGTGATGATCTGCCTGGCCTGGGCCTTCTGTTCAGCCTGCCTGGCCTGGGCATTGCGCTCGGCGGCCAGCGCGCGGTCGCGCTCGACCTTCTCGGCGCGGGCACGCTCAGCCTCGCGCTGGACCTCGGCCGAAGTCGATTCGGCCTTGCCTTGCCGCGCCTTGGCCTGCTCGCGCGCGGCGGCGCTGGCCTGCGACTTCTTGGCCAGGCCGGCCTTGAGCAATTGTTCCTGCAGCGCGTTGGGCTTTGCCATGGTCGGTGCGTACCGCGTGTAATCTTGGATGCCCCATTCTACCGACGCCCCGCCGGCCCTGCATGGCAGTCCTGAAGTACCTCACCGGCTATCCCGAACCCCTGGTCGCCCAGGTCAGCGACCTGCTGGCACAGGGCAAGCTCGGCCCATGGCTGCAGCAGCGCTACCCCGACCCGCACACGGTGCGCAGCGACCGCCAGCTGTACGACTACACGCAGGAGCTGAAGGACCGCTACCTGCGCAAGTCGGTGCCGCTCAACAAGGTCTGCTACGACAACACGCTGGAAGTGATCAAGCACGCGCTCGGCACCCACACCGCCATCTCCCGCGTGCACGGTGGCCGCCTCAAGGCCAGCCGCGAGATCCGCATCGCCACCGTGTTCCGCCAGGCACCGGCAGCGTTCCTGCGCATGATCGTGGTGCATGAGCTGGCCCACCTGAAGGAAGCCGACCACAACAAGGCCTTCTATCAGCTGTGCCAGCACATGGAGCCGGATTACCTGCAGCTGGAATTCGATACCCGCCTGTACCTGACCGAGCTGGCCAACCGCGGCCAGCGCTGACCGGCCGCAGCAGCTACACTGCGCGCCCACTGCCCGACCTGCCTGCCATGGAACCGATCCGTCTCGACAAACGCCTGTCCGCCCTGCTCGGCATCCCGCGCGGCGAAGCGCGGCGCTACATCGAAGGCGGCTGGGTCATGGTCAATGGCGAGGTGGTGGAACAGCCGCAGCGTCCGGTCGATGACAGCGCGGTGATCGTGGTGGCCGAGCAGGCCAGCGATGAAAAGGCCGAGCGGGTCAGCATGCTGTTGCACAAACCGGCTGGCATTGCCGCCGAAAGCCTGTGCGCGCTGGTCAGCCGTGACAGCCGCAGCGAGCTGGACGCCAGCGACATCCGTCCGCTGCAGCGCCACTTCCACGGACTGCAGCTGGCGGCCGCCCTTCCGGCCAGCGACAGCGGCCTGGTGGTGGTCAGCCAGGACCCGGCCACGCTGGCCCATCTTCAGCGCAACCTGGGACGCACCGAGCAGGAATACCTGATCGAGGTCGCCGAAGGCGGCCCCGAGCGTGGCCCATGGCTGCTGGCGCGCCTGCAGCAGGAATCCGGCGGTGCCAAGGTCAGCTGGCAGAGCGAGCAGCGCCTGCGCTTCGCGGGCAAGGGCCTGACCGCCAAGGGCCTGCGCGTGGCGGTCACCGCGGCCGGCCTGCAGGTGACGGCCGTGCGTCGACTGCGTATTGGCCGCGTGGCACTGGGACCGCTGCCTGCGGGGCAGTGGCGTTACCTGGGCAGCGACGAGCGGTTCTGACAGGGAAGTCCCTGTCATCCACGCATGGCGTGGATCTTCTGCGATGCACCGTCTGCCTTTGATCCACGCGTGGCGTGGATCTACCATCGGCGCATGAGCCTGCCCAAGCCCCTGTGGCGACGCCTGCTTCGCGTTGCTGCAATCATCCTCGCCACACTGGTGCTGCTGGTCCTGTCCGGGCTGCTGCTGGCCGACCATCTCACCCCGCAGGCACGGGGCACGCCCTCGCACGTGCTGCCGCTGCAGCCGGCACAGACGCGGATCGACCGGCAGATCGTTCCGTTGCAGGAGGCCCATCCCGGCCAGTCCGGCGTGGCCTTCCTCAGCGATGGCATGGATGCCTTCGCCGCGCGCGCGATGATCACCACCCACGCCGGGCGCAGCCTGGACCTGCAGTACTACATCTGGCACGACGACCTGATCGGCCACCTGATGGCCAAGGCGTTGTACGACGCCGCCGAACGAGGCGTGCGCGTGCGCATCCTGCTCGACGACATGAACGCCAAGGACAAGGACGCCCTGATGATGGCGCTGGACCGGCACCCCAACATTGAAATCCGCCTCTACAACCCGTTCCGCAACCGGACCGGCCTGCTGCGCATGGTGGAGATGGTGCAACGGTTCTTCAGCGTGAACCACCGCATGCACAACAAGAGCTGGATTGCCGACGGCCGCGTCGCGATCGTCGGCGGCCGCAACATCGGCGAGGAATACTTCAGCGCGCGCACCGATGTGAACTTCCAGGACCTGGACCTGCTGGTCGCCGGTCCTGCCGTGGAGCAGGCCAGCCGGATCTTCGACGACTACTGGAACAGCGAGGCCGCCATTCCGGTATCGGCGCTTGCCTTCCATACCGATGCCCAGCTGCGCCTGCTGGTACGCGAATCGGACCATGAGGCCCAGCGTGACGTGGCCCAGCCCTACCTTGCGCGCATGGCCGAATCGCGCAGGCGGCAGCGCCCGAGTCCCGAGCCATTGCGCTGGAGCCGTGCAGTGCGCATCGTCTCGGACCCGCCGATGAAGCACCGCGACGATGATCGCGGCGCGTGGCTGGTTTCGACGCTGACCAGCGAGCTGCAGGCCGCCCGGCACAAGGCCCTGTTGATCTCGCCCTACTTCGTGCCCGGCAACGAGGGCCTGGATGGCTTTTCGGCCATGGCCCGGCGGGGCGTGCAGGTCGGCGTGGTCACCAACTCACTGGCTGCCAATGACGTCGCCGCGGTGCACGGCGGCTACATGGGCTACCGCGTGCCGTTGCTCGAAGCCGGCGTCCACCTGTATGAGCTGAAGGCACAAGGACAGTCCGGCGATGCGGGCGTGTTCGGCAGCAGCGGCGCCAGCCTGCACACCAAGGCGTTCCTGGTCGATGACCGCCGCGGCTTCGTCGGCTCATTCAACCTCGATCCGCGCTCGGCCTACCTGAACACTGAAATGGGTGTGCTGTTCGACGATCCGTTGCTGGGTGCACAGCTGCGCGGCGAGTACCTGCGCCTGGCGGATCCCAGGCACAGCTGGTGGCTGGCGCTGGACGACCGTCGCCGGTTGCGCTGGCTGGAGCGCGAACCACCACCGCACTGGGCGGAGGAAGAGCCAGGGGCAACGGCGCGCAAACGCTGGTTGTCGCGGGTGATCAGCTGGCTACCGCTGGAATCGCAGCTGTAACGCTCAGCGCCCCGGATCGGTGGCTTCCTGCCCGGCATCATCCAGCGTTTCCACACTGCGCCCATGCAGTCGCCGCCAGATCCAGCGCAATGCATGCGGCGGTGCCGAAGGCAGCTGTTCCAGCAGGGCCAGCATGCGGCTCTGGCTGGCATGCCCATGGCGGCACAGCAGGCTGGCCGCCGCAGCGGCGCTGGCCAGGCGCAGGCTGTCGGCCAGCGGGCCCTCGGCCTCCGGCAACAGCGCCTGATGCACCGGCTCGGGCAGCTCCCAGGCAGCCGCCACCCGTTGTGCCAGCGGTAACGACCACTGCTGAAGCAGCTGCAGTGCCAGCGCCGGCTCCACGGTTTCACCACGTACCTGGGCTTCCTGCAGCAGCTGGCGCATCACCAGCGCCGCGCCCAGGCCCTGCACCAGGCCCAGCCACTGCGCGGCGAAAGCATCACCGAAGGTAACCGTGCGTGCGTGGTCTGCAGCCGCGCGCGAGGCCAGCAGTGCGTGCTCCCAGATGATCGTGCTGAACTGCGGGAACGCATCGCACTGCATCTGCATCACCGGCTGTACCAGTACCGCGCTGATGATCTGCCGAACGCCTTCGGTACCGACCAGAGTCACCGCCCGCTGCAGGCTTTCCACGGGCCGCTCGTGCACCTTGTAGGCGGGGCTGTTGGCGATGCGCAGCAGGTTGCCGGTCAGCACCGGGTCCTGGCCGATGATCGCGGCCATCACCCGCGCGGAGGCGGCATCGTCGTTGACGGTCTGGATCAGCTGCGGCAGCAGCTGCGGACGGCGCGGCAACTGCCGGGTAGCCCAGTCGCGGTCCTGCAGCGCGCGTGCCACCGCTTCCCCCAACGCCGGATCCTGGACAGGCGCCGGCTCACCGGCCAGTCGTGGGTACAACGCCAACGCGTGCAGGCCGCGCTGCAGATGTGCGGCGATCTCCGCAGACGGCAGGGCCTCACCCTGCAGGCTCGCAGCCGCTGCCGCCACTGCCTGTCGCGATACCGCCGCCAAGCGGGACGGCGCAGCCCCGGTCGAGCGCGCCAGCCAGCCGCGCAGTGATCGCCACCAGGCCGCTGTCATCGCCGCCTGCCCTGTGGTTGTGGTGCCCTTGCCGTCACTGACCGCCTGCCTCTTCACGCGAATCCGGCCACCCGCCGTCGTCGCAGCATCGGCCGCACTTTCATCTTCTTTAACCGGAAGGCATGCGATGTCGACGGCACCGGCCGGGGGAATGGACTAGAATGGCGCCGCGCGACCCGTCCCCCTGCACCGACGACGTCGCTTTTTTTTTTTGGGACCCTACCGTTCACTGGCCGTTCGCTGCAGTTCGCCGCTGATCGCGCCATCGGAGACGCCATGCTATTCGAAACCCTCGCCACCACCGGCCACGAACAGGTGGTGTTCTGCCACAACCACGACGCCGGCCTGAAGGCGATCATCGCCATCCACAACACCACCCTTGGCCCGGCCCTGGGCGGCGTGCGCATGCGTCCTTACGCCAGCACCGACGAGGCGCTGGCCGATGCGCTGCGCCTGAGCCGGACGATGACCTACAAGAATGCACTGGCCGGCCTCAACGTCGGTGGCGGCAAGGCGGTGATCATCGGCGACCCCAAAGCGGACAAGACCGAAGTGCTGTTCCGTGCCTTCGGCCGCTATGTCGATTCGCTGGGCGGACGCTACATCACCGCCGAGGACGTCGGCACCGATGTCAACGACATGGAGAACATCTACCTGGAGAGCCAGTTCGTGACCGGCGTGCACCAGGTCCATGGCGGCTCCGGCGATCCGGCCCCGTTCACCGCCTACGGCGCGCTTCAGGCGTTGATGGCGTCGATGCGCTTCAAGTTCGGCCATGAGGAAGTGGGCAAGACCAGCATCGCGGTGCAGGGCCTGGGCCACATCGGCATGGAACTGGTGAAGCTGCTGCGTGACCGCGGTGCCAAGCTGTATGTCACCGACCTGGACAGCGCGCTGGTTGACCGCGCGGTCAGCGACTTCGGCGCTGAAGCGGTCAAGCCGGACGAGATCCATGAAGTGAATGCCGATGTGTTCGCACCGTGCGCGCTGGAAGGCGCGATCAACGCCGACACCCTGCCGCGGATCAAGGCAAAGATCGTCTGCGGCACCGCCAACAACCAGTTGTCGAGCCTGGAAATCGGCGACGAACTGCATGCGCGCGGCATCCTGTATGCGCCGGACTATGCGGTCAATGCTGGTGGCGTGATGAACGTGTCGCTGGAGATCGACGGCTACAACCGCGAACGCGCGATGCGTCTGATCCGCAGCATCTATCACAACCTCACCCGCATCTTCGAACTGTCGCAGCGCGAGAACATCGCGCCGCAGCGAGCGGCCGACCGCATCGCCGAAAGCCGCATCCTGTCGATCGGCAAATTGAAGATGCCGCTGGGCCGCAGCACCCCGCGCCTGGGCAACCTGCGCGGCGGCTGAGCGCGTCGATGTCGCGCCGGGGCTGGCGTCCCGGCGCGACTGTCACTCAGAACCCGGTGCTGTAGCGCAACGCCGCCTGGCGCGCGCCCTCGCCCCCGACGCGCTGGTCGAAGCCCAGGCTCAGGCGGCCACTGCGACCCCACCATGATTCCAGCGCCATGCCGATCAGCGCACTGCCGCGCGGCGCATTCCAGCCCGCCAGTGGTGCCCAAGCATCGATGCCGACGAAACTGGCCTGCCACGCCGCATCGGCACCCTCGAGCCGCTGCTGCCACTCGGCATGCCCGCGCAGGGTCCAGCGCCCCCAGCCACGCTCGCCGCGGATGCCGGCCAGCATCTGGCTGCGCTGCACGCGGTTGGCATCGCCACGCAGGCCGAAGCCGAACCCGCCCAGTTCGTTGAACGCATCGGTATCCACGCGCGTGGTGCTGGCGCCCAGATACGGTGTCAACGAGGCACCCGCGCGGCCGAAGCGATAGCCGCCTTCGACACTGGCACTGCTGAAGCGCCCGCCATAGCGGGCCGAAACACCGTAACTACCCGCGCCCAGCAGCAGTTGGCGATCCAGCGCCCGGGTGAACTGCCCGCTGCCGATCTGGGCCAGCGCATAGCCCCGGCCCAGATTCCAGCCCGCGTAAAGCTGTGCCTGCGCCTGGCGATCACGCCCGCGATCGCCGCCGAAGCTGCTGCCACCGTTGCTGCGGGTCTCGCCGAAGGCCACACCCATCAGCCCGGTGCTGCCCAGCGGCAGGTCCTGGCCGGCCATCCAACCGCGGCTGTCGGCGGCGTTGCCGGCAAAGCTGCCCTGCCCGGCCTGGCCGAGCGCACTCTGCCAGGCCCCGCGCAGGCGCGGCGCCGCCTGCACGCGATCAAAGCGCTCTGCGATGGCACGGCGTGACATGTCGATGCTGTCGAAGGTGACCGCTTCGGCCCGCGCGTGCGCCTGCCCGGACAGGCTCTGCAGACTAGCCTCGAGGCCGTTGCTGCCACCGCCGGTCCACTGCAGCGCCCCGGCGGCCGTACCGAAGGCCGATCCCTGCAGTCCTGCATTCTTGTCGAGCGCGGCAAATGCACCCTCCAGCCGCTGTGCTGCCGCCTGGGCGGAAGCCCCCAGGCCGCTGGCTGCCCCGGTGACACTGACCTGGGTCAGGTTCAACCAGGCGTTGTTGCTGTCGTAGCCATAGCTGCTCTGCAACAGCGACAGTCCCTGCAGGCCGCTGGAGGTGGCCGGCGTACTGAAGGCACCACTGAGTCCGCCGTCCGCATGGATCAGGTCCTGCCGGGTGCCGCTCTGTGGCACGTAGCCGGAGACGAAGCCATGCACGCGCACGCCACCGTCGAGGGTGGCCTTGCCGGTGACCTGCAGCGCATTGGCGCCGAGTGCGATCATCAACTGTGCGCCCGCCTGCTGGGCGTAGTCGCCCTCGATGGTGCCGGTGGTGTTGCCGGTGGTGAGGAACACGCTGCTGCCGTTGACCACGTTGCCGATCACGCGCGGCGCGCCGCCATTGAACTGCAGGCCGGTCGAATCCGGATCGGACTGGCCGAGGATGGTCACGTTGGAACGGATCACGCCACCGTCCTGCAGTGCCAGGATGCCGCGTTCGATGCGGGTGGAACCGGTATAGCTGTTGTTGCCGGCCAGCACCAGAGTGCCCCCGCCCTGCTTGACCAGGCCGCCGCTGCCGACGATGTTGTTGCGCCACGCCGAACCGCTGGAGGCCACATCCACGTTGGCAACCACATCCCCCCAGTCGAAGCGACCCGGACCGTTGATCGCACGACCGATGTCGAGCAGGCCGTAGCCGAACACCGGATCCACGCCCGGGGCGCCGATGTCCTTGGCAGTGCCCAGCAGGGTCTGCCGCACCAGGTCGTTGCTGAAATACGGATAGCGCTGCCAGACCAGCGCAGCGGCGCCGGACACCAGCGGCGCCGCGAATGACGTGCCGTAGTTCCAGTAGTAGCTCCCCCCGTTTGCATCGGGATAGACCGCGCTGCCCGGCGCTGCCAGGCAGTAGCGCGCGGCCTGGCCGCAGCCATTGGCGTAGCTGGCCAACGTGCCCGGTGCATAGGGATCCACCGCGGTCGCCACCAGCCAGCCGCGCTCCAGATCTGCCGCCGGCAGCGAGCCGGCAACGCCCAGCTGGCTGGGCAGCGCGGCCAGGCTGCTCGGTTCACTGCGGCCGTCATTGCCCGCTGCGAACACCACCAGCCCGCCGTGGTTGACCACGAAGGGGCGATACTCGGCGGCCACCTGCGCGGTGGTCGGCAGGTCGGTCCAGTACAGGCCGCCCCACGAGTTGTTCATCACCTTTACGTTGTAGCTGATCAGGTCCTGGTGCACCTGGGCCACGCCCAGCGGTCCGCTGAAGGAATTGCCCTTGCCGCTGCCATCGTCGGCGGGCGGCTTGTCGGCGATGATCCGCGCCGAAACGATCTGCGCACCAGGGGCGATGCCGCCTGGCCAGGACCCAACCGGCGCGCCGGCAGCCAGGCTGGCTACCGCCGTGCCGTGGCCCACTACGTCGTCCACCTGCAGGTTGTTGCGCGACGGATCGATGTAGTTGAGGTTGGCCACCACCCGCCCGTTCAGTGCCACCGCGTCGCGCTGCACGCCCGAATCGACGATACCGATGCGCACGTTCTGGCCGCTCAGGCCGGCGGCCTGTGCGGCACGCGCATTGGTGACCGACAGATGCGCGTCGAAGGCCGGCTCCTGCGGTTTTGCCGGCGGCGGCGGCGTCGGTGGCGGGGTCGTGGGTGGCGGCGGTGGTGGCGGTGTGTCAATGCGCACGTTGCCGCCCCCGCCACCTCCGCCACAGGCTGCCAGCGCCAGTGCCAGCGCGGTTGCCAGGGCAGATTTCACCGTCGTCGTGCGTTCCATCGATTCCTTCCCATGAACATTGGCCCGCCGTTGTCCCGGCAGGCATGCGGCGCCGTCCAGCGGCGGCCCTCCCCGACCCTCTATACTTGGGCCGACCCCCACGCAGTCTGCCGGGAAACCGGGGCGCTTCCAACGGCCCACGGTCTCCTTTCCGAACATTGCTTACGCATCAACGAGATTGCCATGTCCAACATCGTCATCGCCGCCGCCAAGCGCACCGCCATCGGCTCCTTCCTCGGCCAGTTCAACGGCGTGCCGACCCCGACCCTGGGCGCGGCCGCCATCGCCGCCGCACTGGAGCAGTCGGGCATCCCGGCCAGCGACGTTTCCGAAGTCCTCATGGGCTGCGTGCTGCCGGCCAACCTCGGCCAGGCGCCCGCCCGCCAGGCGGCGATCGCTGCCGGCATTCCGCTGTCGACCGGTGCCACCACGCTGAACAAGGTCTGCGGCTCCGGCATGAAGACCATCATGCTCGGTCATGACCTGATCAAGGCCGGTTCGGCCAGCATCGTTGTCGCCGGCGGCATGGAATCGATGTCCAACGCACCGCACATGCTGCCCAACTCGCGCACCGGCAACCGCTTCGGCAACTTCCAGGCGGTCGATCACATGGCCCACGACGGCCTGGTCAACGCTTATGACGGCAAGGCGATGGGTGAATTCGCCGAATGCGCCGTGGACAAGTACCAGTTCAGCCGCGAAGAGCAGGACGCCTACGCCATCGAATCGGTCAAGCGCGCGCAGGCAGCCCAGGCCAACGGCGCGTTCGCCGATGAAATCGTCGTGGTGAAGGTCGCCACCCGCAAGGGCGAGGTCGAGATCACCACCGACGAGCAGCCCGGCCGTTCGGACATCGCCAAGATCCCGACCCTGCGCCCGGCCTTCAAGAAGGACGGCAGTGTGACCGCCGCCAGCTCTTCCAGCATTTCCGACGGCGCTGCCGCAGTGGTCCTGCTGACCGAGGAAGATGCGGCTGCGCGCGGCATCAAGCCGTTGGCCCGAATCGTCGGCCACGCCACCCATTCGCAGGAACCCGAGTGGTTCACCACTGCCCCGATCGGCGCGCTGCGCAAGCTGCTGGACAAGACCGGCTGGTCGCTGGATCAGGTCGATCTGTTCGAAATCAATGAAGCCTTTGCTGTGGTGGCGATGGCGCCGATGCGCGAACTGGGCATTCCGCACGACAAGCTCAACGTGAATGGCGGCGCCTGTGCACTGGGCCATCCGATCGGTGCCTCCGGCGCACGCCTGGTGGTGACCCTGGTCAATGCCCTGCGCACGCGCGGTGGCAAGCGCGGCATTGCCACCCTGTGCATCGGCGGTGGCGAAGCGACCGCGATCGCCATCGAATTGATTTAAATGGATTTAACGATGATTTCGCAAAAATGAATGCGGGATCGCTTGACACCCAATCTTGGCTTGTCATCATGTTGTCGGCGCGCAGCATGCGCGTTGCCTAATTCTAACGACGAGGATTTACACAATGAGCATCAACAAGCTGCTGGTCGCGATGTCCCTGGCTCTGGCCCTGGCCGCCTGCTCGAAGCAGGAAGCTGCCCAGGACGCCGCTGCTTCGGCCAACGAAGCCGCCACCGAAGCCCAGGCTGCTGCCGACCAGGCCGCCGCTGCTGGCGCCCAGACCGCCGACGCTGCCCAGCAGGCCGCTGACACCGCCGCCACCGCTGCCGACGCTGCGACCGACGCTGCTGCCAACACCGCCGCTGCTGCCACCGACGCCGCTGCTGGCGAAGCCAAGGACGCCGCCAAGGCTGCCGAAGCTACCGCTGAGCAGGCCAAGGACGCTGCTGAAGAAGCCAAGAAGTAATCACTTCTTTCTTCACGCTGTTCCGGAAAAGCCGCTGGTTCGCCAGCGGCTTTTTCTTTGCGCCCGTGGATCGCGACTGAGCGCGCTCCGCGACCCCGTCTTCACAACGGCATGAATAGGCTGGCGTCCCCATCCATTGCAGTACCGGAGACCGCCATGAAGATTCGTCCGATCACCACCACCCTGCTGGCCGGCTCCCTGCTGCTGGCCCTGGCCGCCTGCAAGGGCCCGGAGGCCGAACAGGCCAAGCAGGACGCGCAGCAGGCCGCCGACAGCGCTGGCGTCGCTGCCCGCGATGCCGTCGACCGGGCCGCTGCCGCAACCCGCGACGCCGCCGACAAGACCGCTGCTGCTTCCGAGCAGGCCGCCGCCGATACCCAGCAGGCGCTGGACAAGGCCGCCGACGCCACCGCCAATGCCGCTGACCAGGCCAAGGTCGCCGCCACCGACGCGGCCGCGCACGCCAGCGACGCCACTGCCGACGCCGCGCAGAAGGTCGCCGACAAGGCGCGCGATGTCGCCAATGACGCCAAGGCCAACGCCGCCAAGGAAGAAGCCAAGCACTGAGCCTTGCCGGCAGCCGAGCACCGGCTCGGCGCTACAGGAAAAGCCGCGGCATGGCCGCGGCTTTACTGTTTTTCGCTCCCTGCCTTTGCTGTTGATTCCGTAGTGTGCGGCCACGGAAACTGTCCGCGGCCGCGCGGGTGGGTTACGCAGGGGCGTGAGCCGCATGGGCCCGAGGCATGCCTCGGGCGGGTTGGGCAGGACGCCCAACCCCGGTCTTGCCGTGTGCGCAGGACTGCGCACACGAGAAAGCGGCGACCAAGCTTACATGGGTAAGGGCGCCTTGCTTGCGAAGCACTGCTTCGCAAGCGACCGAACGCCCAGCCGCCTGCGGCTGGGCCAGGCCCCGGAGGAGGACTTGCAGCGCCCCCTGCGCAACCCACCCGCGCGGCCCGCTCACGATGCAGGCTCCGCGCCGCCCACCACGAGGGGCACCGCCGTTGGCCATTGCCTACGGCAGCGCGCGCGCCAGCATCGCGGTCAGCTCCAGGCCCGCCGGCAGCGTCCCGAATGCCAGCCCGTGCTCTCCTTCCAGCCGGCTGCGCACGAACGCCTCGGCGATCGGGCTGCGCGCACGCAGCAGCAGCGCTGCCTGCAACAACAGCGCAGTGCGCTCGCAGAACAGTCGCGCCTGTGATTCCTCCGGTGCCGGTGCCGCTGCCCAGCGCTGCAATGCCGCTGCGTAGCGCGCATCACGGTCGGCCACCGCCGCCAGCTCGCCGCGCAATGCCGCCATCGCCTCCGGTTCACGGGCCAATGCACGCAGCACATCCAGACACTGGATGTTGCCGCTCCCTTCCCAGATCGAATTCAACGGTGCCTGCCGGTACAGGCGCGGCAGCATCGACTCCTCCACATAGCCCGCGCCGCCCAGGCATTCCTGCGCTTCATTGACGAAGGCCGGCGCACGCTTGCACAGCCAGTACTTGCCCAGTGCCGTCCCCAACCGTGCCATCGCGGCTTCATTGGCATCCACACCGGCACGATCCACCGCGCGTGCGATGCGGATCGCCAACACCGTGGCCGCTTCCGACTCCATCGCCAGATCAGCCAGCACGTTGGTCATCAACGGGTGCTCGACCAGCAGCTTGCCAAAGGTGCGGCGATGCCGTGCGTGATGCAGCGCCTGCGCCAGCGCCATGCGCATCTCCGCTGCGGCGCCCAGCATGCAGTCCAGGCGGGTCATCATCACCATGCCGATGATGGTGGCCACGCCGCGGCCCTCTTCACCCACCCGCCACGCCTGCGCGCCGCAGAACTCGACCTCGCTGGAGGCATTGGCCCAATCCCCAAGCTTGTCCTTCAACCGCATCAGGCGGAACGCATTGCGGTCACCGTCTGCCAGGCGGCGCGGCAACAGCAGGCAGGTCAGTCCTCCCGGCGCCTGCGCCAGCACCAGGAAGCCGTCGCACATCGGCGCGGAAAAGAACCACTTGTGGCCGACCAGGCGATAGCGCTCACCATCGATCGGTTCGGCGCGGGTACTGTTGGCACGTACATCCGAGCCGCCCTGCTTCTCGGTCATGCCCATGCCCAGGGTGATGCCGGCCTTGTCCGCCACCGGCACGTCGCGCGGGTCATAGACCGGCGCTGCGGCCTTGCGTGCCCACTCGGCCAGGTGCGGCTGCGTGCGCAGCACCGCTACTGCTGCATGGGTCATCGTCAATGGGCAACTGGTGCCCGCCTCGGCCTGGTGATGCAGGTAGCTCAACACCGCACGTGCCACGTGCGCGCCGGGCTGCGGCTCATGCCAGGACAAGCCTGCGACCCCGTGCGATTTGGCCGTGTCCATCAACTGGTGATAGGCCGGATGGAACTCCACCGTGTCGATGCGATGGCCCTGCGCATCATGCGTGCGCAGGCGTGGCCGATCGCGGTTGGCATCGAAGCCGACCCGGTACAGCTCATCACCCGCCAGCGCGCCATACACCGCCAATCGTGGCGCGAAGCTGCCAGCGCCTTCGCGCTGAACGGCTTCCATCAGCGCCGCGTCGTCGGTCCACAACTGCCGCCCCGCGAACGGCGGCGGCTGGTTCAGTACCACATGGGTTTCGTAGGGCGCGTTGCTGCTGAAGCTCGGTCCACTCATCCGGTCCATCCTGGCGGCAAGAAGTGTGCGGCCCGATTGTGCCGCATGACCTGCCAAGCCCGTGTTCAGGCCGGTTCTCACCCCGTGCACGAGCCGCAGGCCACAGTGATGGCATGGCAGGCAATGACGATCTGGTGGTGTTGCGCCCGGAGGGGCTGTACTGCGCTGCGGGCGACTTCCACATCGATCCCTGGCGGCCGGTGCCGCGCGCGGTCATCACCCATGGCCACGGTGACCATGCTCGCCCGGGCATGGGCGAATACCACTGCAGCGACGGCAGCCTGCCGATCCTGCGTTGGCGCCTGGGCGACGTGCCGGTGCAGGCGCATGCCGAGGGCACCCCGTTCCGCCTGGGCCGGGTGCAGGTATCACTGCATCCAGCCGGCCACGTGCTGGGGTCCTCACAGGTGCGCATCGACGACGGGCGGCAGGTCTGGGTGGCCTCCGGCGACTACAAGCGCCAGCCAGACCCGACCTGCGCGCCGTTCGAGGTGGTGCCCTGCGATACGTTCATCACCGAGGCAACCTTCGCCCTGCCGATCTACCGCTGGCCGGACACGCCGGCAGTCGCTGCGGAGATCGTGGCGTGGCGCCGCGAATGCGAACAGCGCGGCGAGGCGGCGATCCTGCTGTGCTATGCACTGGGCAAGGCACAACGGGTGCTGGCCGAGCTGCGGCCGCTGGATGATCGCCCGGCCTGGCTGCATGGCGCCATCGCCAATGGCGTAGCGGTGTACCGGCAGGCCGGCATACCGATGCTGGAGACGCTCACCGTGGCCGAACAGGGCCGTCAACCCGATGCCGCCGGCCAGTTGATCCTCGCCCCGCCCTCGGCTGCGGGCACGCCCTGGATGCGCCGCTTCGGGCGCCACCAGCTGGGCTTCGCCTCGGGCTGGATGCAATTGCGCGGCAACCGGCGCCGACGCAACGTCGATCGTGGCTTCGTCATTTCCGATCACGCCGATTGGCCAGCACTGCTGAAGACGATCGAACAGACCGGCGCGCAGCGGGTGATCGCCACCCATGGCAATACCGATGCGCTGATTCCCTACCTGCGTGAGCGCGGCGTGGCTGCCGAAGCCTTCCGTACCGATTTCGGGAGCGAGGAATGAAAGCCTTCGCAGCACTCTACCAACGCCTGGACCGCAGCACTGCCACGCTGGACAAGCGAGCGGCACTGGTCGATTACTTCGGCCAGGCAGGCGCGCACGATGCGGCGTGGGCGCTGTACCTCCTCAGTGGTGGCAAGGTGGGCGGCGCACGCCGGAAGATCGCCGCCAGTGGCGAACTGCGCGCCTGGACCGCCGAGGAATCAGGGTTGCCACCGTGGCTGGTGGACGACAGCTATGCGCAGGTCGGTGACCTGGCCGAAACGCTGACCCTGCTGCTGGACGACCCACCAAACCCCTCGCCTGACCGCCCCCTGGCCGAATGGATCGAACAGCACCTGCTGGCGGTGGCCAACCAACCCGAGGCGGTGCGCCGTGCGGCGGTCGTGGCCGGCTGGCGGCAGCTGTGCAGCAGCGAACGCCTGGTGTTCAACAAGCTGCTGACCGGAGCCCTGCGCGTTGGCGTCTCGCAGCGGCTGGTGCAGCAGGCGCTGGCCGAGTGGTCCGGCCTGGATATTGCCCGCATCGCCCAGCGCATGCTGGGCGAGTGGGTGCCCTCGCCCGGGCTGCTGGCCCAGCTGCTGTCGCCGGATGAGCTGCCGCTGGACCGGCAGCAGCCCTACCCCTTTTTCCTCGCCTCGCCACTGGAGGGCAGCCCTGCCGAACGACTCGGTGCGATCGACGACTGGCTGCTGGAATGGAAGTGGGATGGCATCCGCGTGCAGCTGCTGCGCCGGCGCGGCGAGGTCGCCTTGTGGTCACGTGGCGAAGAGCGGCTGGATGGTCGCTTCCCCGAAATCGAACAGGCGGCGATTGCGCTTCCCGATGGCTGCGTGCTGGATGGCGAGCTGCTGGCCTGGGACGAAGCCGCAGACCTGCCACGTGCCTTCACCGCGCTGCAGACCCGCATCCAGCGCCGCAAACCCGGCGCGGCCACCCTGCGCAACACGCCGGTGCGCGTGCTCGCCTACGACCTGCTAGAACTCGATGGCGCGGACCTGCGCGAACTTCCATTGCAGCAACGGCGCGCGCGGCTCACCGAGGTCGTCGGTGCACTGGGCGATGCGCGCATCCAGCTGTCGCCCGACGTTGCCGCCGGCGACTGGCCGCAGGCCGCGGCGATGCGCGATGTGGCGCGCGAACGCGGTGTGGAGGGGTTGATGCTGAAGCGGCGCACGTCCTCCTACCAGGCGGGGCGACGACGCGGCGACTGGTGGAAATGGAAGGTCGATCCACTCACGATAGACGCGGTGCTGCTGTACGCACAGGCCGGGCACGGCCGACGCAGCACGCTGTACACCGACTACACCTTTGGCGTGTGGGACGGTGACACGCTGGTGCCGGTGGCCAAGGCGTATTCCGGCCTGGACGACAAGGAGATCCTTGCGCTCGACCGCTGGATCCGCGCCAACACCCGCGAGCGCTTCGGGCCGGTGCGCAGCGTACGCGCCGAACAGGTGTTCGAGCTGGGCTTTGAAGCAGTCAACCGCAGCAGCCGGCACAAGTCCGGCATCGCCGTGCGCTTCCCGCGCATCCTGCGCTGGCGCCACGACAAGCCCGCCAGCGAGGCCGATCAGCTGGCCAGCCTGCAGGCGCTGGCGCGATGACCCGCAGCCAGGCGCTGCGCCGGCTGGAAGACTGGTTTGCGTCCAGAGGCTGGCGCTCACTGCCGTTCCAGCGCGCAATGTGGCGCCACTACCTGGCGGGCGAATCCGGGTTGCTGCATACGCCCACGGGCAGCGGCAAGACACTGGCGATGTTCGGCGGGCCCCTGCTGCAGGCCATGATCGATCCGCCGCCCTTGCCCCGTCGGGCCAGCGCGGTGCGCCCACTGCAGGTGCTGTGGGTGACGCCCTTGCGCGCGTTGGCCAGTGATACCGCACGCGCACTGCAGGACGTGGTCGATGGGCTGGGGCTGGGATGGCGTGTCGGCCTGCGTAGTGGCGACGCCAGCAACCGCGAACGACGACAGGCGCGCGAGGGCCGCATCGACGTACTGGTGACCACGCCCGAATCGCTGGCGCTGTTGTTGAGCTATCCCGACACGCTGCCGCGCATGCGCCAGCTGCGCTGCGTAGTGGTGGATGAATGGCACGAACTGCTGGGCAACAAGCGCGGCGTCCTGCTGCAGTTGAACCTGGCGGTGTTGCGCGATGCCAGGCCGGCATTGCAGCTGTGGGGTCTGTCGGCCACGCTGGGCAATCTGCAGGAGGCGCGCGACGTGCTGCTGCCTGGTCAACCGGAAGCACCGATCGTGCAGGGCGTACGGCCGCGCACACTCAGCGTGCGCAGCCTGCTGCCAGACCCCGGCGAACGCTTCCCATGGGCGGGGCATCTGGGCCTGGCACAGCTGCCACGCGTGCTGGAGGCGCTGATGCAGGCACGCAGCAGCCTGCTGTTCACCAACACCCGTGCACAGGCAGAACTTTGGCATCAGGCGCTGGCCGCGGTGTGGCCGGAAGAACTGGACACGCTTGCGCTGCACCACGGCTCGCTGGATCCGGCCCTGCGCCAGCAGGTGGAAGACGGACTGCGCGCGGGCGCGCTGCGCTGCGTGGTTGCCACTTCCAGCCTTGACCTCGGCGTGGACTTCCCCGAAGTAGAACAGGTCCTGCAGCTGGGCAGCCCGAAGGGCGTGGCGCGCCTGCGCCAGCGCGCCGGACGCGCACGCCACCGCCCGGGTGCCAGCGGCGCCATCCTGTGCGTGCCCAGCCATGCGCTGGAACTGGCCGAGTACGCTGCGGTGCGCCGTGCATTGGCTGAAGGCGTGGTCGAAGCGCGCAGGCCGCCGACGCTGTCGCTGGATGTGCTGGCCCAGCACGCGGTCAGCCGTGCGCTGGCGGGCGGCTTCGACAGCACTGCGCTGCTGGAACAGGTCCGGCGTACTCATGCCTTCGCGTCGCTCGGCAACGACCAATGGCAGGCCGTGCTCACGTTCATCGTGCAGGGCGGGCAGGCCTTGGCCCAGTACCCCGATTTCCACAAGGTCGTGCGTGATGCCGATGGGTGGTACCGCATGCATGACCGCCGCCAGGCGCTGCGTCATCGGCTTTCGATCGGCACCATCAGCAGCGATGGCAGCGTGCGCGTGCAGTTCCTGCGTGGCGGCAGCCTGGGCGCCGTGGAGGAGCAGTTCGCCAGCCGGCTGCGACGTGGCGATCGTTTCCAGTTCGCCGGGCGCCTGCTGGAGCTGGTGCAGCTGCGCGACATGACCGCCTTCGTGCGGTTGGCACGAGGGCGCGGAGACGGCGTCGTGCCACGCTGGCAGGGAGGCCAGTTGCCGCTGTCGATGCCACTCGGTCGCGAGCTGGAGTGGGTACTGTCCGGCGCCGACAACAGTGCCGAATCACGCTGGCTGTCGCCCTTGCTGGCACTGCAGCAACAGTTGTCGGCGCTTCCCGGCGCGGACCACCTGCTGGTGGAACAGGTGCGGCGTCGCGAAGGCCAGTTCCTGTTCGTCTATCCCTTTGCCGGCCGCCACGTGCATGAGGCGCTGGCCGCCCTGCTGGCCTTGCGCTGTACCCGCCTGCAGCGCAACAGCATCGGCTACGCGGTGAACGACCATGGCCTGGTGCTGGCACCGGCCCAGGCGATCGATCTGGACGCAGCGCAATGGCGAGCATTGTTCACCCCCGATCAGCTGCTGGATGATCTGCGTGCCGCAGCGAACCTGGGCGAGCTGGCGCGGCGCCAGTTCCGCGGCATCGCACGTGTGGCCGGCCTGCTGGTACCCAGCCTGCCCGGTGGCATGCCGCGATCGCTGCGGCAGTTGCAGGCGTCGGCGGGCCTGCTCTTCGATGTACTGCGCGAGCACGATCCGGGCCATCTGCTGCTGGCGTTGGCCGAACGCGAAGTGCTGCACGACAGCCTTGACCTGCCGGGCTTACGGCAGGTACTGGCAAGGATCGGCACGCAGGCGCTGTCGGTGCAATGCCCGGGGTCGCTGACGCCCCTGGGCTTCCCGTTGTGGGCCGAACGCCTGCGTGGGCAGTTCAGCAACGAGGACTGGCGTACCCGCGTGCAACGCGCGGCCAAGCAGCTGGAGCGCCGCCATGGCCGATGAACTACGGCTGCTGCGCGCGGGCGAATCGCTTGTGCTGCTTGGCGAGCGCGCGCTGTACTGGCCCACACGGCAGGCGCTGTTGATCGCCGACCTGCACTTGGGCAAGGCCGACGTATTCCGCCGTGCCGGCATCGCGCTCCCCAGCGGTGGCACCGGGGAAGACCTCAATCGCCTGCAGGCGCTGCTGGACAGGTATGCATGCCGCGAGCTGTGGATCCTGGGCGACATCCTGCATGGACCGGCGCATCGCGCCGCGTGGTACCAGCAATGGTTGGCATGGCGCGAACGCAACGCGGCGCTGGACGTGCATGTCCTGCGCGGAAATCACGACCGCCACCTGCCGCACGCCCAGCTGCTGGTACAGATCCACGATGAAGCACACCTGCATCCGTTCATGCTTCGCCATGAGCCAGTGGCCGATGCAGGACGGCATGTGATCGCTGGGCATCTGCATCCGCAGGTCGCCCTGCCGCCGTTGCGTCGGCGCTTCCCCGTATTCTGGCTGCGTGACGGGATGACGGTCCTGCCGGCCTTCTCTGCGTTCACTGCGGGAATCGTGCCTGTTCCCGCTCCCGGCGAGCAGAGGGTCGCCTGCGTCGAGGGCAGCCTGGTCGAACTGCCCGTGACGTGAATCAGGCGGGGCGGATCTCCAGCTGCGGCATCAACTGGAACTCGGGCGTGTCCCCTTCACGCCGCCGCGGCAAGGCCTGGATGCTCGCCAGCATTTCCTGCGCGCAGGCGCGGATGCGTGCATGGTGTTCCGGCGACGCGTGGCTGATCAGGCTGCCCACATGGAATTCAAACACGTCCTCCAGTACGTCGGGCTGGTCCTCGTGCAGCATCTGCAGCAGACCACGCAGCTTGCAGATTTCCGATTCCAGCTCCTCGACCGCGAACAACATGGCGTCCTCCTCTTCAACAACAGGCGGCGCGTCCGGGCCGCAACAGGCCGCAACGGCAGCGCCGCCCGGGCCACGCGCGATGTCGATCACGGAAAGGAAAACGGGCGACGCGCAATCGCGTGCAACCCACTTCTCGCATATCTGTAGTGACGCAGCCGTTAATTCACGTGACGACGCGCCTCACGCACTGGCCGTGATCGCGTTGCTGGGAGGCATTGTCATCGACGTGCCCAGTTCGTTGACGAATGCCGGGTCCAGTTGGAGCGAGCCAAGCCAGCCATGCTGCGTGCCACTGAGTATGCGCAGCATATGCCCACGGCCACCGGGCAGGCGCCCCATCGGGCCAAGCAGCACATCACGCGCTTTCGCCCAAGCGTCGCGGTCGGACTGGAACAGTGGCGTCAGCCAGCGGCTCCAGCGCTGGTACACGGCCACATGCGCGCGCCGCTGCGCTTGGTAGGCCTGCAATGCCGCCGCACTGCCGCCATGGCTGCGCACGGCATCGCGCAGTGCCAGCGCATCGAGCAACGCCATGTTCACACCCTGCCCCAGCTGTGGGCTCATCGCATGCGCCGCATCACCGGCCAGCACCATGCGGCCTTGGTGCCAACGTGTCATCACCGCATCACGGTAAACGGCGCGCGCCAACTGGCCGGCATCGCGCAGATGGGCGAAGCGCGCACCGGCCTGCGGCCACAGCGCATGCAGTTCATCAAGCCAGGGCGCCATACCTTCGGCCTGCCACCGATCGAAATCGGCGCGTGGCAGGCTCCAGAAGAAGCTCAGGCGCGGCGTGTCATCACCGGGGCGGGTACCGACCGGCAGCAGCCCGATCATCTTGCGCGCGGCCACGTAGCGCTGGCGCAGCTCGCTCATGTGCGGCCAGTCCTCGGCCGGCAGCAGGCACCACAGCGCGCCCCACGGGTAAACCCTGTCCAGCGCGATGCCCCGCTCGACGCCGCCGCGCAGCGTTGAAGCTGCACCATCGGCAGCCACCACAAGGTCGAACGGTCCGTGCTGGCGCCCCTCGCTGTCGCGCAAACGCCCCTGTGCGGCGTCGACGGAAACGATGGTGGTGCCGACGTGCAGCTGGCCGGCGCCATCGCGGGCCTGGTCCAGCAGCGAAAACAGCGCCCCGCGCTGCATGCCCAGCCCATGCAAGCGTGCATCCAGCCCGGCATAGGCCATGTCCATCACCGCGCGCTCGCACGGCGTGTCGCCATACAGGCGGTGCACCGGCGCGGCATGTGCACGCACGGAATCAAGCAGGCCCATCTGCCACAGTACCTGCAGGCCGCTGGGCTGCAGCAGGAAGCCGGCGCCAACCGGTCCCGGCGTGGGCACGCGTTCGAAGATCTCCACCTCGTGGCCGTCACGGGTGAGCAGGATGGACACTGCCTGTCCAGCGGTGCCGTAGCCGATCACGGCGATGCGCAGTCGTTCCTTCATGGGCGCATTGTGCCCGAGGTGGGTGGATCGCGAACGGGCCGCGAGCATGCCGCGCAAAAAAAACCCCGCCGGAGCGGGGTTTTCAACGCACTGTCGAGTGGATCACTCGGCCGGCGTGATGTTCGAAGCCTGGGCACCCTTCGGGCCCTGGGTCACGTCATAGGTGACACGCTGGCCTTCCTGCAGGCTGCGGAAGCCCTTGGAGTTGATGGCGGAGAAGTGCGCGAACACGTCGGCGCTGCCATCCTCCGGCGAGATGAAGCCAAATCCCTTGGCGTCGTTGAACCACTTGACGGTACCGTTCGGCATGGTGATGCGAGACCTTATGCAATGAATGGGTGGTGTACGCTGAACCCGCGCACAAGCTGAGTATGCAAAGCTTGCTCGGCGAAGACAATCACCCCCGTGCCAATTCACCTACCAGTCCCGGAAGTCCGTTGCTGGCGGCCTGCACGTTGGCAAGTACTTCAGCCATCGTGATCTCTTCACCATCGCCACAGCCGGCAGCCCAGTTGGCGATGATCGCCAAGCAGGCGTAATCCAGCCCCAGCTCCCGTGCCAGTGCGGCTTCCGGCATCCCGGTCATGCCCACCAGATCGCAGCCGTCGCGGCGCATGCGGGCGATCTCGGCGATGGTTTCCAGGCGCGGGCCCTGCGTTGCGCCGTAGCAGCCGCCGTCATGGACCGTGACACCGGTCACTTTCGCAGCGGCCAGGATCTTGCTGCGCAGCATCGGCGTATAGGGGTGGCCGAAATCGACGTGGACCACGTCGGTGCCTTCTTCTTCACAGATCGTGCTGATGCGGCCCCAGGTGTAGTCGATGATCTGATCCGGGCAGGCCAGCACGCGCGGACCAAAGTGTTCGGTGATGCCTCCCACCGTGTTCAACGCCAGCACGCGCTGCGCGCCCAGTTGCTGCAGTGCGGCCAGGTTGGCGCGGTAGTTGATCTTGTGCGGCGGCAGCGAATGGCCCTCGCCATGCCGCGCCAGGAACGCCACGCGGTGTCCAAGCAGCGTACCGACGCGTACCGGGCCGGACGGGCGGCCGAAGCGGGTGTCGACCTCGTGGGTCTGCACGTCGTCAAGCTTGGCCAGGTTGTAGACACCGGTACCGCCGATCACGGCCAGGGCGATCTGTTGCATTCAAAGCACTCCATGAAAAGACCAACGCCGGCACCCGAGGATGCCGGCGGCAGAAGAAGACGCGCCGCGGGCGGCTGCGCCGTTATTCCTTCATCGCGTAGATGGCCGGCACGCAGCGCAGGGTTTCATTGACGTCCATGCCGAAGCCGAACACGTAGCGGTCCGGCAGTTCGATGCCGGCGTAGTCGGCGGTCACGTCCGGCAGCGCGCGGTCGTGCTTCTTCACCGTCATCGCGGCGATGCGCACGTCGGTCGCGCCCTGTTCCAGGCACCAGGTGCGCACGCCCTGCAGGGTGTAGCCCTCGTCCAGGATATCGTCGACCAGCAACACGCGGCGGCCGAACAGCGAGGTCGCCGGCTTGTGCTTCCAGACCAGGTCGCCGCCGGTGGTTTCGCCGCGGTAACGGGTGGCGTGCAGGTAATCGAACTGCACGTCCTGGCCGCGCGCGCCCAGCTCCAGCGCCAGCTGGCCGGCGAACGGCAGCGCGCCGTGCATGATTGACAGGAACAGCGGCACCTCGCCCTTGTAATCGCGCGCGATGGCGTCGGCGATACCAGCGATGGCCTTGTCGATGGTGGGGCGGTCGACCAGCAGGTCAGCCTGGGCCAGGGCCTGGGAAATGGTGAGGTTGGGCATCAGACGGTTCTTCCAAGGGTTTCAATCAGACGGGATTGGGTGTGGCCATGGCGGGCATCGGCCAGCAGGCCATCCCAGCCAAGCGCGCCGCGGCCGAGCAGGCCCAGCAGCGCAGCAGTATTGAGGGAGCGCCCCTGCACCGCGTGCAGGGCTTCATCAACCAGCTCCGGGTGGCAGACCAGCACCACGTCGCAGCCGGCGTCCAGGTGTGCGTGCACGCGCGCGGGCACGCCACCGGCACTGTGCGAGGCGGCCATGCCGATGTCATCGGAGAACACCACGCCGCGGAAGCCGAGCTCGCCACGCAGGATGTCCTGGATCCAGCGCAGCGAATAGCCAGCCGGTTCAGGCGCAATCTGCGGGTAGATCACGTGCGCCATCATCACCGCGTCGGCACCGGCGGCGATGCCGGCCTGGAATGGCACCAGGTCCTGCGCGCGCAGCTCGTCCAGCGCGCGCGGGTCGATCGCGGTATCCACGTGGGTGTCTTCCAGCACGGTGCCGTGGCCGGGGAAATGCTTGAGCGTGGCGGCCATGCCGACCGCATGCATGCCGCGCACATAGGCTGCGGTGAACGCCGCAACCACCTGCGGGTCTTCACTGAAGGCGCGGTTGCCGATGGCGCGGTTGCCGCGGCCAAGATCGACCACCGGCGCGAAGCTGAGGTCCAGCCCGCTGGCGCGGACTTCACTGGCCATCAGCCAGGCGTGCTGCTCGGCCAGCGACAGGGCCTGCTGCGGGTCGGTGGCGTACAGGGCACCGATGTCCTGCAGTGGCGGCAGATCACTGTAACCTTCGCGGAAGCGCTGTACGCGGCCGCCTTCCTGGTCCACGCAGATCAGCTGCGGGCGCGGCGCAGCGGCGCGGATCGCCGCGCTCAGATCGGTTACCTGCTGGCGCGAGGCGAAGTTGCGCTTGAACAGCACTACCCCGGCCACGGCATCGTGCTGCAGCCAGTCACGTTCCTGGGTGGTCAGTTCGGTGCCGGCAACGCCGATCAGCAGCATGGTTGATCTCCACAACGCGCGCCCGCATGGCGCAGTGCCGCATTGTCGCAGAACCGGCCGACAGGCGCAGTGGTCAAGGGGAAAAGGGAAATGCGGGGGCTCTGCCCCGGTCTGCTCAGACCCTGCAGCCGTCCGGGCCGCAGGCCTCGTCGTCGCCAGCCGGGGCGGCCGGGGGCCCCTGTTCGGCCGCGATCTGGCGCAGCGCGTTGGCAAAGCCTTCTGGCGGCTGCGCCCCGGAGATCGCCCACTTCCCGTCGATGACAAAGGTCGGCACGGAGGAAATGCCCAGCGCATGGGCCTGGCCGAGCTTGGCCTCGACCTCGGCCAAGCCACGGTCCGAGGCCAGCATCTGCGCGATTTCGCCACCGTCCAGGCCGCCAGCCACGCCGGCCTTCACCAGTACAGCGTTGTCGGCCAGGTTCTGGCCATGTTCGAAGTGGGCGCGGAACAGCGCCTCGCTGACCGCATCCTGCACGCCGTGCTCGCCGGCCAGCCACAGCACTCGGTGCGCCGGCAGCGTGGTCACCCGCACCTGGCCCTGGTTGAAATCCATCGGAAGCCCCTCCGCGCGCGCGGTGGTCTGGGTCTGGCCGAGGATCTGCTCGGTGCGCTCGACGCCCCCAAACTTCCGCGAATAGGCCTCGCGCAGCGGCACCGGGGTGTCGTCCGCATCCGGGTCCAGCTGGAACGGCTGCCAGTGGATATCGAGGTCAGGCGCGTGCTCGCCCAGCAACTGCACGCCCTGCTGGAAACGATGCTTGCCGATCCAGCACCAGGGGCAGACCACGTCGGAATAGATGTCGATTCTCATCCCCACCACATGGGGCCCCCCTTCCTCGATAAAAGGGGACGGAGGGGATCAAGTCGCTTTCTGCACAGGCGGGGTAAAGACGACTTAATCCCCTCCGTCCCCCTTTTTGGGGTTCACCACTCTGAATACGGCCGGCTGGCCAAGGCAACGTTGTAGTAACGGGCGTCATCGGTCACTTCGGCACCGACCCAGTCCGGCAGGTCGATGGCTTGGTCGGCGCTTTCCAGCTCGACTTCAGCCACCACCAGGCCGGCGTTGTCACCGAGGAACTCATCCACTTCCCAGGTCAGGCCGGCGTGTTCGACCAGATGGCGGCGCTTGTCGATCAGGCCGCCGACGCACAGCGCCAGCAGTGCGCGCGCGTCCTCCACCGGGATCGGGTAGTCGAACTCCTGGCGGGTATGGCCGAGGGTGCGCGACTTCAGGTTCAGCGCGGCGTGGTCGCCTTCGATGCGCACGCGCACCGAGGCGTTCTGGGTGCCGCGGTCGAGCGCGCCCATGTCGTTGATGTAGCCCTGCGCCATCGGGATCACCCGATGCGCGGCGGTGCGCCAGCCATCGCTGCTGACCAGGAATTTGCGTTCGATTTCGATGCCCATGGCGCAATTATGCGCCACGGGTGATGACACCTGCTCAGCGCTTCTCGAATACCGCGATGCTTTCCACGTGCGCGGTGTGCGGGAACATGTCCATGGCACCGGCGCTGACCAGGGTGAAGCCCTGTTCGTTGACCAGATAGCCGGCATCGCGTGCCAGCGAGCCCGGGTGGCAGCTCACGTAGACAATGCGCTTGAACTGCTTCAGCGGCAGCTGCTGCAGCACTTCGATCGCGCCCGAGCGCGGCGGATCCAGCAGCAGCTTGTCGAAGCCCTGGCGCATCCACGCCGTGCTGCGCTGGTCCTGGGTCAGGTCGGCGCTGAAGAACTGGGCGTTGGCCAGGCCATTGCGCTCAGCATTCTCACGGGCGCGCGCGACGAGGCCGGCATCGCCTTCCACGCCAACGACCTCGCGCACGCGGCGGGCCAGCGGCAGGGTGAAATTGCCCAGGCCGCAGAACAGGTCCAGCACGCGCTCATCCTCACCCGGCTCCAGCAGATCCAGGGCATGGGCGATCATCTTTTCGTTGAGCTTGGCGTTGACCTGGATGAAGTCCAGCGGGCGGAATGCCAGTTCCACATCCCAGGGCGCCAGCCGGAACGACAGGGGCACACCCTGCCCGTCCAGCGGCTGCACGGTGTCCACGCCACCGGACTGCAGGTAGATCACGAAGCCATGCTGCTGGCCGAAGGCGGCCCAGGCCGCACGGTCCGCATCGCTGAGTGGCTGCAGGTGGCGCACGGTCAGGACCACGGCCTGGTCGCCGGCGATGAACTCAATCTGCGGAATATCGCGCTTGCCATCGAGCGATTCGATGAAGGTGGACAGCGCCTCGACCTTGGTGCCGATCTCCGGGATCACGGTCAGGCACTGGCTGAGGTCGGCGACGAAACGCGGATCCTGTTCACGGAAGCCGACCAGGGTCTTGTCCTTCTTCTCGACCCGGCGCACGGAGAAGCGGCCCTTACGACGGTAACCCCAGCTGTCGCCGACCAGCGGCGCAAGCACGGTGCCCGGCTTCACATGGCCGATCCGCTCCAGGTTGTCCATCAGCACGCGCTGCTTGGCGACGATCTGCTGGTCTTCGTCCAGGTGCTGCAGCACGCAGCCGGCGCAGGTGCCGAAATGCGGGCACTTCGGGGTCACGCGCTGCGGCGAGGCCTGCAGAACTTCCAGAGTGCGCGCTTCGTCGAAATGGCGGCTGCGGGCCGTCTGTTCGGCCATCACCACCTCACCCGGCAGGGCGCCGCCGACGAAGGTGACCTTGCCGCCCTCGCCTTCACGGCGGGCGACGCCACGACCATCATGGCTGAGGTCGAGGATTTCGGTCTGGAACGGGGTACGGTCGATGCGGGAGCGGGATCGGGCCACGTGGCAACAGGCTGCGGGCAAGAATGGGGGCGTATTGTCGCAGATCCTGACCGGCAGGGTCCGGACCCGCTTGCGCCCGCCGCCGCCGTGCTTGATGATTGCAGCAGCTGACATGGAGGCAGCCCTGATGCAGATGACCCCGCGGGCCAGCCGGCCCCGCTTCCTGCTTGTCGAGGACGACATCATCAGCCGCGGTTTTTTCAAGGCGGCGTTGGAAACGTTACCGGCGGATGTGGACACCGCAGATTCGCTGGCCAGCGCTTTGGCCAGCGCCGAACCCGGCGCGCACGACCTGTGGCTGATCGACGTCAACCTGCCGGACGGCAATGGCGCGCAGCTGCTGCGCGAACTGCGCCGTTCACATCCCGACACCCCGGCGTTGGCACATACCGCTGACGGTGACACGTCCGTCCATGCCCGCCTGCGCGAAGCTGGCTTCAGCGACACCCTGGTCAAGCCGCTGGGCCGCGACCAGTTGCTGAAGGCGGTGCGCCGCGCACTGGTGAACAGCCCGGCGGGGATCTCCGTTGCCCCGGCCCCGGCAGCGGTCGAGCTGCAGGTGCAGGACTGGGACGAGACAGCGGCACTGGCCGCGCTCAATGGCCAGCGCAACCACTTGATCGCCCTGCGTGAACTGTTCCTGGCCGAGCTGCCGGGGGTGCGTGACGCGGTCGAGCAGGCGGTGGACCAGCATGATGAGCGTCAGCTGCGCAGCCAGTTGCACCGGTTGCAGGCGAGCTGTGGGTTCGTGGGCGCGGCACGCTTGGCCCGGGCGGTGCGCCAGCTGCATCATGCGCCGGAGTCCGGGCAGGCCCAGGATGGGTTCCGCGCGGCGGTGGCGGCCCTGCTGCATTGAGGGTTGGTCGGCAGGGCTGCGCCCTGCACCCGCAGAGGCTTCAAGCCAGAGCAACACCAAAGGCCAGAGCCAGAGCGGCTCTGGCCTTCTGCTTGTTGGGCGGGCCGGTGTGGGTGGGCAGGACACGCCGTAAACCCGTCCCTGGGGGCTCGATGGCGCCATCCATGGCGCCAACGGTCCTGCCCACCCACACCGCCCCACCCCCGACAGATTTCCGGTGACGGTTGGACCATCCACGCCATGCGTGGATGAATTTCTGTCAGATATCGAAATCAATCTGGGGTTGGATCCGTTTTCCTGCGGAAAACGGATCCGACCCCACGCCGTTCCGACAGCTCGCGGAACACTTTCGAAGGCGGGGTGGGTCCGGTTGCGGGAGTGTCCGCGGCATGGATGCCGCGGCCAAGCCCCCATGGATGGGTTTACGGCGTCTCCCGCAACCGGACCCGCCCCGCCATCCCACGGATTGCCCGCTTTTGACGTTGACGTTGACGTTGATTCGGCGGGGGGGGGGCGCAGCCCTGCCGATAAACCCCTCCTGCGACGGTTCGTCGCACAGGGCAACCCTGGACCCGCCTCTACACTAGCGCGGTGACCCGCCTGTCCCGCCCGCAGCCCCTTCTGCTCCAGCTCGCCATCCTGGCGACGCTGCTGATGGTACTTGCGCCACTGGTCAGCCGCGCGCTGCAGGCGCCGCCGATGGGCCACGCCGCGATGGCGGGCATGGACCACGCCGCCATGGGCCATGGCATGCACAACATGACCATGGCCGGGCACGACCCGCATGGCGCTTCGCAGGCAGCACCCAACCGCCCAGCCGACCCCCACGCCATGCATGGCGAAGCCTGCGAATACTGCGTGCTGGCCATGCGCCTGCTGCCGTGGCTGGCGGTGCTGGTGCTGCAGTTGCCGCTGCTGTGGCGGCCGCGCCTGGTGTTCCCGGGGTCGCAACAGGTGCTGCCGGCACTGCGCTGGTCGGCGCATGCCGCACGTGGGCCACCGCGCTCCTCCATCGTCCGCTGATGTCCCTATCGAATCTGCCGCACGACGCCTGACCGGGCGCCGTGCGCGCGTGCGTACCTTGGAGCTGTTCCGATGAAAATGACTTCCCGCCCCGCGGGCGCCTGCGCGCGCCTGCCGGTTGCCCTTGGCCTGGCCGTGGCCGCGTCACTGGCCCACGCTGCGCCTGCCGAAGAAGCGCGCACCCTCGACACGATGGTGGTCACTGCCGCCGCGCCTTCGTCGCCACTGCACTGAGTGACCGATCCGCGCCTGCCGCGGCAGCCGGTCCCCGCCAGTGATGGCGCCGATTACCTGAAGACCGTGCCTGGCTTCTCCGCCATCCGCAACGGCGGCACCAACGGTGACCCGGTGCTGCGCGGCATGTTCGGTTCGCGGCTGAACATCCTCAGCAACGATGGCAACCTGATCGGTGCCTGCCCGTCGCGCATGGACAATCCGCTTTCCTATATCGCGCCGGAGAGCTTCGACCGGTTGACCATCATCAAGGGCCCGCAGAGCGTGCGCTGGGGCGCAGGTGCCTCGGCCGGCACCATCCGTTTCGAGCGCGATACGCCGCGCTTCGAGGAACCCGGCCTGCGTGCCGATGCCAGTGGACTGGTCGGCTCGCGCAACCGCAACGACCAGGTGCTGGACCTGACGCTGGGCAATCCGGCCGGTTACGTGCGTGCCAGCGGCAATCGCTCGGAAGCGGACGACTACAAGGATGGTCATGGTGACGTGGTGCCGTCGAAGTGGCGCAAGTGGAACGGCGACGTGGCCATCGGCTGGACGCCGGACGCCGATACGCTGCTGGAAATCTCCGCCGGTGCCGGCGATGCTCTCGCGCGCTATGCCGGGCGTGGCATGGACGGCGCCGCGTTCGAGCGCACCAGCTACGCGGCACGCTTCGAGAAGCGCAACCTGCCGGGCGCGTGGGAAACGTTGCAGGCCAACGTGTACTACAACGAAGCCGACCATGTGATGGACAACTACACGCTGCGCACGCCGAATCCCAACAGCATGATGCCCATGCCGATGGCTTCGAATGTGGACCGCCGAACCCAAGGCGGCCGGGCCAGTTCCGAGTGGCGCTGGCAGGAGGTGCAGCTGGTGGCCGGTGTGGACGGTGAGGACAGCCGCCACCGTGGCCGCAACGGCATGGGCCGCGATACCTACCGCCAGGCCGCGTGGCAGACCGATGCGAACTTCCACCGCCATGGCGTGTTCACCGAGTTGACCCTGGGTGCCGGCACGGACCAGCGCTGGATCAGTGGCCTGCGCATCGACCGTGCCAGCGCCCGCGATGAGCGGCAATCGATCGGCGGCATGATGGGCAACCGGCCCAATCCCAGCGCCGGGCAGACGCGCAAGGAATGGCTCGGCAGCGGGTTCCTGCGCTACGAGCAGGACCTTGCCGACGGCCTGACCTGGTACGCCGGCCTCGGCCACAGTGAACGCATGCCCGACTACTGGGAGCTGTTCTCGCCCAACCATGGCCCGTCGGGCGCAGTGAACGCGTGCACCGGCGTGCAGCCCGAGCGCACCACCCAGCTCGACATGGGCTTGCAGTTCAAGGGACCGCGTGTGCAGGCATGGGTATCGGCGTATGCCGGGCAGATCCAGGACTACATCCTGTTCACCTATCACGGCAGCGGCATGATGGGCATGAGCCAGGCCAACAACGTCGATGCGCGCATCGCCGGTGCCGAAGCCGGGCTGGAAGTGAGCCTGGCTGCGCAGTGGAAGCTGGGTGGCACGCTGGCCTATGCCTGGGGCGAGAACCGCGACCAGCAGCGTCCGCTGCCGCAGATGCCGCCGCTGGAAGCGCGCCTGAGCGCGAACTGGGAAGGCCAGCGCTGGAGTGCCGGTGCGCTGCTGCGCGCAGTGACCCACCAGCATCGTGTCGCAGATGGCCAGGGCACTGTGGTCGCGCAGGACCTGGGGCCGAGTGCCGGCTTCGCTACCTTCGCGCTCAATGCCGCTTACCGCTTCAGTTCGCAGCTGCAGCTCAGTGCGGGCGTCGACAATCTGTTCGACCGCGCCTACAGCGAGCACCTGAACCTGGCCGGCAGCGCCGACTTCGGCTTCCCGGCCGACCCGGTGCGCATCAACGAGCCCGGGCGCAGCCTGTGGATGAAGGTGAACTACCGGTACTGATCGGCCGGGTAAAAAAACGGGGCCGGATCCCCGCCAGGATCCGTCCCCGCCCGACGCCCTCTGTCGGGCAGCTTCGACTCTACGATGACAACGCCTGCGGCGCACGGCGGGATACACCTCGACACATGCCGACACCGCTGCTGCGAGCCTTGCACGGAACAGGTTCACGGCGCTATCGCGCCGCCGGTGCCACGCCAGTAAACGCTTGGCACATATCGCTTCCACGGGTGCTTGCCTACACTCGGCGGCCGTGGATCTATCAGGACCGTTCATGTTGGCTCGCATTGCTTCGACCCTGGCCCTTGGCCTCAGCCTGGCCCTTCTGGCCGGGTGCGGGGGCAAACAGGAGGCCGCCGCCCGTCGGCAGGGCGAAGCGGTGCCGGTGACCGCGCAGGTCGTGCAGTCCTCGCAGTGGAATGACACGCTGCAGGCGCTGGGCACGGCCAAGGCGCGCGAGTCCATCAGCGTGACGGCCAAGGTCAGCGAAATCGTCGAGAAGGTGCACTTTGAAAGTGGCCAGCATGTGGCCGCCGGTGCGCCGATCGTGACCCTGCGCGGGCAGGCCCAGGAGGCCGCGCTGGTGCAGGCGCAGGCCACCTTCCACGAAGCCGACCAGCTGTACAGGCGCCAGCGCGAGCTGGCCTCCCAGCGGCTGGTGTCCAGCGCCACGCTGGATACGCAGAAGTCGATCCGCGATGCGGCCGAGGCGCGCGTGATGCAGATGCAGGCCGACATCGGTGACCGCCGCGTGCGCGCGCCGTTCGCTGGCGTGCTCGGCATCCGCCAGGTCAGCCCCGGCTCGCTGGTGACCCCGACCACGGTCATCGCCACGCTCGATGACATCGAGCACATGCACGTCGATTTCCAGGTGCCGGAAGTGGAACTGGCTGCGCTGGGCGTCGGTGACAAGGTCAGCGCCACCAGCGTGGCGTGGCCGGGCCGCACCTTCGAGGGTGAGGTCAGCACCATCGATGCGCGCATCGATCCGGTCACCCGTGCGGTGACCGTGCGCGCCGACTTCGCCAACGGCGATCATGCGCTGCGCCCGGGCATGCTGCTGGACGTGCGGCTGTTCCGCCCCGAGCGCCCGGCGCTGGTGGTCCCGGAAATCGCCGTGGTGCAGGTCGGCCGCGATACTTTCGTGTACCGCATCAAGGCCGACGACAGCGTCGAGCGCGTGGACGTGGTCACCGGTGCGCGCCGCGCCGGCGTGGTCGAGATCAAGCAGGGGCTGGAAGCGGGCCAGCGCATCGTGGTTGATGGCACCGGCAAGCTGCGCCCGGGCCTGAAGGTCGCGGCCGGGGATGCGGCACCGGCCAGCGGCGCGAAACCGGCTGCCGCGCCGGCACCGGCGTCGGCCGAGGGGCACGGCGGATGAAACTGTCCGACATCTCCATCCAGCGGCCGGTGTTCGCCGTGGTGATGAGCCTGCTGCTGCTGGTGCTGGGCGTGATGTCCTTCACCCGCCTGACCCTGCGCGAGCTGCCTGCCATCGACCCGCCCATTGTTTCGGTGTCGGTGGATTACACCGGTGCCTCGGCGGCGGTCATCGAAAGCCGCATCACCCAGGTGCTGGAAGATGCGCTGGCCGGCATCGAAGGCATCGATACGATCAACGCGCGCAGCACCAACGGCCGCTCGCAGGTCAGCATCGAGTTCACCTCCAACCGCGATATCGAAGCGGCGGCCAACGACGTGCGCGATGCGGTCAGCCGCGTCGCCGACCGCATGCCGGAAGAAGCGCGGCCGCCGGAAATCGCCAAGGTCGAAAGCGATGCCGACCCGATCATCTGGTTCAACATGGTCTCTTCGACCATGGACACGCTGGAACTGAGCGATTACGCCGACCGCTATGTGGTCGACCGCTTCTCCAGCCTCGACGGCGTGGCCCAGGTCCGCATCGGCGGCCGCCAGCGCTATGCGATGCGCATCTGGCTGGACCGTGACCAGCTGGCCGCACGTGGGCTGACCACCGGCGACGTGGAAACCGCACTGCGCAACGAGAACGTGGAACTGCCGGCCGGCCGCATCGAGTCGACCGACCGTGATTTCACCCTGCGCGTGGAGCGCAACTACATCAAGCCCGAGGATTTCGCGACCATCCCGCTGGGCAAGGGCCGCGACGGCTACGTGGTGCGCATGGGCGACGTGGCGAAGATCGAACTGGCCTCGGCCGAGCGCCGCGCCTACTACCGCAGTAACGGCGAGCCGGGCATCGGCCTGGGTATCGTCAAGACCTCCACCGCCAACTCGCTGGACGTGGCGCGCACCGCGCGCGCTGAAGCCGAGCGGGTAGCACTGACCCTGCCCAAGGGCACGCAGATCTTTGTTGCGTTCGACAACACCACCTTCATCGAAGCCGCCGTTGATCGCGTCTACGCCACGCTGGTGGAGGCGATGATCCTGGTGCTGGCGGTGATCTGGCTGTTCCTCGGCAGCTTCCGTGCCGCACTGATTCCGGCGGTGACCGTGCCGGTCTGCCTGGTGGCCGCGTTCATCGCACTGTACGCGTT
This sequence comes from Stenotrophomonas thermophila, assembly GCF_001499715.1. Lineage (NCBI taxonomy): Bacteria > Pseudomonadati > Pseudomonadota > Gammaproteobacteria > Lysobacterales > Lysobacteraceae > Stenotrophomonas > Stenotrophomonas thermophila. Next base: position 103,496 of record NZ_CVIW01000034.1, on the reverse strand, counting down.
CGACTTCTCGATCAACCTGCTGACCCTGTTGGCACTGGTGCTGTGCATCGGCCTGGTGGTGGACGATGCGATCGTGGTGGTGGAAAACGTGCAGCGCCGCATCGACCTGGGCGAGCCCCCACTGGTGGCCTCCAAGCGCGGTACCACGCAGGTTGCCTTCGCGGTGATAGCCACCACCGCCGTGCTGGTGGCGGTGTTCCTGCCGGTCGGCTTCCTGGAAGGCAATACCGGGCGCCTGTTCCGCGAGCTGGCGGTGGCGCTGGCGGCAGCGGTGGCGCTGTCCGCATTCGTAGCGCTGACGCTGACGCCGATGATGGCGTCCAAGCTGCTCAAGCCGCACACCGGGCAGGCACCACGTGGCCTGCATGGCTTCATCAACCGCAATCTGGAGCGCCTGGCCTCGGGCTATGGTCGCGTGCTCGACCACCATGTCGACCGCACCTGGATCTACCTGCTGGTGATGGTGGCCGCACTGGCTGCCAGCTGGGGCCTGCTCAAGCTGCTGCCGTCGGAACTGGCGCCGGCCGAAGACCGCGGTTCGTTCCAGATCATGATCGACGGCCCGGAAGGCGCCGGCTACGACTACACCGTGCAGCAGGTGCAGCAGGTGGAAGCGATGCTGGCACCGCATGTCGGCCCGGACAAGCCGATCGTGCGTGCCAACCCCCGCGTGCCGGGCGGCTGGGGCGCCAGCGAGGAAATGCACACCGGCCGCGTCAGCATCTTCCTGCAGCCGTGGCGCCAGCGCAGCGAGGGGACGCCTGAAGTGGCCGACGCGCTGCAGAAAGAACTGGACACCATCCGCGGCGTGCGCGTGCGCACGCAGGTGGGCGGTGGCCTGGTGCGCAGTGGCGGGCAGCCGTTCCAGATCGTGCTGGGCGGCCCCGAATATGCCGAGATCGCGCAGTGGCGCGACCGCATCCTGCTGCGCATGGCCGACAATCCCGGCCTGGTCGGCCCCGACTCGGACTACAAGGAAACCCGGCCGCAGATGCGGGTGAACATCGACCGCCAGCGCGCGGCCGACCTCGGCGTGCCGGTCACCGCGATCGGATCGGCGCTGGAAACCATGATGGGTTCGCGCCGCGTCACCACCTTCGTCGACAACGGCGAGGAGTACGACGTGCTGGTGCAGGCCGGGCGCGATGGCCGTGCCAGCCCGGCCGACCTGGCCGCGATCCGCGTGCGTGCCACCTCCGGCGAGCTGGTGCCGCTGTCCAACCTGGTCACGCTGAGCGAAGTGGCCGAGGCCGGCACCCTGAACCGCTTCAACCGACTGCGCTCGATCACCATCAGTGCCGGCCTGGCGCCAGGCTATCCGTTGGGCGAGGCCATTGCCTGGGCACAAAACGTGGCCCGGGAAGAGCTGCCGCAGTACGCACAGGTGAACTGGAAGGGTGAGTCGCGTGAGTACCAGAGTGCCGGCGGTGCGGTGCTGCTGACCTTCGCGATGGCCCTGCTGGTGGTGTACCTGGTGCTGGCCGCGCAGTTCGAAAGCTTCATCCACCCGCTCACCATCATGCTGACCGTGCCGCTGGGTGTGCTCGGTGCGCTGGTCGGCCTGTGGGTGAGTGGCGGCACGGTGAACCTGTTCAGCCAGATCGGCATCGTGATGCTGGTTGGCCTGGCCGCGAAGAACGGCATCCTCATCGTCGAATTCGCCAACCAGCTGCGCGATGACGGGCGCACGGTGCGCGAGGCGATCATCGAATCGGCGATGGTGCGCCTGCGCCCGATCCTGATGACCTCGATCGCCACCGTGGTCGGCGCGATCCCGCTGGTGGTCGCCGGTGGCCCCGGCTCGGCCAGCCGTGGCACGATCGGTATCGTGATCATCTTCGGCGTAACCCTTTCGACCTTCCTGTCGCTGTTCGTGGTGCCGGCGTTCTACGCACGGCTGGCCCCGTACACCCGCTCGCCGGAAGCGGTGAAGCGCGAGTTGGAGAAGCAGGAAGCGGAATCGCCGTCGGTGGGTGGCCATGCCTGACCCGACCACCGTGCTGCGAGGTGAAGGCTTCCAATTGCGCCCCTGGCGCCCGGATGATCTGGAATCGCTGCTGCACCACGCCAACGACGCCGAGGTGTCACGCGGTCTGCGCGACCGCTTCCCTTACCCGTACACGCGCGGGGATGGCGAGGCGTTCCTCGCCGGCCGCGTGCTGACTCCCGGCACCCTGAACCTGGCCATCGAGATCGACGGCCAGGCCTGCGGCAGTATCAGCGCCCAACAGGGCGTGGCCGAACGTGGGCATACCGCCGAACTGGGTTACTGGCTGGGCCGGGCCTACTGGGGCCAGGGCCTGATGACCCGGGTGGTCGGTGTGTTTGCGCCTTGGGTGATGGACGAGCTGCGCCTGTTCAGGCTGCAGGCCACGGTGGTCGACTTCAATCTCGGCTCGGCCCGGGTGCTGGAGAAGAACGGCTTCCAGGAAGAGGGCGTGGAGCGCTGCGCGGTCTACAAGCGCGGCGTGCTGCACGACCTGCGCCGCTTCGCCCGGGTACGCACGCAGCTGCCCTGAACGCGCGGGCTGGCCGCTGTAGCGCCGAGCCCATGCTCGGCTGATCCCGGGGCCCAAGCCGGGCATGGGCTCGGCGCTACAAGACAGCGCTACCGCAGCGGCCTTCGATCAGGGAGAATCGACCGGTCCCCTCCAGCCGACGGGACGTCCTTACAACCCGCCGACTGGAGAGAGCGCGCGTGGAAGCAACCGTACACTTCATCAACAGCATCATCTGGAGCAAGGCACTGATCTTCGTGTGCCTGGGCGCCGGCCTGTTCTTCAGCCTGCGCACGCGCTTCATGCAGATCCGTGGCTTCTTCGAAATGTGCCGCCTCACCGTCAGGGGTGAGAAATCCGATGCCGGCGTGTCCTCGTTCCAGGCGCTGGCCATGTCGATGGCCGGCCGCATGGGCATCGGCAACATCGCCGGCGTGGCCACGGCCATCGCCTTCGGCGGCCCCGGTGCGATCTTCTGGATGTGGGTGATGGGCTTCCTCGGCGCGTCCACGTCGTACGTGGAATGCACCCTGGCGCAGATCTACAAGACCAAGGACGCCGAAGGCCGCTACCGCGGTGGCCCGGCGTACTACATCGAAAAGGCCATGGGCCTGAAGTGGTACGCGCTGGCCTTCGCCATCGCCACGATCATCGCCGCAGGTTTCCTGATGCCGGGCGTGCAGGCCAATGCCATCGCCGACAGCATCATCAACGCCTGCCGTGGCACCGCGCTGTGCGGGCCGCTCGACGGCCAGGCCTTCGGCATGGAATCGGTGCAGGCGCTGAAGCTGGGCATCGGCATCGTGGTCGCGCTGCTGCTGGGCGTGGTGATCTTCGGTGGCGTCAAACGCATCGCCAACTTCGCCGAAGTGGTGGTGCCGTTCATGGCTGCCGGTTTCATCCTGATGGCCATCATCATCATGGTCATCAACTACGACCGCGTGCCGGAAATGTTCGGCATCATCTTCCAGAGTGCCTTCGGCACGCATGCCGCATTCGGCGCGATGATGGGCCTGGCGGTGGAGTGGGGCATCAAGCGCGGCATCTACGCCAACGAAGCCGGCCAGGGTTCGGGCCCGCATGCAGCGGCCGCCTCGGAAGTCTCGCACCCGGCCAAGCAGGGCTATGTGCAGGCATTCGCCATCTACTTCGACACCATGATGGTGTGCACCGCCACCGCGTTCCTCATCCTGGCCAGCGGCACCTACAACGTGTACTCGCCGGCAGGTGCCAGCGCACCGCCGATCTTCCAGGGCCTGGCCGGCATTCCGGAAGGCGCGGGCTACGCGCAGGCGGGTGTGGAAGCGGTGCTGCCGGGCTGGGGTTCGGCATTCGTGTCCATCGCCATCTTCTTCTTCGCCTTCACCACCATCATGGCGTACTACTACATGGCCGAGACCAACCTCAGCTATGTAAACCACAACAGGAAGCGCCCGCTGACGGTGCTGGTGCTGCGCCTGGGCATCATCGGCATGGTGGTGTTCGGCGCGTTCCACAATGCCACCCTGGCCTGGGCGCTGGGCGACATCGGCGTGGGCCTGATGGCCTGGCTGAACATCATTGCCATCCTCATCATCCAGAAGCCGGCGATGCTGGCCCTGCGTGACTACGAACGACAGAAGAAGCTGGGCCTGGATCCGGTGTTCGACCCCGATGCCTTGGGCATCAAGAACGCCGATTTCTGGCGCCAGCGCAAGCAGGAGAGTGTGTAAGTGAACAACCCTTGGAACAACCGCCGCCCGTCCGCCCGTCCGCCGCGCGCAACGCCGTTGCCGCGCCCGGAGGTGCCGGCCACGGGCGGTGGTGGACGCGGTGGCAGCGACGAGCTGCGCCTGTACGGCCTGAATGCCGTGCTGGCCGCGTTCGAAGCGCGGCCACAGGCGCTGCGCAAGCTGTACCTGCTGGAGGCGCGCATTCCGCGCCTGCAGCCGCTGCTGAAGTGGTGCGTGGCCAACCGCGTGGGGTATCGCGTGGTTGAAGACGGCGATCTGAACAAGCTCGCCGGCACCACCCATCACGAAGGCGTGGTGGCCGACATGCTGCGCGCACCGGCACTGCCGCTGGCGCAGTGGCTGCAGCAGGTCGGTGACGGCCCGGCGCTGGCGCTGTGGCTTGATGGCGTGGGCAACCCGCACAACCTCGGCGCGATCCTGCGCTCGGCCGCACACTTCGGCGCCAAGGCGCTGCTGCTGCCGGCCGGCAGCACGCTGGCGCTGTCCGGTGCCGCCGCGCGCGTGGCCGAGGGCGGTGCAGAAGCGGTGCCGCTGGTGCAATTGCCGGAGACCGCTCAGGCAATGGCACAACTGCGCGCAGCCGGTTTTGGCCTGGCCGCAACCCTGGTCGAGGGCGGTGATGACGTGTTCCGCGCGTCGTTGCCGGCCCGCCTGGTCTACGTGATGGGCGCGGAAGGTGAAGGCATGGATCGCGGTTTGGCCAGTCAGTGTGACCAGCAGCTGTCGATTCCGGGCAGCGGCGCGGTTGAAAGCCTGAATGTTGCTTCCGCCACGGCCGTGCTGCTGGCGCAGTGGGCGAGCAGCCGCGGCTGAGTGACGCCCGGTGGGTGCGAACCCTGGTTCGCACCGCTCGTGCCGCTGTGCTTGCCGGGCATGGCCCGGCGCTACCGATGCGGGATCTGACTTGGTGGGTGCGAACCTTGGTTCGCACCGCTCTTCCCGCCGCAAACGCCGGGCATGGCCCGGCGCTACCGCATCATTCGTTCGGCGGCGTGGTCGCCTTGGCCTCGCTGCCGAAGCTGCCATCGGCTTCCGCCGCCAGGTAGGCGAACACAGTATATGCGGCCACGTTCTGTGCCAGTGCCTTCGGGTCGATCTTGTCCAGCGTGTCGTCGGCGGTGTGGTGCAGGTGGAAGTAGTCCGAGCCGTCCTGCGCCAGCCACGCCCACGCACCGCCCTTGGCAGCCAGCGGACCGACGTCCGGGCCCGGGCCACCCTTGTCGGCCTGGTATTCGATGCCCAGCGGCTTCATCACTTCGGCAATCTGCCTCGTCGCTTCACGCGAGCCGTCCGGATTCGGCGAACCGGTATTGAAGGCGTAGATGCGGCCTGCGCCGAAGTCGCTCTCGGCGGCCAGCTGGTGCAGGGCTACGTCCTTCGCGTGCGCTTCGGCATAGGCCTTGCCGCCATACAGGCCCTGTTCCTCGTTGGCGAAGGCGATCACGCGGATGGTGCGCTTCGGTGCCTGCTTCAGCTGGCCGATCAGGTGGCCTGCGGCCATGGTGATGCCCACGCCCGCGCCGTCATCCACCGCGCCGGTGCCCAGGTCCCACGAATCCAGATGTCCGCCGATCACCACTACTTCCTTCGGCAGGCTGCGGCCGGTGATCTCGCCGATCACGTTGTACGAGGTCGCCGTACCATCCCAGCCGCAGTCCAGCGCCACCTTCACCGTGGTGCTGCCACGGGCCAGCAGGCGGGCCAGCTGGTCGGCATCGGGCACCGACAGTGCCGCAGACGGCACCGGGGTCAGGCCGTCATCAAAACGGGTGATGCCGGTGTGCGGCACGCGGTGCGAGTCGGTGCCGGCCGAACGCATCAGGAAACCGACCGCGCCCTTGCGGATCGCCTCGGACGGACCCTTGCTGCGGATCGCGCCGCCGCGGCCGTAGTCGCGGCCATCGCGGAACGGCAGCATCTGGTAATCGACGAAGGCGATCTTGCCCTTGAGCGAACCGGCCGGCGCCGCCTGCAGTGCGGCCAGGTCGGCGAAGCGCACCACCTCGGCTTCAACGGTGCCGCCCGGGCTGCCGCCCAGTGCGGTGATCTGCAGCGGCTGCGGATTTTTGCCGGTCACGGCAGCGTGTTCACTGCGGCGCTCCCACTTCGGGAAGGTCACCGGTTCCTTCCACACCTTGTCGAAGCCCAGTGCCTTGAACTTGGCTTCGGCCCAGGCCACGGCGCGGGCGTCAGCCTCGCTGCCGGCAATGCGCGGGCCGATCTCGGTGGTGAGCGATTCGACCACCTTCCAGCCGGTGTCATCGGCCAAGGCTTGGTCGCGCAGCTGTGCGGCGGTGGCCAGCGACGCCGGGGGCAGGGTAGTGGTGTGCGGCGCCGCGAAGGCCGGGGCGGCCAGCAGGGCGAGGGAGGATGCGATGGCAAGAACGCGGCGACGCATGGACAACTCCGGGAAGGGACCTAAGCCTTGGAGCTTAACAGTCGTTCAGCCCGGCGCATGGGCGGGAGGTCATGGCAGGCGCGGATGCTGTTTTCCGCCAGATGCAGCAAAGCGAAAGCCCCGCCGGGGCGGGGCTTTCGCCTGCTTCTGCGGTAGCGCCGGGCCATGCCCGGCGAGCGCAGCGGCAAGATGGCGTCCCGCCGGGCATGGCCCGGCGCTACTACCTTATTTCTTCAGGCTGTCGCGGATCTCGCGCAGCAGCACCACTTCCTCGGCCGGTGCGGCCGGGGCAGCTTCCTTCTTGCGAGACAGGCGGTTGATCGCCTTGACCACGATGAAGATCGCGAAGGCCACGATCACGAACTGGATCAGGGTGTTGATGAAATCACCGTAGCCGATCACCACTGCCGGAATCTCCTTGCCGTCCGGGCCGATCCGGGCCGGCGACAGCGTCCACGCCAGCTGCGAGAAGTCCACCTTGCCGATCAGCAGGCCAAGCGGCGGCATGATGATCTTCTCGACCAGCGCCGTTACGATCTTGCCGAAGGCCGCGCCGATCACCACGCCGACGGCGAGGTCGATGACGTTGCCGCGCATGGCGAATTCCTTGAACTCGGTGAGCATTCCCATTGTTGTTTTTCTCCGGTGGGGAAGTGGACAGCGCGCAGGGTAGCGCAGGTGACGTCAGCCGGCGATCACGCCGTGGCGCTCGGCCACGTTTTCCAGGCGGGCACTGAAGCGGTCGCCGGGCTTCAGCGCAGCCACCCCGGACGGGGTGCCCATGAACACCAGGTCACCGGCACGCAGCTGCCACAGCTTGGACAGCTCATGCAGGATCTCCGGCACGTTCCAGATCATCTGGTCGAGCAGTGCCTGCTGGCGCACCTCGCCGTTGACCTCCAGCGACAGGTTCAGCGCAGCCAGGTCGCCGACTTCTTCGGCGTGGACGATTTCGCTGATCGGCGCGGAGGCATCGAACCCCTTCGCGGCATCCCAAGGATGGCCCTTGTCCTTGGCTGCGGCCTGCAGGTCGCGGCGGGTCAGGTCCAGGCCGACGGCGTAGCCGTAGACCAGCGCATCGGCGTCGGCGACGGCCAGCTCGCCGGCCGGCGCATCGCGGCCGATCGCCACCACCAGTTCCACTTCGTGGTGCAGGTTGGCGGTTGCTGGCGGATAGGGGATGGCATCGTCGTGGCCGACCACGATGGCGTCGGCCGGCTTGCTGAAGAACATCGGGCGGCCGCGGTCATCGGCCGCCGGCACCGCCGCGCCCATTTCGCGGGCGTGGTCGGCGAAGTTGCGGCCGACGCAGTAGATACGGTGCACGGGGAAACTGCCGCCACCGGCTACCGGTACACGCGGCAGGGCTACGGCAGGGATCACATCGGAGACATCGGACATGCGGGCATCCAGGAAGGGCGTGCCCGCAGTCTAGAACGCATGGCGCCCGCCGTCAGCGGGCGCGGAAGGCCTGGATCAGCGCGAGGCCGGCAACACCGGCTTGCGCACCACGCGGTACTCACCCTCGACCACCGTCGGGTCGACCGGACGCGCGGCGCCCGGCTTGCGCGAGGCCAGCAGCTTCCATGCCAGGCCAACCAGGATCATCGCGGCACCGACGAACACACCGATGAACACCATCGCGGCCAGGATCGCCAAGCCGAGCAGGCCCACGGCAACGCGCACCAGCGGATGACGCGGCTTGCGCGGCGCGAACAGGGTGCGGAACTGGTTGAAGGCGGATGCGCGGTTGAACATGGCGGCTCGATAGGCTGGGATCAGCGAAATCAGAGTATCGGGACGCGCCACTGTCATTGAGTGAAAAACTCGTTAAATATAGCCTGTGCTTATTACGGATCAATGACTTGTGTTCATGTCACAGCCAGTCACCTGAGCAGGCATGCGACAATTCCGGTTTACCGTCCGAGCTTTCGCCATGACTATCGCTGCTGCCCTGATCGCCCTTGATGCCATTGCCGATGGCGCGTTTGCCGAGGTCGAAGCGGTGGTCAATGGCGATGCCGAATCGCTGGTGCTGTACCGCGACGGCGCGCAGGTGCGCGCATTCCTGAACATCTGCCCGCACGCCGGCCGTCGCCTGGACTGGGCCCCGGGCCAGTTCCTGAAGAGCCGCGAGGGCCACCTGGTGTGCGCCGCGCATGGCGCCTCGTTCATGCTGGACAGCGGCGACTGCATTGCCGGCCCGTGCAAGGGCGACCGCCTGCGTGCGGTGCCGGTCGATATCCGCGATGGGCAGGTCTATCTGGCCTGAGGCCGGAAGCAGTCGAGCACGGCTCGACTCTACAAAAGCCGTGTCGACCAAGGTCGACACCCACCAGCAGCACAGAATGCCGTTTCGACAGTTCGCGGAAAACTGTCGAAGGCGGGGTGGGTCCGGTTGCGGGGGCGTGAGCCGCATGGGCCCGAGGCATGCCTCGGGCGGGTTGGGCAGGACGCCCAACCCTGGTCTTGCCGTGTGCGCAGGACTGCGCACACGAGCAAGCGGCGACCGAGCTTACATGGGTGAGGGCGCTTTGCTTGCGAAGCACTGCTTCGCAAGCGCCCGAACGCACAGCCGCCAGCGGCTGGGCCGGGCCCCGGAGGGGGACTTGCAGCGTCCCCCGTAACCGGACCCACCCCGCCATCCCACGGAATGCCAGCCTTTGACGTTGACGTTGACGTTGACGTTGACGTTGACGTTGATTCTGCGGGTGCAGGGCGCAGCCCTGCCGATAAATTCAACCCTCAGAACATCAGGTTGATCATCAACACCACCACGCAGGTGTAGATCAGCGACAACGGTCCGCCGACCCGCCACATCTCGCGCGGGGTGTAATTGGCCGGGCCGGTGATCATCGAAATCACCGGGTTGGAGGCCGTCATCAGGTTGTTGGACGCCGACAGCGCCACGATCAGCGCGAACGCGGTCGGGTTGCCGCCCGCCGCCAGTGCCAGGTTCACCGCGATCGGTACCATCACGATGGTCGCGCCCACATGGCTGATCACCAGCGAGAACGCCGTGGTCAGCAGTGCCAGCGCCACCTCCAGCACCCACACCGGGATGCCGGTCGGCAGCTTGTCGATGGTATGGCCAGCCACCCATGCCGCCGCACCACTGGAGTCCATCGCCCAGCCGAGCGGGATCAGCCCGGCCATCATGAACACCGTTTTCCAGTTGATCGAGGCATAGGCCTCGTCCATGCGCAGCACGCCGGTCAGCAGCATGCCGGCCACGCCGGTCATCAGCGTCAGCGCGACCGGCAGCTTGCTGGTCAGCGCGATCAGGATGGTCAGCGCGAAGATCGCCATCGCAATCTTGAACTTGTGCGGGCGCTGCTCGCCGGTCGGATAGTCGGTCACCACCACGAAGTCGCGGCTCTTGGCCGCCTGTGCCAGGTCGGTCCAGATGCTGTGGAAGACCAGCATGTCGCCTGCACGCAACTGCACGTCGCGCACGTCCTCGCGGATCACCTGCTTGTCGCGGTTGATCGCCAGCAGGCTGATGCCACGCTCCTTGCGCAGGCGCAGGTCGGCCGCGCTCTTGCCGATCACGTTCGAGGTCGGCGGTACCACCGCCTCGGAAATACCGGCGCGGCTCGGGTTGAACAGGTCACCCAGGTGCTTCAGGCGCGAAGACATGCGCAGGAACTGGTTCTGCGCGAAATCGTTGATCTGCTGGCGCGGGCCCATCGCACCGAGCACGCTGCCTACCCAGATGCGCATCTCCGCCGGCGGCGCCAGGCGGGTGTCATTACCGGTTTTCAGGGCCAGCAGCAGCGGGGCGTCGTGCAGGTTCTCGGCCTCGCCCAGGGTCATGCCCACCAGCGGACTTTCCGCGCTGACCACCAGCTCGAACACATCGCCTTCGATGCCATAGGTCTTGGCGAAGTAGCTCTCGGTGCGTGCTGGGGTGACCCCGTCGTTGACCAGGGTTTCTTCCTCGATCAGCTTGCGGTCGCCGTAGTAGCGGAAGTACAGCAGCGAGGCGATCAGCAGTGCCACGCCAATCGGCAGCGGCGCGAACATGCGCAGCGGCTCGATGGTGGCCAGGCCGGAAGGCAGGTTGTTGTTGGCCGAGGCCAGCAGATCGTTCAGCAGGATCAGCGGCGAATTGCCGACCATGGTCAGCGCACCGCCCATCACGATCGCCGCCGAGATCGGCAGCAGCAGGCGCTGCATCGTCAGCCCGGTGCGCGCTGCCAGTCGCGAGGCGACCGGCAGATACAAGGCCATCACCGACGGGTTCTGCATGAAGGACGAGTTCAGGCCGGCGATGGCGGTGGTCATCATCAGCAGCCGCTGTTCGACGCCGTGGCCGCGCCGCAGCAGCCATGCGGCCAGCCGGTTCAGCGCCCCGGTGCGGTCCAGGCCCGCACCGAGGATGGTGGTGGCGATGATGCTCATCACCGCGTTACCGGAGAAACCGCCGAAGATCTCCTCCGGCGCGATCAGGCCGGTGACACCGAGTACCACCAGCACCACCAGCGCGACCACGTCGGCGCGGATGCGCTCGAACAGGAACATCGCCATCGTGAAGCCGACCAGCCCGAGCACGAGCTTCATGTCGTTGGTCAGCGTCAGCGCGGTATCCATGTGGGGCGCGGCGTCCTCAGGCGATCGTCAGGTGCGGTCGTACAGCAGGTCCCAGACGCCGTGGCCGAGTTTCTGGCCGCGGGTCTCGAAGTGGGTCTGCGGGCGCCAGTCCGGACGCGGCACGCTGCCACGCGGGCCGGCGCGGTTGACCAGGCCGGCAGTCGCGTCAAGCACGTCCCACATCTGCTCGGCGTAGTCTTCCCAGTCGGTGGCGCAGTGCAGGCGGCCACCCGGGCGCAGCTTGCGCACCAGCAGCTCGGCAAATGCCGGCTGCAGCAGGCGGCGCTTGTTGTGGCGCTTCTTGTGCCACGGGTCCGGGAAGTAGATGCGCACTTCATCGAGCGCGCCATCGGCGATCTCGTTCTGCAGCACTTCCACCGCGTCATGGTGGTACAGGCGCACGTGGTCGGCATTGTCCTCAGCCAGCGCGTTCAGCAACCGGCCCACGCCGGGGGCGTGCACTTCGATGCCGATGTAGTCGCGCGACGGATCGTGCTGGGCGGCGAAGCGCAGCGCGGCACCGTTGCCGAAGCCGATTTCCAGCACCTTGTGTGCCGGGCGGCCGAAGGTGGCATCCAGGTCACGCGGCTGGCCGGTGTAGTCGAGGCCGAAGCGCGGCCAGCGTTCGTCGAACGCGCGCTGCTGGGCGGGGGTGAAACGTCCCTGGCGCAACACGAAGCTGCGCACCTCGCGGCGGCCCTCGCTTACGGTGAAGGGCTTGGGTGGGGCCTTGGAGCCGGCGCTGTCAAAAGGATTGGTCATCAGCCGATCAGCCCGTCCACCGGAGAGGATGCGCTGGCGTAGCGCTTGCGCGGGATGCGCCCGGCCAGGAAAGCCTCGCGGCCGGCCTCGACTGCCTTGCGCATGGCAGTGGCCATCAGCACCGGGTTGCGCGCACCGGCAATGGCGGTGTTCATCAACACGCCGTCGCAGCCCAGTTCCATCGCGATCGCCGCATCCGACGCGGTGCCCACGCCGGCATCAACAATGATCGGCACCTTGGCGTCTTCGATGATCTGCAGCAGGTTGTACTTGTTCTGGATGCCCAGGCCCGAACCGATCGGCGCGGCCAGCGGCATCACTGCGGCGCAGCCGATCTCTTCCAGGCGCTTGGCCAGGATCGGGTCGTCGGAGGTGTAGACCATCACCTCGAAGCCGTCCTTGACCAGCTGCTCGGCGGCCTTGAGGGTCTGCACCACGTCCGGGTACAGGGTCTTCTGGTCGCCCAGCACTTCCAGCTTGGTCAGGTTGTGGCCGTCCAGCAGCTCACGGGCCAGGCGGCAGGTACGCACCGCGTCTTCGGCGGTGTAGCAGCCAGCGGTGTTGGGCAGGATGGTGAAGCGCTCCGGTGGCAGCACGTCCAGCAGGTTCGGCTCGCCCGGGTTCTGCCCGATGTTGGTGCGGCGGATGGCCACGGTGACGATCTGGGCGCCAGCAGCCTCGGTGGCCAGGCGGGTTTCTTCCAGGTCCTTGAACTTGCCGGTGCCGGTGAGCAGCCGCGAGCCATAGGTCTTGCCGGCGATCACCAGCGAATCGGGGGAGACGTGAACGTTCATGGCGCGATTATCGCCTATCCGCCTGAAGATGGGATCACGCAATGGCGTGCCGGCCGTGGATCGGCATGGGTAGTGCCGGCCGCTGGCCGGCAAACCCGGACAGGCCTCAGCCCCCACCCAGCGCGTGCACGATCTCGACAATGTCGCCTTCAGCCAGGACATGCTCGCGATGGCGGCTGCGGCTGACGATCTCGCCGTTGACCTCCACTGCCACCCGGCGCTGCAGCAGCTGCTCGGCCTCGAGCAGGTCGTGAAGGGTCGCCGAGGCGGGCAGGGTGCGGGGTTCGCCGTTGAGCTGGATGTTCATTCCTGCATTGTCGCTTATAGCCCTTCGTGATCGGAACGTTTGCAATTTGATCGGGGCGCCAGCTCCAGCACAGCAGGCTTCGGCGTGCTCAGGCGACAATCCATGCGGCGGCGCAGCGTGAGCAAACGGCGGCCCGGTGAAACCATTGACCGTGCGCCGGCGTACGTGTGCCGGATTCCAACCTATTTACCCCACAGGAGTTCCTAGATGCAGCTCAGCAAACACCCGATCCGCTCCCTGATGGCGGCTGCGATCGCACTCGCCGCGCTGCCGGCCATGGCAGGCGAAAGTCCGTATTCCAAGGCCGTGTTCTTCGGCGACAGCCTCACCGACGCCGGCTATTTCCGGCCGCTGCTCGATCCGGGCGTGCAGCCGGTCACCGGCCAGTTCACCACCAACCCGGGTTGGGTGTGGGCACAGCAGGTCGCCAACTACTACGGCCTCAACGGGGGTGCCAACGGCAACGGCCAGAGTGGCGACAACTACGCCGTGGGCGGTGCCCGGGTATCGGTGGACGAGGCCGGTGGCCTGGGCGTGATTCCGTCGCTGAAGTCGCAAGCAACCCGCTACCTTGCCGCGAACGGTGGCAAGGCTGACGGCAACGCCCTGTACACCGTATGGGGAGGCGCCAATGATCTGTTTGCGGCCACCCGTGCGGCGGCAGGTGGCGCGTCGCAGGCCCAGGTGCAGGGCATCATCGGCGCAGCGGTCACCGACCAGATCGCGCTGGTAGGTGCGCTGAAGCAGGCTGGTGCCCAGTACGTGCTGGTACCGAACCTGCCGGATGTGGGCATCACCCCGCAGTTCCGCGGCCCCAATGCCGCCGCCGCCACCGCACTGTCGGCCGGCTACAACAAGGCGCTGTACGGTGGCCTGAAGCAGGCAGGCATCGAGTTCATTCCGCTCGATACCTTCAGCATCCTGCGCGAAGTGACTGCCAATCCGGGCATGTACGGCTTCACCAACGTCACCAGCACCGCCTGCAGGATCGATCCGAACAACTCCACCGCCAGCATCATCGGCTGCAACCCGACCAGTTACGTCAGCCCGGATGCAGCCAACACCTACCTGTTCGCCGACGGCGTGCATCCGACCACCGCCGGCCATCAGCTGCTGGGCCAGTATGCTGTCTCGGTGCTGGAAGGCCCGCGTCTGCAGCAGGTGCTGAGCCACTCGGCCCAGACCATCGGCCGTTCGCGTGCCGACCAGGTCAGCATGCACCTGGGTGGTCGCCCGGCCGATGGCCTGTCCTGGTGGGGCGGCGTGCGCGGTGACCTGCAGCGTTATGACCATGCCGACCTGTACGACGGCCTGGCGCCCGCCGGCCTGTTCGGTATCGACTGGGCACGCGACGGCATGGTGTTCGGCGGCTTCGCCGGCTTCGGCCGCCTCAACGCAGACTTCGGCAACAGCCGTGGCGACTTCACCCAGAAGGACACCACTGCCGGTCTGTTCGCCGGCTGGTATGGTGACCGCATCTGGATCAATGGCCAGGTCAGCTACACTTGGCTGTCCTATGACGTGAACCGCAAGGTCCAGCTGGGTCCAGCCACCCGCGAGCACGGTGGTTCGCCGGACGGCAGCAACCTGACCGCCGCGCTGAACGCCGGCTACGAGTTCGGCACCGAAGGCGGTTTCCGCCACGGCCCGATTGCTTCGGTGATCTGGCAGAAGGTGAAGATCGATGGCTACACCGAAAGCGCCGCGACCGGCACCCTGGCCACCGCACTGGGCTACGACCGCCAGAACGTCGATTCGACCGTCGGCCGCATCGGCTGGCAGGCCCGCTTCGATGGCGGCACCGTCAAGCCGTACGCGCAGGTGACCTACGACCACGAGTTCGAAGACACCAAGCAGGCCAGCGCATGGCTGCAGACCCTGCCGGAACTGGGCAGCTATCGCGTGCCGGGCCTGAACTTCGACAAGAACTACGCCACCGTGGTGCTGGGTGCCCGTACCGAGCTGTTCGGCCTGCAGAGCAACTTCGGCCTGAGCGCTTCGGCCGGGCAGAAGCGTGCCCAGGACGCGACGCTGTTCGCCAATTTCAGCGGCAGCTTCTAAGCAGAAACCAGGCGGGGCCGGATCCCTTTCGGGAACGAAAGGGCGCCGGCCCCGCTCTGATGCGGGGGCACCATTGCGCAACACCGCCCCCAGCGCATAGACTTTCCACCGCAACGCGGGCGTAGCTCAATGGTAGAGCTGTAGCTTCCCAAGCTACTGACGAGGGTTCGATTCCCTTCGCCCGCTCCATGTCTCCCAACGGGTTTCTGATTTTCCAGCGCTCCGCAATATGGAAGGCGCTCCGCAAAATCCGTTGACGCCCGTCTTCTATGGCATCAGGTCCAATCCAAGCTGGCCGCGTTGCGCGTCTTCAGCACTGGCCGCATAGAACGTCCACAGTCCGACGCTGCTGACCTCTGAGCTGCCTGGTTTGTCGTCGAACTTCGACAGACCGCCATGGGCTTCCCATCTGCCTTTGCACGAAGCCGCATCCAGCGCCGCCATTACCTCCTTACGCTGGCCTGGATTGACTGACAGGGCCAGGCGATCAAACTGCACTCGCTCGTACGGTGATTCGGTAGTCATCATGGTTTTATCTCCTCGTGTTGTGTGCGGAGATTACCCACCATCGTCTTTGATATCTGCAGTAACGCCCGCGTAACAGTCATCTTCTGGTCGGTTTTGAGGCGGCGTGCGTTATGGTTCTACCTCGTTGGCGTTGCTTTCGAGCCTCGTTTCTTTCGCACGTAAATCTCGGTCGTAGTGACCGAGGAGTGCCCCAGCTGGGCCTGCGCCTCGCGAATGTCCTTTGCCGAATCGGCCTTGTCCGTACCCGCCTTGGCGCGGAGATCTCGGAACTGGAATTCCCCCTTTGCAATACCGGCCGCCTCTCTGGCCTTGTCGAATCTGTAGCGCAACGCTGCCCGGCCTAGGGCCAGGCCGTCGTCGTCCACGATCAGCCGCGTGCTGAAGACCTTCTCTCGCCCGTTCGGGCACTTCTCCCCCTTACGCTTTGCAATGCGCTCGAGCAGCGCAGCCAGCTCTCCCGTGATCTCCATGGTTACCCGGTTGCTGGTCTTCGACTGCTGGATGATGAGGCCGCGCGCTGTGACCTGGCGCACGTCCATCGACCACACATCGCCTACGCGCTGTCCGGTCAGATAAGCAAGGTCCATGGCGTCTCGCAGGGCTGCATCGGCATGTGCGTAGACAGCCCGGAACGCGTCATCGTCCACGTACACATCGCGGCCGGCTTCCTTGTTGCGCCGAATACCCTCACAGGGGTTGGGGAGGTCGGTAATGCCCTTGCCGCGCGCCCAGTTCCAGATATGCGAGAACAGTGACACCTCGCGGTTTGCGATCACCTTCGCCTTTCGCCAATCAAGGTACTGGCGGATGTTGATCGGACGGATGGCTTCAAACGGCGCTGGCGGCGAGTCGAAGTAGCTCAGCAGCGCGGTGATGCACCGGTTGTTGAGGCGCTGGGTGGTGACAGCCTTGGTAGGAACCACCTCGGCTCGGTAGCGGTCGGCGACGTGCCGGAAGGTCACGACGGCAGCGGCAGGGATCGTGCTCGCGTGCTCGATCTCGGCCCATCGCTTGATGGCCACGCCGTAGTCGCTTCCGAGGGGAGTTTCTCGCCTGGGCTTGCCACCATGGTCGTAGTAGTAGTGGGTCACGCCCGATTTCTGCTTGCGTGGCCTGAAACGGGGGATTGCCCCCGGCTTGCTCGGTTTCCGTCCCATTTCAAGCGACCTTGCTGGAAGTCCATGTCGGCGGCGCCTTTGGTGCCTGCGCCGTTCCTTCAACGCTAGAGCGAAGCACCACCGGCCAGTCGTGTGCGTCCAGGTAGTGCTTGATTCCGTTCTTGCGGAGAAACGCAGCTTGGCGCGCGCGCTGTGGCGTGCGGCATAGGCCGGTGATCTCGTCCCGCGACAAGTACATGTCAGACGGCACTGACCACCTTCCCTCCGCCTGCCATCACCAGGCGCATCTGTACGACGTTGTCGGCAACAGCTGCCGGCGACGGTGCCCGCGCGCTGCGGGCGGGGCGGTTTAGTCGGCGCCAAGCCTCGATGGCCTTGTCGGGATCGGCATGCTTGCTGGTCGACCTGCAGGCGCACTCGACCAGGTGGCCACCACCGGCGGACGCGCAGCGCTTGTCGTGGATGTGGCGCGCGCGGTGGCCGGCGGCGCAGTTCGGCAACCCTTCCGGGTGGCTGATATGTTCTTGGGTCATGTGTCAGCTCCGATGGAAATGCGGGGAATGGCTGGCGCTACACTGGGGTGCATGAGTCAATATGCGAATTCGACGCATGCGGAGTTGTGGCTCCGCGCCAAGGCTGAGGCGGGCGCTCTTCGACAGAGCGCTGACGTTCAGGACTTGGTATTGGCCAAGAGGCCGACGACGCATTGGCAGCGGCAGCAGATCCGAGCCGCCATGGCTCCGGGCGCTGACCGGTCGCTGGCCGATCTGTTGGACGCACTGGCCAGGCAGGTTCACCACGGTGAGCACCTGGAGGGCGATGCGGCGCAACAGCTTCTGGAGCCGGGCGCGACGCTGCTGACTGTGTTCGGCTCTCGGCTCGCGGTGGGGCAGAGGAATGCTCGCCACCATGTAGTTCTGGAAGCGGCAAACCTGGTGCTTCGGACGCGAGCGAAGGAATGGCTCAATGCGGGAAATCCCGGGGAGACCCGGCATGATCGAGCTATTGCCAGCAATCGCGGCCTGGCGGCCGTGCTGGGCGAGCTTGAGGCGGAGCGGAAGCGCTAGAGCGGCCCTGTTCTTCTGGACCATGTTGTCCTCCTTCAGTCCGTGGCCAGCGCAGCGCGCAGCTGCTCGGTGGCGGTGATTCGGCGCTCTGGTCCGAAGGGCTCCCATTCGCCCTCGCTCCCGTCTACCATCGCCAAAACACCGGGAGGTATCAGGGATGAAGGAGGTGGGGAAGACGAGTTCAGGTGGGCCCATTTATGAGGTGCCGCCAAATCTCTCGCTTGTCGTTCAGCGCGAGCGTATTCGCCGAGAGGCAGAAGCAGCCAAAGAAGAAGCCCGCCGGCACCAAGAAGCGGCAGACATAGCGCGTTCGTCTGCTCGCGCGGCATGGGCTGCTGTTTGGATATCTGTAGCTGCGCTTGTAGTGTCATTCGTTGCAATCTTCTGGAAGCAGGGCGGTTAGGCTTCTCTGGTCTGACCGGGTTAGTCATGACGCGGCTCGTTCGCATAGCCCGAGGTCAGAATTGCAGCCGCCGCCGACCGCAGCCCATTGCGTGCGGCGCGGCATGCGCGGCTGATCGCGATGCCGGCCAGGAAGAAGGCCAAGGCGAACACGTGGACCGTTGCAGCGGTGAGCAGCTGGTCAGCCATGGGCGCCGCCGAGTCGGTGCCAATCGTTTTCATCGCCAGCCCCTCAGATACTCTCCGAACGTCACGCCACCGTCGTAGCGCAGGAACTGCTGGTAGCGCTGCTGCGACCTGGTCAGTTTCGGTGGCGGCGGGGTTCGCTCCTGCACTGCGGCTCGGCCGGCCTGCGTGACGTTGAACAGGTCGCTGCCGCCGGTGAGTGCATTTCCGGCGCGCCGGACCATGAATCCACGCTCGACCAGCGCCATGCAGTGCTGGTGGTCGGTGCCGCCTGGGCCGGTGACGAAGTGACTGCGGTAGCTGCGCTCCAAGCCGCCTTCGCCGACGCCCAGGGCGTGGCGAAGGATCTGCAGCTCGGCTTCCGGCAGAGCGCCGGTGGTCGTTTGGTCAGCCATTTCCCACCGCCTGGCTGTCGATCAGGGCCAGCAGGCGGCGTGCCTGTGCATAGATCACACGGGACTGCGGCTGCTTCTCGGCACTGAACGCAAACTCCTCGCCAAACTCGGCGAGCGCCCGGAACTGCACCAGGTCCACGGCCTGCGCGGGCGGGGCGGTGTAGACACCGACCAAGCGATGCGGCACGCCGCCGTCGTGAAGCGCCCCGTTGATAAAATCGTTCACTTCCTGCCGCGCAGCTTGGCCTTCGTTGCCGTCATCGGCCGACATGCCGAATTCCACGATGCCGTCTTTGTCCACGGCGAGCCAGTAGGCCACCGGCTCCCCCACCGGCTGGCGGGCGGCGAGGGCGGCACCCAGCTTCACGTTTGCCAACTGAGCCTGCGATGCAAAGGGGCCGATCTTGACCTGGTAGGTCGCGTAGATTTCCGCCAGTACGCGTCGTGCAAACTCAGCAGCTTCGCGCAGCGCCTCCTGACCACCCGGGGAGGGCTGGGCGGAGAGGTCATCGCGCACGTAGCGCAAGACGGTTCCAACGCCATCGGCACCGACGCGCGCGCGCGTGTCGTTGGCCTCCCTAAACGCCCCTGTGCTGTAGACGTTTACCCACACTTCGCTGGGGCCAAACCCATCCCCCAGCCTCACCCTCCCACCGGGCTGCACGTCCGCCAGGGTCTTCTTGTAGTTGCTCATGCCTGCATGTCCTTGCTGTTGGTGGAGCGCGCGCTATGCGCGGCGAGGTGTTCCCAGCGTTCGGCCTCGCCCACGTAGAACGCGTGGCGTTCCTGCCGGACGGTGGGGGTGAACTGCACGTCGTGCAGTGCACGCTCTGCGGCGGCGCGGTTCGCCGCTGCCATGCGGGCTGGGTCGTGATCGAAGATGTCGAGCTGGTTACGCACGCTGGACTCCTGGGATGGGTTGCCGGCTGTTGGAACCCGGCCGGCGCGGGTTCCCTGCGCTACAGGGGGAGAGCGCAGGGCAGGGGATCAGTGGGTGTCGTCAGCTATCAGCGGCGCGCGCTGCCGTTCATCGCTGCGGCGCTGCATCTCGGCCTTGAACGCTGGCCAGCTGGTGTGGAGGTCTTCCCAGCAGCGCCATGCGAAGAACACGGCGCCGATGGCGCAGGCCAGGGCGACGGCGTCGAGCTGGTTGCGCAGGGCCCAAGCGAGCAGGGCGAGGAGCAGGCCTACGGCGACGGCGCAGAAGAAGGGCAGGGCCAGGTGGCGCATTACTCGGTCTCCTGTTCGGCAGTGGGCTCGGCCGGCGCCGGCGCCGGCGCCGGGCTGACGGGCGGGGTGATGGGCGGGATGCCGACGGCCATGGCGGCGAAGAAGTCGTGGTCGGTCATGCGGCTCCCTCTTTGGCGCGAAGCGCCGGCTTGCGCTGCACTTCGCTCAGGGTGCGGTGGCAGAACTCGCACTGGCCCTTGCCCCAGCTTCCGCCGTTCCACCGGTGGCGCTCTCCGACAGGCTTGCCCGTCTTGGGACTTCTGCCACCGAACACACGGCAGCTATCGACGACTGGGCGGCTCATGCGGCACCGCCTTTGACGCTCGCCAACTCGGCACGCAGCTCGGCGATGCGGCGACGGTCATTCGCGGCGTCCCCTTGGTAGCCAGCGGCGACGCGCGCAGATGCGGCACGGTTCGGATTGCGGGGATTGTTGGCCCTGCGCTCGAAGTACCGAGCCCGGCGGCTGGCGCCGCGCTCCATCACGAGGCACCAAGCGAGGTCGTTCCGCAGGCGTTGCACATCGACAGGGGCGCTCATGCAGCACCTGCTTGCGCGCGCGCTGCGCGGCGGGCGGCGGCGACAGCACCTGCAGCGCTCTGGCCGTGCCGCAGGACGGCATTGGCCGTGATGCTGGCCGCGATGACGACCTGGTAGGGGAGGAGGCCCCAGCGGCGCCCGGCGCGGGCGACGATGCCAGCGGCTGCTGCCGCGCGCTGAGCGTCGGAGTGGTGGGCGAGGGCGGCGCTCATCGGTTGGCCTCCGGAGTTGGGCAGCTACTGCCAGCGTCCGGCGAGTGATCCGCGACTGACATGTGGTCTGCGACGAAGGCCGCGAGGATGAATTCGATCTGTGCGGTGACGCTGCGGTTGTTGTCGCCGGCCAACTGCTTGAGCGCGGCGAGCAGCGAATCATCCAGACGGATCTTGAAGTGGGCCTTGCCGTCGCCGGCATCGGTTGCAGGCATGGCAAGTCCTTCGAAGGTGCTGATCAGGCGCGAAATCATTTCGGCGTTGACGGAGCGCCGGTTTTCTTCGGCCGCCTTGCGCAGCGCGGCCATCAACTCGTTAGGTGCCCTGAGCTGGGTCGCGGTGAACTCCTTGCGGTGATTGACCAGGACGCGGCTCATGCGGCGGCATCCTGGCTTTCGCCGCTCAGCTGATGCGCAGCGTGCTGGATCTCCACCGAGAGGCGGTCGGCCTCTGCCACTTCAATGTAGAGGCTGGCGGCGCCCACCTTGATGGCGACCACGCCGAGGGAGGGGATCGCGACGACGGTGGGCGGCGCCTTGCTGACGCCGAGGGACAGGGTTGCCATTGCTTGATCTCCTGCGCCCGGCCCCGGGATGGGGTGGTGTTGGGCGACTGGAGAGTACGTTAGTCATCGACTAAACGTTAGTCAACAGCTAACAGCTAATATTTTTCTGAATGGCTGGTCCTCACCGACGTGGCCGGCGACGGCCACCCCTGCAAGTGATACGGCTGCGCTAGGCGAGCAGACTAGAACACCTAGTTCCGACGAAGCGCGATCGAGATAGCCGGCGTAGGGTTGGCGCGTTTGGCCTCTACGCAGAGCTGCTACTGCAAGACCAGGTCACAAGCATGGAAGACAAGCAACGTGGAAGTCGTTGATTTTGCGGATGAAATACGCGGGGCGACATTTGACCAGCCTCTAGTTCCGCAAAGTAGTAGCCCTACTAATGACGAAGCACTCATTGGCCGATATGATTCGCACAGCCCAGGAGGGGCACTACAGGGGAAGAAATGGCTGAGTTCATTTTGAAGCACGTGAAGCATCCTGGCTTCTCGTCAAAGGTCGCGACTGGCGTGGCGGCAGGTGGTCCAACGGGCGACGGCAACGTCCACCTCACTTTCTATCGCGACGGCGTTGACCTCATCGAAGAATATTTCGAGCGCGAGGAAAAGCCCGTTCCAGGTGGTAAGGCAGTTGTGCTTTCCAAGGGCAAAAAGCAACCAAAGAGTGAATTCGTTCGTGAGGATTTGGTTCGACTTGTCATTCCGATCGACCAATTGGACGAAATCAGCGAGCTGATCAGCAAACTGGCACTTAAGGTTGCTGGGCTGAAACAGGAAGACGACGAGGCTGAATCGCCGGAGGAGCCAGAGGTCAGCGATGGCCACTGATTGCGATGTAACGACCTCCAGTGGAGGACTTCACGCAACATTTGTCCCCGAAGTCGTAGCATCCATTCAGGGGACCAGCCGTATCGTTGAGTTGGATCTAAGATCCTACAACACAAAGATTCGGGTGGTTTCGGACGTTCTTGACAGCTCCGAGAACGGAGGTGATGACCCTATGTCAGATAAAATTAACGAGATTGATGGACGTCTTCGCAACGTCGAGATCGACGTATCTGCGATGAAGGTCCGCCTTGAGAGCATGCCTTCCACCATTGCAATGTGGAAGTCGATGGGTGGCGCAGCTCTCGTGACAATTGCTGGTATGTGGGCAGTGTTGACCTTTGCAGGTCCAGGCATCATGAAGTCCGCGGTCAAGGACGTGGTGTCAGAAGAGATGGCGAAGATGCCGCCAGCGGCTGATGTACCTGGGCAACCAGTCCGCAAAAAGTAAGAAAGCCCCGCTTCGGCGGGGCTTTTTTGTTGTCCCAAATTGGGACAGTAGTGGAAATTCTCTTGCTACTTAGAACTTCCGCAGGCCGGCGTGGATCAGTGCCTTACCCAGGATGTTCAGATCGCCAGGATCCGGCCTGTAGGCCGGGAAGTCGGTGTTGACGCTTACGACGTAGAGACCGTCGCCGCGCTTCTGCAGCATCTTGATCTGCGTCTCGCCACCGATGTTGATCAGGTAGTAGTCGTCGCCGTCGAAGTAGTCGCAGCTGGTGTCGATCCAGACAATGTCGCCGTCTTCGAGCTTGGGCCGCATGGACGGCCCGCGGCCGGTGATGATCTGGATCCTGCCTGGCTTGGGTAGGTAACCGAGCTTCCTGCGGACTTCCCATTCTGCGACCTCGATGGTCTTCACCACCTCTGGGTAGTCCTGGTTGACCATCCCTGCACCCATCCCTGCACCCCCTTCAAACAAGTCGAAGCGAACATAGCCGGGCTGCGTCTCAATCTCCGGGATTGGTGAGACGGAAACTTCGCCGTCGTCGCTCCATTGGGGGCGGTCCATCCAGCCATGGTCCTTGCCGAGGGCCAGGCTTATCTTCTTGGCTACGTCGTCACCGATGTATTTGCCGCCGAGCAGCTGAGACACATACGACGGGGACAGGAAGCCTCCAAGCTGGGCCCCCTGATCCCGACGCTTAGTGATCCCCTTCGACTCGAGCGCCTCGACTAGGTGGCGAAAGTTGCGGCTGCGGATTTCGCGAATGTCCATCGAGCAAGGTTAGT
The DNA here is from genome assembly GCF_001499715.1 of Stenotrophomonas thermophila. NCBI lineage: Bacteria > Pseudomonadati > Pseudomonadota > Gammaproteobacteria > Lysobacterales > Lysobacteraceae > Stenotrophomonas > Stenotrophomonas thermophila. Next base: position 80,050 of record NZ_CVIW01000034.1, on the reverse strand, counting down.
TGGTAACTAATCTGAATCGTGCAGCTGTCAGCTTGCGCTTAGCTGTTAGCTGTGAGCTAATAGGGGCATGGACATGTCAGCCCTCGATAGAGCAGTTGAGTCGGCAGGTAGCCAGCAGGCTCTTGCCCAGCTTCTTGGCATCAAGCCGCCGTCGGTTTCCGGCTGGTACGACCGCCGCCGAGTGCCTGCGGAGAGATGCATAGCCATCGAGCAGGCCACTGGCGTGTCTCGCCACCAGCTGCGTCCGGACGTTTTCGGGCCGGAACCCCGTATCCAGGGCGAAGCTCTCGCGCAGTTGCGTGCAGAAGTCGACGGTCGAATGAGCAAGCGCGCGCTGCGCCGAAGGCTCGGCATTGCGAGTGACCGTCATCTCGCAACCTTGCTTCAGCTCCCCGCCGCAGAGGTGGAGTCGTGGCCCGAAGAGGGCGTTTTGCCCGCACTGCCCCAGATCCAGCGCCTGCTCGGCATGGAAGTTGCGCCGGTTGCGGCGCCCACAAACACCGATCCCGACGCCGATCGCATTGGTCCTGTCGACACCGCCTGAAAGGCCATCCCTGGCCTTCGTCCCTGAATTGTTGATCTCCATGGCGCCCATCGTGCGCCACCCCGGCCCAGCCCGAAACCTTGAAACGCAGTCCACCCCAAGGTGATTCCATGACCTGCCGCACATCTGCACTCAACTGGCTCGACGTTCTCTACAACTCCGTGCGCAAGACGCCCGGCGGTGTCGTGGACGCGGCCGCTTTCCTGGCCGACCGCCGTGGCAAGTCCATGCACCCGGAGACGCTGCGCGCGAAGCTGCGCGGGCTGGAGGGTGAGTCTGTGACGATGGAAATTGCCGAACTGCTGACCGAGTGGATGCAGGAGAAGGCGGGCGGCAGCGAGTACGCCCTGGACTGGATGCAGGCGCTGGCCGGGCAGTTCGGCATGGCGGTGGCCACCGTCCCACCGCCGCCGGAGGGCGGCTGGTCGGACGAGATTGGCGCCATCCAGACGAAGCTGCTGGAGATCACCACGCGGGTGGGCCGGCTGTCGGGTACGGCAGTGGAAGCCATCGCCGACCGCCACATCGACAGCGACGAAGCGAAGCTGATGGTGGAAGAGGCCAACTCGCTGATCACGATGGCGCACCGGCTGATCCGTAACGTGTCGCGCGCTGCAGCGAAGGGGAGGGCGCGTCGATGAACCATCCAGCCCGCTCCACTGATCCGCAGTCCAGCCACATCGCCGCCGTCGACCTCGCTGCCAGCGGCGCGCTGCGCGTCCAGCACGCCAAGGCTGAGGCTGCGGTAATCCACCATCCAGGCCACAGCAGTCTGCACCTGTCGACGCTGACTGGCCTTGACCGCCACATGCTGGGCCGTCGACTGCCCGAGTTGGCCCGAGAGGGGCGCATTTGGCGCGGCCCAAGCGCGCCGTGCGCAACCACCGGCAAGCCCGCATGCACCTGGTGGCCGGTGGCGCCGGGCGAAAACATGACGCTGGGGCTCTGACATGTCGACCATCATCATGTCGCAGTGCTGGCCGCTGCAGGGCCTGAGCGTCACGCAGAAGGCTGTGCTGATATCGCTGGCCGACCAAGCGAACGACGACGGGGTGTGCTGGCCGGCGGTGGGCACCATCGCTGCGCGGTGCTGCATGTCGGCGCGCGCTGTGCGCACGGCAATGGATCATCTGGAGGCCGTTGGCCTGCTCACCCGTGACCGCCGTTTCAACAGCAGCACGGTTTACAAGGTAACCCCGGCCAACTTCGACAAGGCCGCTGCGCCGTCGAAGGCTGGCCGGAAGACTGGAAAGACAGGTACTGCACCGGGCGCAGGGGCTGCGCCCCATGCAGGGGGTGCGCCCGCTGCAGGAGGGGATGCGCCCCATGCAGGGGGGGATGCACCGGGCGCAGGTCTAGGGGTGCGCCCCGTGCCGCCTAACCGTCATATAACCCTCAATGAACCGTCAGGAGAACCGTCATCTCCGGCGGGCCTGCCGGCCACGCCGCTGGCGGCGGTTTCCGAAACCGACCTGCAGGCCGCGTGCCGCGCCACCTGGGCGGCATACGCCACCGCTTACCGCACCCGCCACGGTGTGGCGCCGGTCCGCAACGCAAAGGTGAACAGCAACGTCCGCCAAATCGTGCAGAGGCTCGGCCACACCGAGGCGCCGCTGGTTGCCGCGTGGTTCCTGACTGTCAACGAGCGCTATGTGGTGCAAAACATGCACGACCTGGGCGCCCTGCTGACGAAGTGCGAGGCATACCGCACGCAGTGGGCCACCGGCCGCCAGATGACGCAGGCCAGCGCCCAGCAGCAGGACCAGACGCAGGCCAACGCCACGGCCGCTGACGACGCCAAGGCGCTGCTGCGCCGCATGAAGGAAAACGCCAATGCTCAGTGATGCCGATCAAGACAGGCTCGTCGAAATGCTGGTGGCCACGGCTGAGGTGATGGGCGAGCAGATCCGCCCGGCCGCTGCGGCCTACATGGTCGCCGACCTGGCGACCTATCCGCTGCCGGTGCTGGCCAACGCGCTGACCGCCTGCCGCCGAGAGGTGAAAGGCAAGCTCAGTCTGGCCGCGATCATGGAGCGCATCGACGACGGACACCCGGCCCCGAACGAAGCATGGGCCGTGGCCATCCGCGCCGCCGACGAGGCGGTGACGCTGGTGTGGAGCGAGCAGACCCGTGATGCGTGGACGGCGGCGTTGCCGCTGGTGGAGGCTGGCGACAAGATCGCAGGCCGGGCTGCCTTCCTGGAGGTCTACACCCGATTGGTGAAGGAGGCGCGCGCTGTAGGTGGCTGTGCCGTCTACCAGCCGTCGCTGGGCCACGACGCCGGTGCCCGCGACGCCGCGTTGCAGCAGGCGGTCAACGCTGGTCGCTTGGCGCATGAGCAGGTTGCCGAGTACTTGGCGTTGCCGCCGGCCACGCCCGCGTTCAACCCGCTGGCACTGCTGGCCGGCCGAGTGGAGGCGAGCCCGGAAGCGAACGCGCGCACCCGGAAGCGGCTGGCCGAGATCGCTGAGCTGTTCGGCTCCGCTCAGGACGCTGCGGCATGAGCCAGGACCACGTCGAACTGGAAGTGCGCCCGGTGTCCGAGCCCGTGGCGGTGGCCGGCTGGTATCTGGCCTATGGGTACGGGATCAAGCCGCTGGTGCTGTACGCCACCCGTGGCACGCGCGTGTGGCGCGATGGCATGCGCCAGATCCCGATTACCCGCTATGCCGGCCCGATCCCGGAGCTGCGCTGATGTGGTGGTCGCTTTCGCTTGGCCCACCTCCTACCCAGGAGGAAAGGGCCCGGATGGAGCTGGCAAAGACGGGCCCTTGCATGGCCTGCCTGGCGTTGCAGATGCAGGAGCTGCTGGAGCCGGAGCTGGTGGTCTACGGCTGCGACTACAACCACGCCAAGAGCGGGAACCTGCGGCGCGGTCACATGTTTGGCTACGCGCTCTGCAAGTGGCACCACATGCGGCATCCGATGGAGGGGAACACCTTCGCGACGATGCGCCAGATCTACGGCCCGAGCCTGATGGATGGCTCGAGGACCTTCCACGAGACGTACGGCTCCGACGACGAGCTGATTGCAAACCAGACCTACATCAACGAACTGAGGGCGGCAGCATGAAGAAGACGAAGGCCATGGCGCCGAAGATCAACCCACAGCGTGCGCCCCGCGAGCGGCGGATGGACCACAACACGGTGTCCCGGCCCAAGCGAGTCAAGGCACGTGTGCTCGCCGATGGCCCGGTCGAGACGGTGGAGCAGTTCGAGGCACGCGGCGGGCAGGTGCAGCGCCTGGCGGCCAGCTGGGACCGTGCGGCGTGACAGGTGCCGCAATAGAAGACAACCAAGCGCGATCGCGCGCTGCACGAGCAAACCACCAAGGGGAAGGCGCATGGGAATGAACAAGGCACGCGAACTGCTGGCAAGCCGCATGGGGCCGAAAACGCAGCGGTTTGACGCATGCGGCGGCGGTGGACGCCCCGAGCTGACGACGCAGGACATTGCCGCCGCCATGGCGTACGTGCAGGACGGGCTTGGCCGGGAGCTGATGGAGGCGCTGTGGTGGCCAGAGAGCGCATCTCGCCGCCGCGAGCAGCTGCGCAAGGCGGTAATCGGGCTGGTAGCCCCGGAGTTCATCCGGCAGATGCACGGCCTGGCCACCGCACGGACTGAGTTCGGCATCGCCAAGGCGTGCATGGGGTGGGGTGGCAGCCAGGTAACGGACGCGCAGCGTCGTGAACTGCTGAGGACCGAGAACGCGCTGGATGAGGCGCGCGCTGCAGCCTGGCCGAACAACACCATGGAGCAACTTGGGGTACTGGCTGGGGCAGTGATCGAAGAGATGGCTGGGGCGTGTGAGTGTTCCCGCTGTGGAGGAAAGAAGGTGCTTCGGGACCCATCGGTTGCGGGAGTCGTGAACTGCGACAGCTGTGGGGGGAGTGGGTTCGATCCGCTCAGCGGCCGAAAGCGCGCAGCCGCCATCGGTGCCGACTGGTCTGCCTACAGCCGGTTCTGGCGACCGGTTTATGAGTGGATGCTATTCAACTTCCGTGCGGCCGAAGCGCGCGCTGCAAGGCAGTTCAGCAAGGCACTCACGCAGACCGCATAGCGATGACTTCCTGGGTCATCGAAAAAGGCGGCAATCTTGCCACCATCCAATCGCAAGCCCCGGCCCAGCCGGGGCTTTTTCTTTGCCCGGAGATGCTATGGCGCAGATCACTCCCCAACAGGCTGGCGGCGTGAACGTCGTGGCCTTCCTCGACATGCTGGCCTGGTCCGAAGGTACGGACAACGGCCGGCAGCCGACCAACGACCGCGGCTATGACGTGCTGGTCGGTGGTTGCTTGTTCCGTGGCTACGCCGACCATCCGCGCGTGCTGGTGGATCTGCCCAAGCTCAAGATCCAGTCCACCGCTGCCGGCCGCTATCAGCTGCTGCGCCGCTACTACGACGCCTACAAGAAGACGCTCGGCCTGAAGGACTTCTCGCCTCTGAGCCAGGACCTGATTGCGCTGCAGCAGATCCGGGAGCGTCGCGCGCTGCCACTAATTCAGGCGGGCAAGATCCCGGAGGCAATCAAGGCGGTCAGCAACATCTGGGCGAGCCTGCCGGGCGCTGGCTACGGCCAGCACGAACAGAAACTTGTCGACCTGCTGGCCGTGTACCGCAAAGCCGGCGGGACGGTGGCGCCGTGACTGAGCCCGTGAGCACTCTGAAAACCATTGTCGGGACGTTCACCGCGGCCGTTGTGGCACCGGCGACGGCTGATGCGCTGCGAGAGGCCGAACGGGTGATCCTCGGCGTACCGCAGTCCGTGCTGATGGTTGCCATGGCGGGAGCGCTGATCGGTGTCCTGCTGCTGCCGGAAAAGGACGCGGAGCGCGTGGCCGCTGACGCCAGCCGCCGGCGCGGCCACCGCCTGCTGCAGACTGCCGCGCGCTGGGCTGCCCTGGCTGTGGCGGTCGTGGCGTACGCCATCGTGGCCGCATGGGTCATCGCCGTTGCCGCGTCCATCTGGCCGGCGCTGGCGGGCGCCCCGCAGCTGCCCCTGGCCGGCCTGTCCGGCGTCCTGATCCGCCGGCTGTTGCCCGGCTACGTGCGCATGGTGGAGCGGGCCACCGGTGCCATCGGAGGCGATAAGCCATGAGCGTACTGATTCGATTTCTGCGCGCGCTGTGGACCCTGATCGTAGGCGCCGCTGCCGACGCGCTGCAGTGGCTGAGCAAGCCCGGTAGCAAGGTCAAGCTGGTGTGCGCGGTGCTGGCCTTCGGCTGCATGGTCTCCGGACTGACTGCCTGGGAGAAGGAGCAGAAGATCCGGGATCTGAGCGCCCAGGTGATCAAGGTCCGGGCCGACTGGCAGGGCGACGCCGCGCGACTGCAGGCCGACGTGGACAGCCGCGATCAGCGTCTGGCCGAGGTCGCCGCCGCCCTGAGGGCGGAAGCCGAGAAGCTGCAAGCCCTCCGGGACGAGAGTGCTGAAGCACTGCGGGCCTTGGCGGGCAAGGTTGAAGCGTCCGAGAAGGAGGCTTCTACCTGGCGCGGCCGCTACGAACAGCGACCTGACACCTGCAAGGCAGCCCTAGAGCTGCTCGATTCCGCCTGCCCGGCACTGAAGGGGTACTGATATGGACGTAAGGACGAAAACGGTTGTCCGGGTCGAGATCGAGCTGAACACCGGCACATTCGGATCGGGAGCCACCATGCAGGAGATCACCACCCAGGCGGCAGCAGAGGGTGTGCGCATCGCCACCGAAATGCTGGCGGGGGCCAGGGCTTCCGGTGGTGGCCGAGTAGTCGGCCATCCCAGGGTTCAGACAGTAACGACCCTGCCGGACGACTTAATCTTGGGGGTGTTCAAGTGCGCAGACTGACGATTCTCGCGGTGGTGGCGGCGCTGTCAGCTTGTCAGCCAGTGCCCACCAAGCCCAATCCGCCGCCGGCAGCCGTCATCACGGTTTCGGTGGCCACCTACGTGCCGATCGACCCCCAACTTCGCAAGCGCTGCAAGTGGGTGAAGGAGGCGGCGCCGTCCGCCGTATTCGAGGTGAGCAACGGCCGGAAGCGTTGCTTGCAGCAGTACGAGGCGCAGCTCGACGGCATCGACCAGGTGCAGGGCAAACCTGTCCCGGATTCGCCCTGATGGTCCGGCAGACGGCGCGGGAACTCCGCGTGCTGGCGTTGGGCCGGCTGAAGACGGGCGAGATGAACAAGACTGAGGCCGCGTATGCCGAGCGGCTGCGCGCGCTGCAGTCTGCTGGTGAGATCCAGTGGCACCGGTTCGAGGGGCTGAAGCTGCGCTTGGCCGACAACACGTTCTACACGCCGGACTTTGCGGTGCTGGAGGCCGACGGTGTCATGGCCTGCCACGAAGTGAAGGGGCACTGGCAGGACGATGCACGGGCCAAGATCAAGATCGCCGCGGCCATGTACCCATTCCGCTTCATCGCGGTGAAGGCCAAGCCCAAGCGGGATGGCGGCGGCTGGGCAGTAGAGGAGTTCTGATGACTGCGACAGTGCGCGCGTCGATACGCATGCGGTGGTGGCTGCGTTGCTACCTCGCCGCAGTGATGTGGTTCGCCCGGGCAACCGGGATGGAGCCGGACTGGGACCGGGTGGACCGGTGGATACGCCGTGGCCTGGTGCTGCAAACAACGAGGGTTGCTGATGAACTTTGCACTGATTGAATCGCTGATGGCTGCGATGGACACCGAGCGGGCTACGCGCGCTGCTGCTGTTGCCGCCTTGGACGCGCGCATCGATGGCAGCACCGACGCGCGCATTGACCGCTTGGTTGGGGCTATCGAGCAGCAGGGCAAGCAGATCGCCGAGCTGGCCATGTATGTGGGCCTGCTGGTGCAGGCGGTGGCGCAGCTGCTGGGCGAGGAGGCCGGTGCGCCGGTGCAGGACGAAGGTGCCGAGCCGGAGCGAGTCGACCTGGACGGGAAGCCCTACTGATGGCGGCGGGCCCGACCCAGCGCCGCGGCAGGACCCGACAGACAGGCGGCAGCGCCTTCGCACACCTGTATGGCACCGCGCGCTGGCAACGCACCCGCAAGGCGCAGTTGGAGCGTGAGCCGCTGTGCAGCAGGTGCAAGGCTAGAGGCCACGTCACGGTCGCCACGGTGTGCAATCACACCAACGGCCACCCTGCGGGCGAAACGGAGGAGATGTTCTGGACCGGCCCCTTCGACAGCCAATGTGCCAACTGCCATAGCAGCGACCAGGCCCGACTCGAGCGAGGCGCCGCGCAGGTCCGTGGGTGTGACACCGACGGTTGGCCGATCGGTCACTGACGGGTCCACGGCTCATCGTTCCACGCCAACGGGGTAGGGGGGGCGAATTTATGGCGTTGGCCGGCTCCTAGACCGAGCGCCCCCCCAAACACGCGTATCCACAATTCACGGGACGACCCTCGACCGGGCGCTCCCAGTCAAGAAATCCCGCACTTTCCCGAGGAATTCATGCCAAGGCCCCGATTGCCCGTCGCAAAGGCTGCGACAAGCGGCGCCGCCATCAAGAATCCCGGCCGGCACGCTGGCCGGAAGAAGCCGGCGGGCACACGAAGCTTGGGCGAGCCGTACAAGGCCATGACAGCGGCGGAGAAGCGGGCGTGGAAGGAATTCGCGACGGAAATGCCCTGGCTCAACGCGAGCCACCGAGTACTGCTCCGCCTTGCCTGCCTCTGGACGGCCCGGATGGATGACCCGAAAGCCGAGTTCGGCGTGTCAGCAACCCAGGCGCTCAGCTCGATTCTTTCGAAGCTGGGCGCCACACCTGTGGATGAATCGAAGGTCTCGCATGGCGGTGACGAAGACGACCAGGGCGAAGAATTCTTCGCTGGCCCCAGCTCCGGCCGACCGCACTAAGGCGTATGCGCTGGATGTGGTGGCTGGCCGGATCGTTGCCGGCCCCCATGTCCGAAACGCCTGCCGGCGCCACCTGCAGGATCTGATCGAAGGCCCCGAACGGGGCCTTTACTTTGACCACGAGGCTGCCGAGTACGCGTTCCGCTACTTCGAGAACGTCCTGATGCTCTCCGAGGGGCAGTTCGAGGGGCGGAAGTTCGAGCTGCACCCCTCGCAGGCGTTCATCATCGGCTCGCTCTTCGGCTGGAAGGGCGCCGACAGGCTTCGCAGGTTCCGCCGCGCGTACATCGAGCAGGGAAAGGGCAACGGAAAGAGCCCGCTGGCCGGTGGGCTGGGCCTGCTGGGGATGACGGCCGCAGGCGAGGCGGGCGCACAGATCTACTCGGCGGCGGCGAAGAAGGACCAGGCCGGCATCCTGTTCGCCGACGCGGTGAAGATGGTCAAGAAATCGCCGCTCCTGGCCAAGCGCATCGAGTTCGCTGGCGGTGAGGGTCGGGAGTTCAGCATGGCGCACCACGCCAGCGCGAGCTTCTTCCGGCCGGTGTCGCGCGATACCGGCCGTACCGGCTCCGGTCCTCGACCGTTCTTCGTGCTGGTCGATGAGGTGCACGAGCTTCCCGACCGGCGAATCATCGAAATGCTGGAGCGCGGCTTCAAGTTCCGCCGCGAGCCGCTGCTCTTCATGATCACCAACTCGGGCAGCGACCGGACCTCGGTGTGTTGGGAGGAGCATGAGCATGCCGTCAAGGTCGCCGCCGGCCATACCGAGGCGGTGAACGATCCGACCTTCGTCGGCGACGTGATCGATGACCGCACCTTCAGCTACGTGTGCAGCCTGGACGACGGGGACGACCCGCTTGAGGACCCGAGCTGCTGGGCAAAGGCCAATCCCCTGCTGGGGGTAACTATCACCGAGCAGTACCTGGCGGACGTGGTGGCGCAAGCCAAAGCGATCCCTGGGTCACTGAACGGCATTCTTCGTCTGCACTTCTGCGTGTGGACCGATGCGGAGACCGCCTGGATGACGCGCCCAACGCTGGAACCGGCGCTGGCCGACTTCGACCCGCGCATGCATGAGGGGCGCAAGGTCTATCTGGGCCTCGACCTGTCGCAGGTTCGCGATATCACCGCGATGGCTGCGGTCGTGGAGACCGGCACTGTACCGGTGGAGGTCGAGGTCGAGGGCGAGAAGCTGATCATCGAGAAGCCGACGTTCGACGCCTGGATCGAGGCTTGGACGCCCGGCGACACGCTGGATCAGCGGCAATTGCAGGACAAGCTGCCCTATCGCACGTGGGTCAACGGTGGACACCTGCACGCGCCTCAAGGGCAGGCAATTAACTTCCGGCACGTGGCCCAGGTCATGGCCGAGTACGACAACCGTTATGACGTGCAGTTGGTCGCGTACGACCGCTACGCGTTCCGCCGGTTCGAGGAAGAGGTCAACGACATTGGATTGTCTGTGACCTTCGCCGAGCACCCGCAAGGTGGCTGCAAGAAGGGCAAGCCACTGGAAGCGGCTGTGGAAGCCGCCGAGCAGTCGGGACAGCCAATACCTGAAGGCATGTGGATGCCCGGATCGCTGCGCCTGCTGGAAGAGGCGCTGCTGGAAGGGCGCCTGCGCCTGCGCCGCAACCCGGTTCTGGTCTCCGCAATCATGTCCGCCGTCATCGAATCGGACCGCTGGGGCAACAGCTGGCTGTCGAAGGTCAGGTCGGCAAACAAGATCGACGCCGCGGTGGCCCTTTGCATGGCCATCGGCGCGGCACACGCCATGCCACCGGATGCCGGCGGCATAGACGACTACCTGGAAAACGGCTTCTTTGGACTGATCGGATGACTACCTTTCGCTGGTACAACCCGCTGAGCTGGCGGTTCTTCGGATACGACGACCCTGCCACCGGCAACTACGTGGAGGTCGACCTATCCACCGGTGGCCGAGGCACCAAGGCGGGCGTCCGGGTGACGCCCAAGAAAGCGCTGACGGTCAGCATCGTCTGGTCGTGCGTGAAGGTACTGTCCGAGTCCGCCGCGGGGCTGCCTTGGAAGCTGTATGAGGACGCAGGCGGCCTCCGCCAGCTGGTCAGGGGGAGCAGCCCACAGAGGCGCCGTCTGCTTCGCCTGCTGAGTAAGCCGAATCCGTTCATCAAGTGGCTGGACCTGATCAAGGCGGTCGTGGTGAACATGGCGCTGCGCGGCAATGCCTTCGCCATCATCCAACGTGACGACGATGGTGGATGGATCGGCCTGATTCCCGTGCCGGTGGATAGCGTCCGCATCGACACCGACGACGGCCTGATCTACTGGGCGACGATCAACGGCAGCGAAACGCCGGTCTCGCCACAGAACATGCTGCACTTCAAGCTTTTCAGTCCAGACGGCATCGCTGGCTTGTCGCCAGTCGAGTACCAAGCGGAAACCATCGGCTTGGCGCGCGCTGCGCAGGACTGGTCAGCGCGCTTCATGCGCAAGGGGGGCTTCACTGGCGGATACATCATCTATCCCGGCTTCCTGACAAAGGAGCAGCAGGCGCAAATCAAGGCGAAGCTGCCGGATATCCGCCAGGGCGATGTGGACGACCTCGGCAAGATGGCAATCCTGCAGGGCGGGCCGACGATCACACCGGCCGGACTGACCCAGAAAGACAGCCAGTTCATCGAATCGCAGCAGTTCCAGGAAGAGGCGCTCGCTGGCATCTGGGGTGTTCCGCTGTACCTGACGAACCGCGCTCGCTCCACGTCGGTGCTGGGCTCCAATCTGGAGCAGCAAACCAGCGGCTTCGTCACCTTCGGCCTGAAGCCTTACCTCGATGCCATCGAGAGCGAGATCAACGACAAGTTGTTCGCTGATGGCGACATGTTCGTGGAGGCTGTCGTGGAGGGCCTCCTGCGGGCCGACAGCGGCGCCCGTTCTACCTACTACAAGACGGCGCTTGGCGGCTCCGGCGGCTCTGGCTGGATGACGATCAATGAGGTTCGGGTGAAGGAGAACCTGCCTGTGCTGGAAGGCGAGCAATACAACCAGGTCACACGGTGGGCCAGCAACAAGCCCGATTCCAGTAACGACGACCCAACGGGAGATCCCGCCAATGCTTAGCAAGTATTCCTGCCCGTTCGAGGTCAAGGCGGCAGACGATGCTGGCAACTTCGCGGGCTATGCCTCGGTGTTCAACAACGTGGATCTCGGCGAGGACCTGATCCTCCCGGGTGCCTTCGTCAAGGTGAAGACGACTCGGACTGGCCGACTACGCCTGGCGCTGTACCACAACCTGACACGGCTGATCGGCGATGCCGAGTTCAAACAGGACGGCAACGGCCTGCACTTGAAGGGCAAGGTCAACCTCAACGTCAGCTACGCCAAGGACGCCTACGAGCTGATGAAGGCCGGCACCTTGGACGAAATGTCAGTCGGCTTCAACACGTTGGAGGACGCGATCGAGAACCGCGAGGGGCGGCGCGTGCGCGTCATCAAGAAGGCCGAACTGTGGGAGGCGTCGGTCGTCCCGTTCGGTATGAACCCCGAAGCACAGGTGATGAGCGTCAAGTCCGACGTTCGCGCCTTCGAATCGGCCCTGCGCGAACGCATGGGGCTGTCCCAGAAAGAGGCGGCGGCCGTCGCCTCGCTCGGCTTTCCCGCGATCCACCGTGACGGTGGCATTCGGGACACGGAGACCGTGAAGCAGCTGAAGCAACTCGGCACATCCATCGAATCCATTTTCAAAGGTATGCATTAATGAGCGAGAATATCAGCGATATCCGTGAGGGCCTGGAGAAGCAGCTGAAGGACGGCTTCGCCGGCCTGCAGAAGAAGTACGACAGCGCCTCGGCCGAAATTGAAAAGGGCAACCAGGTCACCACTGACCTGAAGAAGCAGATCCAGTCCGCCACCGACGAGATCCAGAAGGTCGTCGACAAGGTGCTGAAGCTGGAAGAAAAGGGCATCGGCCTGGGCAACCAGCCCGGCACGAAGAAAGGCTTCATCGACTTCATCAAGGGCAACGACGAGTACAAGGCGCTGCAGGGCCGTGAGAAGTCGGCTGCCGAGATCGAGGTCAAGAAGGACGATCTGGCGTCCATGCAGGAGACCAAGGCGGTCACCAGCGCAGGCATCGTCGTGCCGAACTTCGACCCGACGATCCAGCCGGGCATCCGCCAGGAGCTGCGCATCCGCGACCTGATCCCGTCGATCTCCGTCACCGGCCAGAGCTACACCTACTTCCGCGAGAAGCTGCACACCCGTGGCGCCGGGCCGGTCGGCGAAGGCACGGCCAAGCCGCAGAGCAACGTCACCTTCGAGCAGAAGACCGACCTGGTAAAGAAGCTGGCCGTCTGGATTCCGGTCACCGACGAAGCACTGGACGACGTGCCGCAGATGTACGGCTATCTGCAGCAGCTGCTGCGCTACGACCTGAAGCTGGAAGAAGAAGCCCAGATCCTGAAGGGCGACGGCCTGGGCAACAACCTGCCCGGCCTGATGACTGACGCCACGGTGTTCGATGACGACCTGTCGAAGGCGAGCGACACCTCGATCGACACTGTCCGTCGCGCGATCTACCAGGTGCGCAAGCAGTCGAAGCTGTCGGCCGACGCCACGGTGATGACCGAGCTGGACTGGATGAACATCGAGCTGGAGAAGGACAGCCAGAACCGCTACCTGTTCGCCAACCTGCAGGGCTTCGTGACCCCGATCCTGTGGGGCCGGCCGGTGGTCGCCTCGGACAGCATGGACGAAGGCGACGGCACCACCACCGGTGGCGAGTTCCTGGTCGCCAACTTCCAGCGCGGCGCCACGATCTACGACCGCATGAGCTTCCTGTTCAAGGTCGGCCTGATCAACGACGACTTCGTGAAGAACCAGCGCGTATTGCTGGTCGAAGAGCGCCTGGGCCTGGCCAAGCGCCGCGTCGAGGCATTCGTGAAGGGCCGCTTCAAGCCGCAGGCGTGATAGCGAGCTGATCCCGAACGAGGCCGGCCACGCGCCGGCCTCTCTCTTTCGATACGGAGCAGGAACATGAAGATCAAAGCTCAATGGGGCTTCCGCGGCGACGCCCCGAAGCTCAACGCCGAGTCCGCCGATGTGAAGGCTGGCGACGTGTTCGACGGCGTGGATCCGGAATACGGACACGCGCTGGTCGGCAAGGGCCTGGTGGTACAGTTCCACGAAGGTGCCGCACCCCAGGAGACGAAGCCGGCCAAGCCCAGCGAACTGAAGGCGGGCGAGGGCGACGGTGTGGACGGAACTACCAGCACCGACGCAGTCCCAAGCACAGCCGCACCGGTGGTCGATGGTGCTGCTTCCGGTGAAGCTGTCACGGCCGGCGCTGTTGCCGACGCCGTCGCAGGGAGCCCGGCAGCCGATCAGGTCGGCGCTGATGAAAGGGCGCTCCTGATCCAGCAGCTGGAGGCCGCTGGCGTCGAGTTCGATCGCCGCTGGGGCGCTGCTCGCCTGGCAGCGGTGTTGGCCGAAGCCCAGAACAAGGATCCCGAGTAATGGCAATCACCCTCGACCTCGCGCTTGTGCGCGAGCAGTGCCGCGTTGTCGATGAGATCAGCGATGCGCTCCTGCAGACGTACGTAGACGCGGCCCTCGTGCACGTGGAGATGCACTGCGATCGCCGCCTGGTTGAGGGTGAGCCGTCCGGCGAAGAAGAGATGGCGCTTACGGCGGATGTGCACCAAGCGGTTCTGTTGATGGTCGGCAGCTGGGCGGAGAACCGCAGTGCCCTGGGTGAGCTGACCTCGGAGATTGCCCTCGGGGTGTCACGACTTCTTTGGTACAGGAAGCGATTCTGATGGCTACTTCAGCAGGCCAGCGCCGTCACCTGATCCGCTTCGAGCGCGCAGTCGATGTCCGCGATCCGCTAGGTGGGCCGCCCAAGAAGGAATGGCAGCTCGTCGCCGAGGCGTGGGCAAAGAAGACGAACCAACTCAGCGCGACGGCCGAGGCGGTCGCCGCAGGGGCGGAGCGATACCGCGAGCAGGTCCGGTGGGACATGCTGCCACGCCATGTCGAGCCCACTTGGCGCATTGTCGAGCGGGGCAAGCCTTATGCGATCAAGAGCATTGCACCGAGCAACGACGGTAGTGAGATGGCGATCATCGCCGTAGCGGGGTTGGGCAATGGCTGAGCAAGTGTCAATTCACGGTGTGGATGGCCTGTTGCGCTCGCTGCGGGAGGCCCCCAAGGCCATCCAGGGCAGGGCAGTCCAGGCCGGCATGCGCAAGGGCGGCAATGTCATCCGGGACGACGCCAGACGCCGGGCGCCGAAAGCAACAGGCTTCATGGCGTCTCAGATCGTCACCCGCCGGGCCAACTCCAAGAGCCGGCAGCGCGCAGGTGTAGGCCGAGGCGGCGAGTACTTCACCGTAGGCGTTAAGACGGGGCGTCGCCGCAAGTACGCCAACACCAAGCGCAACCGGCGCCGTGGCCGCGTTGGGAAGGTCTACGAGGAGTCTGGGTGGGCCTATTACTGGCGGTTCGTGGAGTTCGGCACCAAGAACATGCGGGCGTCTCCCTTCCTCACACCCGCCGGTGAGACGAAAGGACCGGAAGCGGCACAGGTGATCATCAATGAGACCTGGGCGGCGCTCGACAAGCAGCTGAAAAAGGATGGCTGGCGATGATGGTTCCTTTGATCCAATCCCTGCTGGAAAAGGATGCGGCAGTCCGGCAGGTGCTCGGCGATCCTGTCCGCCTATTCCTGGGTAGTGCGCCCCAGAACACGCCGCTCCCCTACGCGACGTGGGAGGTGGTTAACGGATCGCCAACGGCGATGCTGTCCGAACCGCCGCCGGCTGACGGCTGGCGGGTCCGCATGACCGTATGGGGCGAGGTCCTTAGCCAAACCAACGCCGTTGGCGTCGCTATCCGCGACGTGGTGGAGCGCGTGGGCAGCATCGAGTCGTACAACCCGACGCCCGACAACGACGGCACGGATTCGGTAGGCATTTCATTCGACGTGCGGCTCCTGCAACTGCGCTGATCCACACAACGGCAACCCACTGGCCCCGCAAGGGGCCTTTTTCATGCCCGGCGACGGGCGCAACACAAGGAAATCCCTATGGGACAGGTAATCAAGTCGAAGCACTCCCAGCTGTTCGTCGCCATCGGCGCGGCCGAGGTCATCAAGGTGACCCGCCTGCGTTCGGTCGGCTTCCCCGATGGCCAGGCATCGGAGATCGATATTTCCGACTACGACGACGACTGGGACCAGTTCGTCGCCGGCCGCAAGCAGACCGGCAGCACCAGCATCGAGATCATCTACGACAGCGTCGACCACGAGAAGCTGGAAGAGCTGCATGAGACCGGTGCCGTCGTGAACTGGCTGGTGACCGCGCCGCTGTCGGAAACCGAAGGCGTGGCCAAGCCGACCGCCGTTGCCGGCAAGATCACCCCGCCGGACACCGTGCTGTCCAAGCAGTTCGACGGCTTCGTGCAGAACTTCGCGGTGACCAGCCAGGACAACGACGTCTGGAAGGCGACGATCACCATCCGCGGCTCCGGCGCCGTCACCACGCACCGCCCGACGCCGTAAGGCCGCGTCAACGGCGCCCACCCAGGCCCGCTCCGGCGGGCCATCTCTCTGACAGGGCGCGCGGATCCTCCGCGTGTTAGCCGTGCGCGGCCCGCGCGCCCTGTCGCCATTCAAGGAAACGGCCAATGAGCAAGACCAACGACACCCCCCAAACCCAGCCGCAGCAGCCCCTGAGCGTCCTGCAGTCGTTCACCAACCTGGGCATGTTCGCGTCCAAGGACGTGCATGCCGACACCATTACCCTGCCCAATGGAGCCAAAGCGCAGTTCCACGTGCGCGAGCTGCCGGATGCGGAGTTCCGCAAGCTGTGGGGTGAAGGCGACCGCGCCAAGCTGATCGCAGCGACCATCTGCGACGAGGACGGCAAGCCGGTAATGAACGTGGAGCAGGCCGCCCAGCTCAAACCGCTGGTTGCCGCTGAGCTGCAGCGCGTCGCCATGAAGCATTCCGGCTTCGGCGAGGATGCTGCGCAAGCCCAGGCTGACGCGGGAAACGGCTAAGGCAGCGCGGCGAGGACTGGTTCTGGAAGGTCCTCGCCGGCCACCTGCATCGCACGGTGGCGGAGCTGCAGGCGAGCATGTCGCGCCGGGAGTTCCTGGAATGGTGGGAGTTCCACAAGCGGAACCCCATCGACCCTGTGAGCCTGTATATCAAGCCCGCTGCCTTCGCCGCGTATATAACCGCCTCGCACAGCCAGGGCGGAACAAAGCGCTCCTTTCAGCACTACCTCGACGCTCTCGTGCCACGGTCCGATGAGGACGAGGCGCAGGACTGGTTCGATGGACTGGGATGACCATGACCGACACTTTCGGGCGGTTCGCCGCCACGCCCATTGGTCCGTTGCTCGCTGCGCGAGATGGCGGGCTTACCCTGGCCACCACCGGCGCCACCACGTTGGCCAGCCACGCGCGCTCTGACTTCGGCCTTGATGCCGGGACGGTGGGCGTGGAGTTTGCGGTGTGGGGCGATGACGCCCTTGCGGCCCTCGTAGGCTTCGCCACGGGCCCGGCTGCGCTGAACAAGGCGCTGGGTGCAGACCTTGCCAGTATCGGCTGGGACCTCGCCGCCGGGCGCCTGCTGCAGGCTGGAGGAGCGATCGCCACTGGCCTGCCGGCGGTGACTCACGGTGACATTGTCGGGCTGCAGGTCGTGTTCTCGAACCCTCGCCAGCTGCGGCTCTACCTCAACGGCGCGCAGATCCTGGTGCGCGAGCTGCAGCTGTCGGGGCCGCTGTTCTTCGCCGCGTCACTGGCCGCCACCAAGGCGGGCGGGCTGTGCCTCGCGGTCAACGCAGGGCAGTGGGGGCCGCGTAGCGAAGCGGCTGCAGCCGGTTGGCGGCTCCCCAGCTCTACCGCCAGCCCCACACGCTTGGCCGACGTGGACTGGCTGTCTGCGCCCGGCGATAGTCCGGCGAACGTTCGCTACGAGGGGTTGGTGGCCGAGGGCGTCAACCTGATCCAGGAGCTGGCGTTCTGGCCGTGGGGCGGTGACCCGGTGTCCCAGGCCGCGGCCGCCGAGTGCGTCGTGGTCGATGCGGAAGGTTTGCTGGACGGGATGGCGGGCACTGGTGCCTCTGGCAGCTCGGTGCAGATCCTGCTGGCGCCCGAAAACGGGATGCGGGCCGACGCGGTCCCGGCCTTCCGTTGCGCGATCGAGCAGATCGAGATCAACGACGACGGCACCAAGACCCTGCACCTGCGCGACGCACACGACTACCTGGACGAGACGATCAACCGCGGAGTTTTCCTGCCGAACGTCCCGTCGCTGGCCTGGAAGCCGCAGCCGGTAGTAATCGGGGCAGTGGCCAGCGTCCCGGCAATGGGCGCCAACTCGGATGCGACTTCAATGTTCGTGGCCGACAGCCGGGTCTACATCGATGCGGTGATGGATCGCGGTGACCTGATGGAGGACGGCACCTACAGCGAGGCTCCGGATGGGCAGCAGCTGCTGATGAAGTCGCCGCCGGTAACGCCGGTGGTGGCGGACGCCTCCAGCATCGGAGCGGGCATGCTGCCGGCGCGGTTGGAGCAGGCGGTGGGGGACGTGATGGCCCGGTTGGGCCGAGCGGCGTGGTCGGCCAGCGACTGTGCGGATATCGACCACGCCACGGGGTATATGGGCATCGGCTACTACGCAGGAACAGCCATGACCGGCCGCGCTGCGCTGAATGCGCTACTACCCAGCTACGGCGCCGGCTGCTATCAGGATCCATCTGGGGTGCTGCGCTTCGTCCGCGTGACCGCGCCCGAGGATCATGCCGGCGCGTTCGCCTTCGATCTGTCGGAGGATGATCTGGCCGCTGACCTGGTCATGGTGCCCGATGATGCTCCGAACCTGACTCGACGCATGGCCTACCGCCCCAACGGCCAAGCGCTGGGCGCGTCAGACCTGGTCACCGACGTTGTCGACGTGCCGCAGTCCAGGCGCGACGAACTGACCGGCCTTTACCGGGGGCAGGTGTATGGCGCTGGTCCGCTGCACGCCCACTACCAGCGGGCAGAGGCGGCTGACCCGGTGATCTCGTTGTTCTGGCATGCGGCCGACGCGCAACAGGAGATTGATCGCGTCCTGGGCCTGTACCGGGTGCAGCGCCACTTCTACCAGCTGGCGGTGCGTGGTGATCAGGACTTGGCGCCCCTGCCGGGACAGATCGGCCGGATCACCTACGGACGTTACGGCCTCGACGACGGCAAGCCGGTGCTGGTGCGCCGTGTAGAGCGCAACCCTGCCACGGGGGACGTGGTGCTGACGGTGTGGGGCTAGCCATGCAAGACGTTCGCCAATTCGATGTAGTGGTCGCGAAATTCCAGCCACGCCGCCAAGACGACCTGGTGCCTGGGGCCTCGGACCTCATCGGTCAGGAGGCCAAGTGGAAGGCGTGCTGGTTGATCGAGGAAGGAGAGTATGCCGGCGAGTGGGCGATGACGATGCTTCCTGAGAACGGGAAGCTCAGCCCGTTTGCATGGGTGCCGTCGGGAGATCTTGAATGTTGATTGGATATGGCATGCCGGCAGTCGCGACGGTGACCCTCACCGGTGGCACGTGGTTGAGTGCGGACCAGGGCTCGGCGCTCTTCGACGGAAAGCCTGGCAGGGCGTCGCGCATCCGCCGCACCAGCTCGCTGGCGATCACGATTACCCTGGCCGAGGCTGTTGTGCCGGGGATCATCGCGATTCTCGGCCTCAATATTCCGCCCGGCGTCCAGGTGAGCGCGGCCGGAGCCACTGGGACCACCGTGCGTCTGCCTGACGGCAGCGTCTGCGCCTGGCTGTTCCCCCAGGCTGCGGCGTTGGTCTCGACGGTGTCCGTGGAGATTGGCACCACCGCGACGAACGTGGATGTGGGTGAAATTGCGATCTTCCAAGCGGTCGACGTGGGGATTAGCGACGGGTGGGCTGTGGCTATGATCGACACGAGCGCCCACACGCGAACGAAGGGAGGCCAGGTCAACACTGTGCCGGGGCCGTTGTATCGGAGGCTGACCTGCACGCTGTCCGGCCGGTCCACGCCGGTTGTGCGTGGCAACGGACTCGGCGGCATGGACTGGGAAACGATCGGCGCCGCATTGGCGGGCCGTCGTCGTTCGTGTGTTGTGCCCCAGTACCGGGATATGAGCACAAAGGCGTTCGATTCGGCTCTGGCGGCACGGTCCGCCCTCTACGGTTTCCCGACACAGCTGCCATCGGCGGAGAACGTCAGCCGGCAGTACTTCACCGGGTATATGGAGTTTGAGGAAATCCCGGCATGATTTTGTTGTGCAGGTTGCTCGCTGGCACAATCCCTATCTCAATGAGCAGGGAGCGGCAATGATTGAACACACGAGCAAAGTCGATGTTCCGGACGGGGATCCCCGGCCAGAAAAGCTGCCGGCCAAGGCTGGATCTGCGCTGGAGGACGTGGGCCGATTGATGGTGTTGCTATCGCTGGTTGCGGGAGTGGTTGGCGTGTTCGCGTTTGGGCGTGTTCCCCGCATCGCATCGTGGGGTGGGGTTTCCCACGACTGGAATTTTCTCAACGTGTTCGCGGTGGTGCTGAGCACAGGATGGGCTCTTGCCATGTCATGGGCCGTTTACCGATTGGGCACTGCCCTCTGCTGGCTTGAGCGTATCGGGAAGAAAGTCGAAGTTGAGTAGTGATCGGGCGCAAAGCCCGAAAACCTGTAGCCCAAGGCCCGCCCAGTGCGGGCCTTTTTTATGGACGAAACCATGAGTCTGTACACCCTCACTGTCGATCTTCTTTTGAAGTCCGGATCGTTCGAACGGGACAGCGGCAAAGCTGCACGAGTCGTTCAGCGCGACATGTCGAGCATTCAGGCGGCCATGTCTGAGTCTGCGCGACGCGGTGCCGACGACGTGGCGGCAGGGTTCCGTCGCGTGACGCTTGAGGCGGTCGGCATGGGCTCGGCCTTGGCCGCCGTCAAAGCGACAATCAGCCGGGCTGACGAATGGACCGGCATGAGCAACCGTATCCGCCTGGTCACTGCCTCGCAGGCCGAATTTGTTGCTGCCCAGCAGGATGTGGTCAGGATCGCCAAGGCGACCTATCAGCCGTTGGACGCCACGGCGAGCCTCTATCAGAACCTGGCAATGGTTCAGGATCGGCTAGGCGTAACAGGCGCGCAGACAGCCCGGATCGTGGAGACGGTCAACAAGACGATTGCCATGTCCGGTAGCAGCGCCGCTGCGTCGGAAGGCGCGCTGACTCAGTTCGGCCAGGCGTTGGCGGCAGGTACGCTACGCGCCGAAGAGTTCAACTCGATGGTCGATGGCGCATCCAAGCTGGTGCAGACCATCGAAGACGGCATGGGCATTGCCCGTGGCAGTCTCCGCAAGTTCGTGGTGGATGGCGGTGTCGCGGCCGATCAGATCGTCAGCGCTCTGCTGAAAATGTCGGACGGCGTTGATGACTCGTTCGGAAAGATGCAAGTCCGCGTCTCGCAGTCGATTACCAACCTCAACACCAACCTGACCGAGATGATCGGCAGGGCAGATGAGGCAACGGGGGCTTCCCAAGCGCTTTCTGCTGGCATCACGGCGCTTGCCAACAATTTGGAGATGGTGGCGGTTGCTGGCGCTGCGGTAGCTTCGGGCCCACTGCTCAAGGCCCTATTGGCGCGGGTCGCTGCAGCTAACGCAGGGATGGCAGCAGATCGGGCCGCAGCCGCGCAGAACGTCGCTGCGGCGCAGCAGCTCGAGCTACGGACCCGCGCGGCCATGCTTGATGCTCAGGCGGAGGTTCGTCGCGCCGCTGCGATCGGCGGAAGTGTGTCGGTCAGTTCCAAAGCCGCTGCCGCAACCTTGGAGCATCGGCAGGCCGTACTCCTGCTTGCCCAGGCACAAGGACAGGCTGCCGCTGCGAATGCAGGGTGGGTCGCCCGTGCAGGTGCATCTACCCTCGCGATGCTTGGAGGCCCGGCAGGTATCGTCACGATGCTGGCCACCGCTGCCGCCGGGTGGTTGATCTTCCGCGACAACACCGCGATCGCATCGGCTGCGCTGATCGATTTCGGTGGTGCGGCTGACACTGCCATCGAGAAGTTCAAGACCCTCAACGCCCAGATGCAGGCCGGCGAGATCCTTCGACTGCAGAAGGAGATCGACGAGAACTACCGGACCATCACCAGCTCGATTACGGAGATGGTCGCTGCGGCGACGAACTTTGCCACCGCGAGCCAGGCTTCAGAGTTCATCCAGGAAACGCAGCGGCTGGATGCCGCCTTTAAGGCCGGCAAGATTGGCGCCGATGAGTTCTCCAATGGTCTGGAGGCAGCATGGCGAGCAATGATCGCTGGCTCGCCAGCTGCTGCCACCGTGGCCAAGAGCCTCACGGAAGAGACCGCCGCCGCTGCGACTGCTGGCAGGGAGGTCGATCGTAAGCGTGCGATCCTCGACGCCTTCACAGGCAGCAGTACTCAGGCGAAGAGCGCAACTGACGCCCTGTCGGGTTCGTTCAACGTTCTGGGAGACTCGGCAGGCGCGGCTGGCAAGCGCATCGCGTCGGCAATGCAGTCGCTGCCGGGCCAGCTCGCCCGCGTGGGCAAAAGTGCTGCCGAAATTGCAAAGCTGGACGTGAATGACTGGTTCAAGGAGGCCCAAGCCAGCGGCGTCGACTTCTCCAAGCGCGATGACCCCAAGGTCAAGCAGTACATCGAGCAGGGCGCACAGTACATCCGGCTCCAGACGGAGCTGGCCGC
Organism: Stenotrophomonas thermophila; assembly: GCF_001499715.1. Classification (NCBI taxonomy): domain Bacteria; kingdom Pseudomonadati; phylum Pseudomonadota; class Gammaproteobacteria; order Lysobacterales; family Lysobacteraceae; genus Stenotrophomonas; species Stenotrophomonas thermophila. The sequence continues at coordinate 57,960 of NZ_CVIW01000034.1, read as the reverse complement.
AGCGCAGAAGAACTTCACGGAGTCGCGCAAGGCGTCGGCAGCCGCTGAGCGCGCAGGCGCCAAGGATCGAAAGGCAGACGCGGAAGCGATCAAGCGCTACAACGAGCAGGCTGCAATGGCTGCGGCAACGATGGCCGGGCCGCTGGCCGAGGCCACTGAGCGGCAGAAACAGCTCGAGGACAAACTGAAGGAAGCGCTGAAGGAAGGGCGCATTGAGCGGGCCGCGTACAACACGCTGGTCCTAGAGTCGCAGAAGGCGTTGGAGCAGTCCAGCGCGGAGATCAAGAAGGCGCTGGCCAGCCCCGAGGCGCTCCTTGCGACCATGGATGCCGAGGTCGCCATGCTCGGCAAGGTCGGCCGTGCGCGCGAGCTGTCCCGGCGCGAAATGATGAACGAGCGGGACATGCGGCAGGAGCTGCAGAAGGCGGTAGAGGCCGCTGGCGGCAAGGAGGCCCTGGCGCTGTCCAAGGGGGCAGCGAGCTACGAGCAGTACGAGAAGGCCATGCTGGACGCCGCCCGAGCATCGGCCGACCTGTCGCTGCGCGTGGAGGAGGCTGCTGCCAACGTTGAGGCATGGGCCGGCGTGGTCGTCGACGGCGTCGGCGATGCCGCTGACGCCATGTCCGACTTCGTCGCCAGCGGCATGCGCGACTTCGACAACCTGTGGGACGACCTGAAAGATACCGCCAAGCGCGGGCTGCGTGACCTGACCCGCGAGTTCCTGCAGCAGAAGATCGTGATCCCGATCCAGACGCAGATCCTCAACGGAATGAACGGGCAGGGCGGTGGCTTGAACCTGCAGAGTCTGATGGGGTTGTTCGGCGGCAATGGCTCTGCGGCCGGCGGCCAGAACGTGAGCACGGTGGCCGGGCTGCTTTCCAAGGGCCAGGGCCTGTTCGGGTTCGGCCGTTCCGCCGGGGCCGCAGCGGGAACCCTGACAGGCTTCGGCGACGTGACCAGCATGGCCGGGATGACCGGTTCCAGCTTCTCCGGGTTGATCGGTGGTGGCAGTGCAGGAGCCGGCGCAGGTGCGGCGGGTGCAGGCGCTGCTGGCTCGGCAGCGGCGGCGGTCCCCATCATCGGCTGGATTGTCGCCGGCATGATGAAGAACGCCCAGTTGTTCGACCAGGGCTGGAACATCGCCAATGGTGAGAGCTGGGCCGGCAAAATCGCCACCGCCGGGGCTGTCGGCTTGGCCGACAAGGGGTTCCGCGCCTTGGGCTTCAACGACAAAGTCGCGTCGATCCTGTCCGGCTCCAGCATCCACGCGAAGCTGTTCGGTCGGCAGGCTCCCAAGGTCACCGGGCAGGGCATCACGGGTAGCTATGGCTTCGGCGGATTCGATGGTCAGAGCTATGCCGATATCAAGGCCAAGGGCGGTCTGTTCCGCAGCGACAAGAAGTGGACGCAGTTCGGCGCGCTGGACCCCGGCATCGATCGCACGTTCGATATGGCCGCGCGCCAGGTCCGGGGCGCTGCAACCGATCTGGCCAAGCAGCTGGGTGTGGATCTGACCCAGAAGCTCGGCAGCGTGAAGGTGGACCTGGGGAAGCTCCAGTTGTCGGCCGACTCCACTGAGGCCAAGGCGCAGCTGGAGGCATACCTCAGCGACATGACCAATCGGTTGTACACCGAGGCGGTCAAGGCGGCGGGGTTCGGTGGCCAACTCGACGGCTACTTCGAATCGGCGGACGTCTTCACCGCGCTCAGTGCGTCGATCGCGCTGGCCGTTGGCAACGCCGATGAGTTGGGCCGGGCGCTCAATGGCCTGGAGGTCGACAAGGTCAACAAGGCGGTCGACTACTTCCAGGATCTAGCCGCCGTTGCCGGCACGGACCTGGCCACCCAGGTGCAGAAGGTGACCGGGCTGCTCGGGAACTACGCCAGCCTCATGGCCGACGTGAGCACTCAGCTGATGACGGCCAACCTGACGCAGTACCAGTCGCAGGCACTGTCGATCGAGCGCACGTATCGCCAGCAGGTGAAATCGGCGAACGACTACGCCAAGGCGCTCGGCTTGTCTGGCGCTCGGGCGGAGGACCTGGCCAAGATCGAGGCGCTGCGTGCCACCAACATGGGCAAGCTGCAGGCGCAGATCGACAAGGACAAGAAGGCCATGCAGTACGGCCTGTCGATCAGTGACCTGTCGCCGCTGACGGACCAGGAGAAGCTGGGCGAAGCGATGAAGGAGCTGGAGCGGGCGGTGTCCGGTGGCGACACCAGCGCCGCGCAGGCGGCCGCTCAGGCCGCACTGGGCTTCGGACGGAACCTGTACGCCAGCGGGCAGGACTACAACAGCCTGTATGGCCGGGTCACCGGCCTCATCAATGGCATGAAGGTCGGAGATCTCAATCAGCCTGACGGAACCAGCATGGGTGCGCTGGCCGACGCCATCGAGGCGTTGCCGGACAACTTCAGCCGGGCCGTGTTCGACCTGGTCGTGAACAACGACGCTCAGACGCAAACCACCGCCGCCATACAGCAGAGCAACGCTCTGCTCGCCGAACAGAACCAGCTGCTACGCCAGCTCGTGTCTACCACTACCCAGGGCGTACGCAACGCGAGCAGTTCAGCGCTGCGCGAAGCACTCAACGCGAGGTAATCAGCAATGCAAGCAAGGAAACTCACGCTGGTAGAAATCGGCGTGGGCGGGCTGCCGTCCGCGTCTCCGGTGGCGCCGCGCTTTTCCACCTGGTTCCCGGTGCCCTTCAAGGCGCCGGACGTGCCGCCGGCGAACGGGGTCAATCCCACGCCGGTAGCCGACGGCGTCGTGCTCGAATGGGACGCCGTTGATCTGGAGGGTGTGATCTACGTCATCTCGCGCAGCGAGAGCCAGGACGGTCCTTGGACGGAGATCCACCGCACCACCGAGACGCGGTACGTCTACAGCGACGGCAGCGGGAAGACGTGGTGGTTCCAGATCACCCCGACCGTACGCGGCAAGACAGGCACCGGAACCGTAGTGGGCGTTGTTCCGCCGACTACGTCCAAGGACCTGGCCGAACAGCAGGCCAAGCTGGCGGCGGAGATCAGTGCCCGCATCCAAACGATCGCGGACGAGGCGGCGGCTCGCGCCGCCGGCCTGGCACAGGCCGCACAGGACTTGGTCGCCGAGGCGCTGCTGCGGCAGCAGGGCGTGACTGAAGCCATGCAGGCGATCAGTGCCGAGGCCCAGGCGCGGATTGATGCGCTCCTGAACGAGAAGATGGCGCGCGAGGCGGCGATCAGCCGCGAGGAGCAGCTGCGGCAGAGCGCCGACGAATCGTTGGCGCGCGCGGTGTCGGAGGTTGCGGCCGGCAGCGGGACGCAGTTCGACAGCATCAAGCTCTGGCCGTTCAATCAGACCATTGAAGGGTGGACGGGCAACGGCGCGCCAACCCTCGTGGATGGCTGGCTGCGGCCCGCCAACCACGCCACCGCGCCCTGGGTGCAGTCGCCGGTGGCCTTGGCCGTAGACGGCAGCGCGTACCGCTTCGTGAAGCTGCGCGTGAAGCGCGTTGGCTCGCCGACGTGGAACGGATTCCTCCAGTGGATCACCACCACGGACCAGGCATGGAACACGCAGAAGCGTGTGGCCATCCCGGAACCGGCGTGGGACGTGAACGGCGTGGCCACCGTCGACGTGCAGGACATTGCGTGGTGGCCGGCCACGGTGGATGCGATTCGCCTGCAGCTGGGGGCGGCGCAGACCGTCGCCAACTACTACCTGATCGACTACATCGCCGTCGGTCGCCCGCAGCCCGGCGCGTCGGTGGCGTTGGTACAGGAAGAAACCCAGGCGCGTATCACCGCAGATGCCGCCGAGGCTCTCCAGCGCAACACGCTGGCCGTTCAGATGCGTGGCAACTACACCGGAACGGATCCGCTTCAGCTGACTGCAGGGCTGGCCTACGAGGAGCTGAAGGCCCGTGTGGCTGCGGACTCGGCGCAGGTGCAGCGCATCAGCACGATGGAGGCCCGCATGCCGGCCGGTGCCGGTTCGCTGGCAACTGCTGCATCGGTTACGGCGCTGCAGGAGGCGACCGCCACCACCACGAGCGCGCTGGCTCAGTCGATCACGACGATCAACGCCACATTGCCGGCGCTGATCTCGCAGGGCAGCAACATGGTCCTGAACGGCAGCTGGGATCAGGGTAATACCGTGGGCTGGTCGTACAGCAACATGGGCGGCGTCAGCATTGTGGCTGAAGGTCGAAACGGTAAGTGCCTGAAGGTCACCGCACCCAGCGGTAGCCGCAGCATGACCGCAAACGGTGCCACGGACCGCAACATCCCGGTCGTAATGGGAAAGAAATACCGTATCAGCGCCTATTACAAGACCGATGCGGCGTACAACGGGACCAGCGGCAACGGCAAGATTCGTATCGCCAATCAGGATGATGGGCTGATCGCAGGGCTGGCGTTCGCTGCCAATCGTACCGAGTGGACGCGTCTGGAATCCACCGTCACCGCAACCACCATCAGCGCACTGCGCGTGTACGTCAACAGCGATCACACAGCTGGTACGTTATGGGTTGACGACGTTGTGCTGGAGGAAGTGACCGAGCTGCTGGCGAATGCCCAAGCGATCTCGGACCTCAGCACCAGCGTGACGCAGCTGGGTGACACGCTCACCTCCCAGGCTGGGCAGCTGACTTCGCTTCGCAGCGACCTGACCAGCGTTTCCGGCAAGGCGGACGCCAACGCATCGGCGTTGCAGAACCTGACCACCCGGGTGACTACCGCCGAGGGCAAGATCGATTCCACCTCGACCAGCATCACCAAGCTGCAGAGTGACCTGTCTACGTCGATCCTCAGCGGCGCTAACCTGATTCAGGACGGAAGCTTTGAGACGCGTAAGGCGGGTGACGCCTATGGCATAGGGCGCATCACGGACACGTTCGCGCGTTCCGGGACCAAGGCTCTAAGCCTGACCGCCACGGGGGCGATCCGTGACGTGTCCCTGATCGAGTTCCGTACGAACGGCAGCCGCGTGTTCTACGCGGAAGTCTGGGTCCGCAACGATCCTGCGAACCCACTGACCACCGGATCGGGTGACGGCACCGTCGGACTGCAGGCTACCGTGCGCCGCAACAATGGCACGGTGGCCTATCCGAACGTCCAGGTGATTCCTGCAAAGAACGTCGGGTCGGAATGGACCAAGCTATCTGGGTACGTGCCCGTGGGGGACGACGTTTGGAGCTTCATCGTCCGTGCCACAATCCGCGGCGGGGTGACCAGCGGCGACGTGATCTACGACGACGCGTTCGTCATCGACGTAACCGACGCGTACACCGCCCAGCAGGGGGTCAACGCCAATGCCGATGCCGTGACCGGCCTGACCACCCGTGTTACGGGCGCAGAGAACAAGGCGGCGGCGCAGGCGGAGCAGCTTACCGTCCTGTCCAGCACCCTTAATGCATCCTTCAACCGAGGCGAGAACCTCAACGTCAACGCGATGTTCGACGGTGACATGGCGCCGTTCGTCAAGGGGAACAGCAATCAGCAGAACGGTGATGTGACTTGGGTCTCTGGTGGCGGACAGCAGGGCAGCGCAATTCAGATAGTGCACAAGGCAGGTGCAGCCGGCTCGCCGTTCGTTTACGCCAACGGCGGTCGCTGGGTTCCACTGAAGACGGGGCGCACCGGTCGCAAGCTGCGCACGGTGATCGTCGCCAAGGTTGTGTCCGGTGGTGCAACGCTGACCGCGCGCTGCCGGGCTCGGGATACCACAGGCGAGGGCAACAACGACCAGACCACACCGAACCTCACGAGTTCCTGGCAGCGTTTTGTGCTGGAGCACCCAGTGGGCGACGCCCGCACTGAGGTAATGAGCCAGGTGTGGATCACCAACCGCGGAACTGGCGACGCAACGGTCCTTGTCGATCGCATTGAGTTCTACGACGTGACCGACGAGCTACTGATCAGCGCCAATGCTTCGGCAACGGCAGGGCTGACCACGGCGGTGAACCAGCAGGGCAGCAAGCTGGACGCAACCGCGCAGGACCTGGTGAGTCTGAAAACGCAGGTGGGGGACGTCAACGCCACGGCCTTCAGTCAGATGCAGTCGACCGTGCAGCAGCACGACGGGAAGATCAACGCCAATGCAATCGCGATCCAAGGGGTGCAGGCGGGACTCGGTGAAAAGGCTGACGCTGCCGTGGTGCAGACCATGGAAGTCCAGGTTCGGAACCAGGGTTCGGGCGGCAACCTCTTGTCCAATTCCACGTTCCCGAACTGGACGGCGACGCCGTGGGCATGGCTGGCACCGGGGGGGTTTGGCAACTTCGGAAACACTTCCGGCAACGCGAACTACATTCCGCAGGGGATGACCAGCGCGCTGTCGGCGATGCGGCCCGGGATGTGGGCAAATGGTTCGAACGCCTTTGCCACCGCTGGAGATACCCTGCCGGCAGAGGCGGGAAAGACCTACTGCATTTCGGCGGTGGTCAACTCGCACCGTTGCCGGGTGCTGTTCTATGCCGAGTTTCTCAACGGATTGGGGCAGATCATCGGCAGCGTCGGCACGCCGAATATGGAACCTGCAGGCTTGACCAGCGGGCCTATCTCGACCTTCCCGCGCGGGTTCGGCATCGCCAAGGCACCATCGGGAACCGTGTCAATGGTGGTGCGCCTGCGCATCCAGGGAATGGGGCAGGCAGACCCCTATTTCTGGATCATGCGGCCGATGCTGTCCGAAGTGGCCGAGGGTGCAACCCAGCCGCCCACATGGTCACCGGGCGGCAACGAAGCCAGCGCCCGCTGGGGCGTGGACGTTCGAGCGGACAAGAAGATCGCAGGCATCGCCTTGGCAGCAACGGGAGAGATCAGCTCGTTCGATGTGCTGGCAGATATGTTCCGCGTCTCGTCTTCTTCGGGTGGCCAGCGCACGGAGTACAGCGACGGGCACTGGCGCACCTACTACCCGAACGGGCAGCTCGCCACGCGCATGGGCTGGTGGCAGTAGCAAAGGGCGGGAGGCGCCAAGGCCCTCCCGCCAATCATTAGGGAGCATCGCATGCCGGCAGGCATCCAGACCTTCAATCTCGACGGGTCGCTGGAGATCGACTACACGACCCGCTTGGGGCTTTTCATCGGCACGATTCAGACCGACTCCGTGCACGGTAATTCGACGTGGGTAGGGCCGCTACCACCTGGGGATTTCCTCTTCTACGTGGTGCCTCCGCCTGCGCAGCCTGGCCGCACGCCAACCGTCTGGTACTCGGATGGCCGGGTCTACTGGGGAACGGATGTGGATGCCAACGGGCAACCAGTCTTCTCCCTGGTCCCTGCAACTGTGCTGTACGGAGTGCACTGATATGCCAGCAGGCTTTGAGGCGTACACCCCATCTGGAACAGTGCAGGTCCGCAGCGACCTGCTCAACTTCCACCTGCGCCACAAGTTCGATATCAACGAGGCGGGCGCCGTTGCCTACCAGGTGTCGGGGATCGTAGTAACCCGGTACGTCACGCGTGACTTCCAGGCCAAGAGCCCGGTGGTCGCGGTCACGGGTCCGAACAACAACTTCGGGCTCAGCGTGATTCTGACCAATATCGGCGGCAACAACTGGCGCGTGTCAGCCTACACAGGTTCATCGTTGGTGTTCGGCACGGTGTGGGTATACGACTCGGTTGTGACTGGAACGCCGGGCAAGACCGGCATCGAGGTCTACCGAGAGCACACCGGCGAGCTGGCTTTCGCTTCTTGGGCAAAGCCCCTTCGTATCGTAGGCGTGACAACCGCCCCGTTCGGGGCGGCAGAGGGGGCCTACATGCAGGTCCCGGCTGGTCGGCGCTACGCTGTGATCTCGTCTCGTTCGTGCCAGCGGATCGAGCGTGGTGTGGGGTTCCGGTTGACCGGGCCGCAGGGGGATGGAACGGGCGCAGCGGGGTCGGGACGCTTCTACTATGCCGGCGCGACTGCCCTGATACCGCAGTCAGACAACGCCACGCAGTTCAGTGCATCCGGCCACTTCGTGCTGATCGACGTGACCGGGCATTGACTTCGTAAAGGCAGCGTCCAGCCGCAGGTTCCGTCGTGCTTCGGTTGAACGCTATGCCACGGGTTGTAGTAGATCCTCGCGGTTGTTCCGCGGCGTGTTCACCGCGCGGGTCACCCGATAGGCTTCCATCGCCGGCGGCTCGCTGGCCAGCAGCATCGCCATCGCATCGTCTGGACTAGCGGCCATCCACTCATCGATCTGGCCGGCATGCAGCCACACCGGCATGCGGTCGTGAATGTCGGCCGAGACGCCGCTGCTGTCGCCGGTGATGATGGTGAAGGTGCCCAGGTTGCCGTCGGGCAGCAGGGGGCTGGTGTCCTCCCACAGGCCGGCGGCCAGCAGCGGCCCGGTCGCGTGGATGAACCACTGGTCTTTCTTCCCGTCCTCGGGGCTGACCGACCATTCGTAGTACCCGGCCATGGGGATCACGCAGCGGCGCTTCTTGAACGCCGACCGGAAGGCGGGCTTGGTGTCCACCGTCTCGATCCGCGCGTTGATGGTTGAACCCTGGAGTCCCTTGGCCTTGGCCCAGAAAGGCAGCAGGCCCCACGCCAGCCGGGTGACCTGCCGGCCTTCGCCCCGGTCCAGGATCACCGAGGCGCGCTGCGTAGGCGCGAGGTTGTAGCTGGGCTGGATCTCGGCCAGGCCGGGGGCAAGGTCAGCCAGCCCCGGCTGGCCGAAGTCGATCACGGGGAGCTGGACGAATCGGCCGCACATGGCCGGAGGGTAGCCCGGCCGGCCGTGCCCGGGGCGTGTAGGGACAGCCCGACCCGACAAGGCGAGGTTGCCCGATGGTGTCGGCGGGGCAGGGCGGGCATCCTGACTTCGCCGGATCCGGGGCCGCAGGCAGCTCAACCCGGGGGCGCGTGAGCAGCGCCGCGCCGGCACCGGGGCTAGTTGGAAGAACCATATGCTGTTTCCGCGTAGTTGGTGCCAAGTGGGCTCCATGGCGCTAGCATGGCCCTAGAGCACCTGACCGAGATGGCCGGACTGGATCATGGAAGAGTTGCCAAAGCGCAATAAGAAGCCCCGCCGTAAAGACGGCTTCCCTTGGAAGAGCTTCATCGCCGTGGTGGTGATCGTCAGCGTTGTCCTTGCCGTAGCCGAAATGGCACGGATTGACCGCGAGTATCGATTGCAAGCGAATCGCCAAGCAATTGAGGCCCTAGAAGGCGTGACCCAAGATCCGGCGTTTCAGGTAAGACAGGCGCTGGAACGGGCTCAGGCCAGCGACGCGGCCTTGAGAGAGCAGGTCAAGGAAGAGTCGCGAGCTACGACCGAAAAGAATTGAAGGGCCGTGTTGCATCAGGCCGGAAGCGCCTGAGCCTCGCCGCGCCGGCACAGAGTCGAGTCAGGCTCGACCCTCCGATTCGGGCAAATTGACGATTTCGTCAAATCGCCGGTGCGTGGCTTAACAATTGCCCTTCCGCAATAGAGCTGAGCCCAGGCTCGGCTCTGCCCGAACGATTCAGGCAGGTCGCCGCCGCGTTCGCAGGATCTGCGACTGCCGGCCGTATCCTTCCGGCCATGCATTCCTCCCACGGCTTCCGCACCGCCCCAATTCCATCTGGCTGGGTCCAGACGGGTGAGCGCTGGGCGCTTTGGTACAACGGCCGGGAGACAGCCAGCGTCACGCCCGACGGCGGTCCCGGGGTGCGGCTATGGATGGAAGGCCAGAAGATGTGGCATGTGAAGCAAGTCCGCGCCGCCAACGTCCGGCAGGCGAAGCGCTACGCCGAGCGCTGGTGTGCCGCCAGGCTGTATCCCGAGCTGCCTCTGCGTGAGGCGGTCGCCCGGCTGACCGACAGCACCCCGATCCAGCCGGAGCCGCCATTGCCCGGCCTGCCTCCGACCCGCGAGCAGCGGCAACAGGCCAGGCGTCTGGCCGAGGCCGGGGCAAGGGAAATCGAGCGGATCAAGGCAGCGCTCGAACCGCGTAAGCCGCCGGCAGAGACGAAACCCCGAGCGAGGGACGTCCGCACCAAGGCGTGGCTGAGGGCAGGACTGGAGCAGCTTCGGCGGAGCGTCTGAGAGGTTCGGGCGCGCTCCGCAATTGCTGCGGATGTTGTGTTTCTCTCGGTAAAAATGACCCTGCAACTGGGCGCATTGCGGAGCGGAAATCAGGAATAACCCATTGAAGCGCATGTATTCCTGACGAGCTTCCCAAGCTACTGACGTGGGTTCGATTCCCATCGCCCGCTCCAATCAACACCGAGATCCGCGCTAAGTGTCTGGAGGCGCGAGGGTTTTTGGATTGGATAACGGCCTCTCAAACGACCTTCCTGGGTATCGTTTGAGGTATCGCCAAACATGCCAAAGCCATTGCTTTTGGCCAGACCAAGCGGGGTCTATGCCCGTTTTCTCGTCCCGAAAGACTTGCGAGCATTGGTTGGCTCGCGCTTCCTCGTTCGTCCGTTGCACGCTCCCTTCGGAGACGTGGCCAGGCTGGTCGCTGCCCGCATGGGCATGGCACTCTCTCAGGCATTCCAAGCATTGAGACAGGGGCAGGCGGTGGACATCGACGAGGTGTTACGCAGGGTGCGGCGGAATGGCGTTCAACAGCTGATCTTGAAAGGGATCACGTTCCCCAACGGCGCGGGCGTGACCGAGGTGTAGATCAAAACGCCGGAAGACATGGCGTTCTGGCGCGAGACCCTCGAAAAGATGGCCAGCGCCGATCCAGTAGAAAGCATCGGCCTGCTTCCTGAGCATTTTCTGCTCAAGCAGCAGGAGACGCATGCGAAGAGGGAGGCGACAGGTCGTTCGGTTGGACTGTCACTGTCTAAGGCCATCGAAAACCACCTGACGGATCTGACCAACGCGAAGTTGCAGCCAAAGACGATTCTGGAGAGCCGTCACACGTTGCGGTTGTTTGCTGGCGCGGTAGGGGAAGATCTGCCTGTGTCCGAGCTTGCGCAAGATCACGTGCGCGAGTTCTTCAGCGCAATTCGATGGTGGCCTTCGAATGCATCCAAGCGGCCTGCTTACCGAGGAATGCCGGTGCTGGAGGTGATGGCCTTGGCAAAGGCCAACGATGAGCCCGAGCCGGCCGCCTGGACCATCAAAAAGCACCGCCAGCGTCTGTCGGTGTTCTTTATCTCCTTGGTCGAGGCCAAGCGAGTGGAGGTCAATCCATTGGCAGGCGTTCGAGCGGTGGCGACCCCAGACGAAGAAGACAGGGGATCTCCCTTCACCGACAGCGAGTTGGGCGCCATTTTTGGAAGCGCGTTTGTTCCCTGGGCGTCGAAGTATCCGCATCGGTGGTTTGGTCCGATGCTCGGGCTCTACAGCGGTGCTCGGGTCAACGAAGTGGCTCAGTTGCAAGTGGATGACATCGCAACGGTCGATGGCGTTCCCGGATTCTACGTCCGGGTGGTGGCCAGGGGCCAACGGATCAAGGGCAAGCATTCGCGCCGTTTTATTCCCTTGGCGCAACCCGTGCTGGAGGCCGGGTTCCTGGACTACGTGCAGGAGGCCAAGGCCGCAGGCCATGTGCAGTTGTTCCCCAATCTCCCGAACAGCACCGGTCTGGGATTTGGCAGGCAGCTGTCACGCCAGTTTTCCACCTACATCAAGCGGCAAGGCGTCGAGGAAAAGGGGCAGGGCTTTCACGGTTTTCGCCACACCTTGGCCGATCGCCTCGACGCCGCAGGTGCGTCGCCAGCGGCCATCGGCGCGGTCACCGGACATGCTGCGGGGCAGACGGTTTTGGAGAAGCACTACATTCACCGCTCCACCCTGCCGGACCGCGTGGCGACGTTGGGCAGGTTCTCGCCTCCGGTTGTGTTGCCGCGCTATCAACCGGGGCAGTTTGACTTGGCGTTGCGCTCGGCCGAGCAGAAGCTGCGGGAAGTTGGTCGGCGTGGAGGAAAGAAAAAGGCCCCCAGCTGAGCGGGGGCCTTCCTGAAGCTGAACTGGAACTTCTACTCACTTGCTGGCGCTGGCGCTGGCGTTGAGCAGAGCGGTTACCGCTCTACAAGCCCATGCTTACTCCAGCGGGCGAGGAGAGCGCTCCACGCCGCCTGAGAACGTCTCCAGCAGCCCTGCCGCTCGCTTGTCTGCTGACAACAGTTCAGCGGTGCCAAGTTTCGGACGATCCAGCAGTTCCGAGGCCCTTGAGTCACCCAGCAGGTAGGCAACCTTGAGATACGCGGCGCTATCCACCAAGGAGCCGTGGCTGGGGTCGTCATAGTAGATCTTGGAAAGCCCGTAGTAGGCGAACAGGTTGCCTGATTTGGCTTGCTCATAGAGAAGCACGGAGCCTTCCGTGAACTTCCCGGCTTCCAGAGCAATTCTCTCCGCGTAGACAACGGCGGCCGGCCTATTGCCGGACGCTGCCATCTCTTGGAGGGATTGCAGGCTGGCGGCATGCAACTTGGCGTTCTCCTGTTCAGAGGGATAGCCATGCTGAATCAACCACTGGGCCTCGGCTGGAGAGCGGGCGCTCAGTGGGCCGGCGCTCGCACAGGACGGATCCACCGCAGGGCACAGCCTCTGCTGAATTTCGGCAGATCGATCGGCCGCGTTTACGCCGGCGTTGGAGGATGGCGTGGGCCGTGACGTCTCGCCTTTTGGTGTCTGGTCGCCCTGCTGGGCTTTCTGTTCAGTCGTTTGAACGTCCGCTGCGGGGGAGGACTTGTCCGCGCAAGCGGAAAGTGCGCAGGCAAGCATGGCCACGATTGCGAAGTTTTTCATGCGCTCACCTGTCAAGGAATTGAACATTGCTGTTGGTCCAGTTGCGTCCACCATGTTGAGCACTGGGCATCTTCAGAGACATATTTCCATTTCTCTTTCAGGGATTTCTCCAGCTCAACCGCACCTGCCCCTTGCGGCGTGATGTATTCCTCCACGGGCACGCCGTAGCGACGTGCCCACTCTACGAAGGTCTCAACGAGACCGGGAGCCCCCACCTCATCGTCTATCGCCTTAAGGATGCTGAGACAGTATGACTCAGGAATGGTGATGTTGATGCCAGCCCTGGTCGCACTCGATGCTTGAAGCTGCTGTTCGCATGCATGCATAACCGCGTAGCGAAACTCCCCGGTCGCGCTGTCGAAGTCCTTTGTCAGGTTGGCGTAATTCTGGGTCTGGCGTTCCAGGGCGTCCTTCATAGAAGCCTGAGCGTTCGGATCAGGCGGCACGGTTCGACCAAACCCGTGCGTTCGGCCTTCGCTGAAGGAAATCGCCATCAGGACAGTGGACTTTGCCCCCCAAGAAGCGCCAGGCAAGCGATCTTTTGCGTAGCTGGCCCCCGATGGGAACGGGATGCGCGCAGGGCAGGAGGCGGGCTTCCTGGCAATGTGTTCTGCACAAACCCGCTGTTTCCAAGTGTCTGCTGAGGGGGGAGAAGAGTTGCCCCCACCACCACCTCCTTCGCCTGGGTCGTAGCCCCCAACTCCGGGAAGTGAGGGGGGATCCATGGGGGGGATGTAAGGAGGCGGTATCGCATCAACCGGAGGAAGGTTGGTCGTTCCTCGATCGTTGGTGGTGTCGGCCATGCCTGATTGGGCTGCGAGCAACGACCCGCCCACGATCAGCGATATGCGAAGAATGTCGCGGATCTGGCGTTTGAGGTTCTGCGATGTGGAGATGTCTTCGGGAGTTAACGTCGGTTTGTTCTTCATGAATCACCATCAGTCCTTGGGGGCTTCAAAGCGGGCGATGCGAGCTTCTTGCACGTTCCAATGCATGTTTGAATGGCTTCTTCGAGGTCTCTTTGGGAGGGGAGGGAGGATGCGGCGTAGGTCGAGGCAATTCGCCGGGCCAGCGGTGGGGAACAGTTCTCGCTGACGGCCCGCACGGCGTCTTCGGTCACGGCTCCTGTGAACAGCAGGGCGTCAGTTGCCCTGACGTCTAATTCTTTTCGTGCTTCTTGCCACACGGAGACTAGGGCGCGCGCCGCTGCCAGCCACCGCTCCATCCTTGCGGGCTCGGGCGTGTGCTGCCCGGTGAGGGAGGCGTCGTTCCACGAAGCAACGGTTGCCAACTTGTCAAACATCAGCAGCCAGCAAATGTAGAGCGGGAACAAACTGCGTTTGCGAGCGGCGAGCTTGATCAGCAAGGAACGTGTGATCCGTCCGTTTCCATCGGCCAATGGGTGGATCGTCAGCAGTTGGTGCGCCAGCGCCTCGTCGAGGTGCTCATTGCAGTTGGATTGGTGCTGGGAGAGGGTGGTCAGGAGATTGGCGAGCAGTGGATCGACGACCGCGACCGGTGGCAGCACGAGCACCGCCTCCTTGGGGCCTCGTCCTGCCACCCATGCGCGATCTGATCGAAGCGAGGGTGCCTGGAGGCCTGCTGCGGACGTCAGTGAGGCGATCAAGGCGTCGGTTGTGCGCAGATCCGCTGGGCTCAGGGGCGCGATTGCCTTGTGGGCTTTTTCAACGGCGCTGACGGGCAGCAGGAAGTCCCCGTTGTAAGCTTGGGAGTGAACCCGATTTAGTCGTGACGAAAGCAGCAGGAGCGGGTGAAGGTCCGGCTCCAGGAGCTTGGGCTCGTAAGCCTGCCTCAGCTCAAATGCTTCGGAGCGCAGTGGTTGGGGTTGCGAGACCACGACGCCGTGGGTGCCCCAGATCTGTGCTTCGCCCGCTGATCGGATCAGGGGAGGAGGAATGTAGTGCAGTGTCACGGCGCGTTCCAGGCGAGTGAGGTCCAGCGCGTGAGCGTGCACTGCCGTTCGTTACAGTCGTCACCGTCTTGGCTGAGGTGTCAGTGGTTTGCTTCTCCGCGCAAGAGATCGCAGGCCACGCTCAGCCGAGCTGCATGGCTCAAGGGGCGGGCGGGTGAAAGCGGAACTTGGGGAGAAATTTCGCCCGATCTGCTTTTCGAAAACGGGAAAAGCGTGCACAAGCTTTTCCTTAAACCCCAATAGCTTTGCCAAAGCCCCCCCTGCTTTGCCCTTCGGCTGTCGGGTCCCCTCCGGGTCCCCTCCAGCCGAAGGGCAAAGTCTCCCCTGACCCCGCTGACTAAAGCGGTGGGGTGACTTGGCCCGTGCGTCGGTCCCGTGGCGGCGACCCCCAGCACTTCAGGGCGCGGTGATTCCCTAATCTGCACCGCTTCGACAGGTTCACGCGATCAGTCGCGCCGGGTCCGGGTCCTGTCACCCCCATGCGAGGGCGTCTCTCCGGTGTTGCTTTACTTTTCCCGTGCCCAGGCGCGTTTTTCCTGGGGCTTCTCCTAGCAACGAACCATTGGTAACGGGACCGCGAATGGGAGACGCTGCTGGGGCCAGATTGAGCACTCCCCAGTTACCATCGACATCTGCGTTACCTGGCTGGCGCGAGTTGCCAGGCCATACCGCGCCCTGTGTCCCCTCGCATTAAAACCGGTGCACGCTGGTGATGGTCAGTCCAAGCCCGCACTGGGCTCCCAGGATTGCGTTGTGCACCGCCGGTCACTCCACCGGCACCGTGATACGGCTACCAACGGCCTTTGAGCTGGACAGACTGTGAGGAGAGAAGGAGGAGAGGCTTGCGGTCCATCCAAGGCTTGCTAATGTGTGCTCAAGGGGCACTGCCTGGGCATGTCGTAGAGCTACCTACCTTGCTCGCCTCCGAGTCGATCAAACTCGGGGGCCGTGAACTCAAAGTAAAACGCCCCGGAGCTTTGTCAAGTCCGGGGCGTTTTCTTAGAAGATTACTCAGCTGCTTCTACGGCCCCCTCAGGCAAGCTAGCCGAATTCTTTGATCTTCTACCAGCTTTCAGGTTGATCTTCGCAAAGGTCGTTCCTAGATCTGGAACCTTGTCTAGCGCGGCCTTAAAGGCATCAGAGTTGATGAGCTCATGCCATGGGCTTCCATGGGTTACATCTTCAACCAATCGCAAGGGCGCTTCCTCCAAGCGAGTTAGAGCGGAATTGAACAGCCTATTCTCGAAGTCCTCGTCGATGCGAGCTGCTTCCTTGCGATATCCTTCGTAAGCCTTCGCAACGGAGGATTTGTATCCGTAATCTTCTGCGATTCGGAAACGCTGACCGATCTGCTTTGTTGCGAGCCAAGCAAACCATAGTGGCGCTCCAACACTGACGACAGAAAGAATTATGTGAATCCAAACAATTCCCCAGTTGGGTGAACTGGAGCTCAGCGCATCGGTCAATACCCTTACCCGACTTGCACCAATTGCGGTGCCGCCGCCGAGCGCAACCAACAGGCCGACTACCCAGAACCTCATCGACCAAGCCATTGATTTGGATCGCTGGTCGAAAGCCCCTGCAAGTCCAATCGAGGTTGCGACGCGATAAGCCTCCTCCGTCTGCTTGACCAACTTATCTGCCTCAACAGATTTTTCGCTCATCGTCAGTAGCAACTTCTCTATCTCGTCCCATCTCTGCTGGATCTTTCCTTGCGTTGTGGCTGATTCCGTTGATAGCTTTTCGATCTGACTGCGCGCTTTGCGGAGTTCTTCCAGGTCTGTCGGCAAGGCGTCGGCTGCGTCTGACGCTTCATTGATTAGCGATATCTTTTTCTGAATTGACTCCATTTCTGGTGTCACCTCATCAAGACGCGCTTGCATTGCGCGCACGCGGCGCGCAATTTTTGGAGGCATTAGGCTTGGATCCGTAGCCTCCTGCCAAGAGAGCACAGGCTCCAGCGCCGTTTCAAGCCACGCAAGAGCAAGCGAGCTGTGGGGAACGTTGAGAAGCAAAAACTGAAGTTGGAGCGGATGATCGGAGCGCTGGCCAAGGAGCAAGCCAAGCTGCTGCTCGTCGAACGCGAAGAGCAACGCAAGCGCCGACGTGCAGAACTGAAGCAACGCGAAGCGGATCGCCGTGCTGATGCTCACCGGAAGATCGAACTGGGTGGTCTGGTTATCGCTGCCGGGGTGGACAGTTGGGATCCGGCAGAAGTTGTCGGAGGATTGTTGGTTGTAAGCGAGCAGCTGTTGCTACAACCGACCCGACGCAACGCTCTGCGCGAAAAAGGCATCGCCCATTTGGAGGCGAGGGCTGCCACTCGAAGGGCAGGGCAATCATGACTTGGACGCCATTACACGAGGCCGTGGTCATCGGCGATGTTGCCGCGCTCAACGCTGCACTGGCCGCGACCATCTTTCCTGATCCGCGCGATCGCCACGGTCAGACACCGCTCCACTTCGCCGCCCATCTGGGAAACGTTGAGGCAGTGTCCGCGCTGTTGCTGGCCGGTGCTTCCCCGAATGCACGTGATCGCCATGCCCAGACCCCGCTTCACTTGGCAGCACGCTCAGATCATGTTGGGTCTTCCGGACCCGCCGCGGCGGCTCTGGCGGCGCTGGCCGATGGGCGCCCCTGGACGTCCGTTCACGCCACTAGGTTCCTGGAGGCGTGGGAACGGCGTGACCCTGCCGCCACGTGTGCGACGCTCCTTGCCGTAGGCGCCGAGCCAAACGCTCCAAATTGCCGACACGAGACACCGATCGGTCTTGCTTATCCGCGGGCCATGAAGGCCTTCGTTCCCCGAGCCAACGGCAGTCCATTGGATCCCGCTTAGATGAGGTCATCCCGTGCGCTTCCGGCGATGCTCATAACGGCTTTGACAGCCCTGCAAGCCAGAGCGATGGCCGCTGAGAACGTCTCAGCGACCATTGTGCCGACGGCCCCGCAGGAGGTGGTCGCTACGGAGAAAGGGCTTCCTTTGCTATGGAGAGCTCAACGCTGCCGTCGCAATCGATGAGGGCAATGTATTCTTTTCCGTTCGCTTGGAAGTTCCATCCCCACAAGCGGCTGTCCGCGTTGTAACGACGGGTGCCGTCGAGGAACGTTATGTCGCTGCGTGCTACGTCTTTGAGGGGAGGGAAAGTGTTGCCAAGAACGTAGTGGACGACCTGCTCTCTCTGCTCTTCACTGCTCATGTTGGGACAGTCTGCACGTGAGCAACCGGCTAACGCGCCTGCCAGGAGAGTGAGGAGAAGGAGCGGGGTCTTCACGGTCGGATGCCTTGGAAGTGCACGGTATTGCGACCCGTGAAGTTGATCTGATAGTTGGTCGTGCCAATCACATTGCTGATGGCTTGCAGGAACGAGGTGAGTGCTTCCTGGTAATGCGGGCGATTTGCTGGGTTTGCGTCGTAGGTATCTGGGTTGAGGCCGTAGTTTCCATCGAACGTGTAGGACCCGCCGTTGATGGTCAGCGTTCCCGTTAGTGTTCCTGAAACCCGACCAATCAAGCCTGCTGCATGGACATTGTTCGTGACGTGGTCAAAGGTGTTGTATATAAAGGGCGCCTCACTGAATTGATAAGTTCCGTCGCCCTTGCTGTGATCACGCAGGATATCCATGATCGGTGAGAAATCCGTGACTTGATTGAACAGGCCAAGGTTCTCAAGAGACACGGTCATTGGCTCCCCCTTACCGAAGATCCAGTGCGCTACGCCTTGGACGGCAAGAAATTGCGTGTCGAAGAGGTTGCCGCGCCAAGCCGGAGGCCAGCGCATCCCGTCCTCTACCCACGCCTGAACGGGATCAAGGAGGGGAACGCCGTTCTGCGACGTGGGAGTAGAGCCAGGCAATGCCCATTCTCTGTTTTCGCCAAGCCATCCACAGTAGGCACCGTAGCGGAAAATCTGCGCCCGCACGAAGTCTCCCGGCCGGTTGCTCATCACCTTGCAGAGCTCGTTCAACTGATCCGTGCCTTCGGTTGCCCAGATTCCATCGGAGTTGGCGAAGTGTGCTCGGATGATGATGGGCGGGGGAGTGCCTTCCTGCAAAATTGGGGAGCTTAAGGCGATCTCGTATTGGATGCCGCCAAAGCCGTAATAAGGGTCTGGCTGCGGGGGCGCAAACACGGGAACGGTCGGAAGGGTAGGAATGTTTGACACGTCACAAGTCCATTTGGGAATGAGTCGCAATCGTATATCGGCGGGTGTTAATGGGATGTTGCAACGATTTAACGATCTCCTGCGTGCTCTTGCGAACTTGGTGCGTCATGCACAAGTGACCGGCCACTCGAACACGCTCACTTTGGCGGTGTCGGCGGTTCTGGCACACGGGGAGGGGGCTAGGCGTTCGCTACGTCAGAGGATCGGTTGCTGCTACGGACCGCTCGGAATCGAGACGCATTACGTCGACACTTGATAGCCCTTCTGCAACCCTGCTAGCCTTTCAGGTATCGTTTGAGGTATCGTTTTTTCAGTCGATTGTTTCATGGATTTCCTTTTGAAACAGTCGGTTGGGTGGGTTTGGGTTCGATTCCCATCGCCCGCTCCATGTCTCCAGGGTATTCACCCACGGCAGACGCGGCGTACTCGATGCACCACACCCAGCTCGAGCGTGTGGCAGCAGCGCCGCAATCTCCTCCTCAGTGTTGGGCTGTGGCCCCTTCGAACCATAGCTCGAGTGGCTTATGCGCCCGCTTGCGGCCGGGCGAAGTCCACCAGGTCGGAAGGATAGTGCGGGCAGGTGCGCGGCGCGGCATCGTCGCCGCCATACAGCACCACCAGCGCTGCTACCTCCAGCGCCCAGTAACCCCATGCATGCGGTCCGGTCAGCCGTCGGGTCCGCTTCTGAGCCTGGGGCGACAGTAGAAAGAAGTCACGGTAGTGCACCTGCAGGTAGCCGGTCAGCAGGGATGGAACGAACGCTTCACCGTCGCGCAACGGCGCGAACAGCTCGGCGAACGGGCGCGGATGGAATATCGCATCGCTGGCTTCGGCAAGGCCCAGTGCCGGTGCGCTGAGGTAGTCCAGCACGCGGTCGGTGTCGAAGCAGAGCACCTTCTCCACCAACGCTGGAAGACGGTCCTGCGCATCCAGCAGCACGCCCAGTGACAACAGCTGCAGGGCGTACTCGTAGTGCTGCGTTGTGCGCGGTTGCAACGGCGCGGCCAGCGCGATGTCGTGGCCCTGCTGTTGCAGGCTGTTCCGGGCAATGGCCAGCAAACGTGCATGCTCGAGCCAGAGTTCTGCAACGTCGGCATGCATCTGCTGCAATGCCGTGGGGGCGAATCCACGGTCGATGCCTTTCAGCAGCAGGTTGCTGCCGGTCTGGGCAACCGCTTCCCAGCCGTACGCATGTTCCAGCGCCGCATGCCCCTGCAGCGGTTCCTCCGCAGGGTCACCGCCCTTGCGCGCATGACGCGCAAGCAGGGCCATGCCCGCGTTCCAGTCTGCCTGCCAGTCCGGCAGGCGAAGCATGCGGCGCGGTACTCCCGGATCCTTGGCCAGTGCTCTCCATCGCGGTAGTACGTCCAGCAGCAGATTCCGGCGGTTCACGTCAGTCATCGTTCCATCATCAGGGAAAGTCTAGCGGAAATGCCGGTTCGACCCCCATTGCCTGGCACCGCGTTGAAGGTTTGAATGGTGCGCAATCGCAGTCACCATGCCCGCATGACCGTTGATCGAATCGCCCTCCGCCGTTTCACCCAGTGGCTGCCGTTCCTGGTCCTGGTCGCCATCTGCGTGGCCTGGTGGTCGCCGCTGGGCGTGGTTGTCGCCCTGGCCGCGTGCCTTGCAGTGGGTGGTGTGCTGCAGCGCCTTGATCTGGTCGGCGATACCGTAGGCGGCGCACTGCTGCGCTCGCGGGCGACGCTGCCCTTTGCTACCCGGCCGCCCTCGCATGATGTCCTGTTGGATTGGGGCGAACTGGGCATGGGAGGTCCGGCCTACAGCACCCAGATGCTGCGCGATGGCGCCATTGTCGAGGGCGTATCCACTGGAGGCAGTCACGACGCCAGTGGCGAGTGGCAGGCGTTGGCGGGAAGCGGGCTGCGTGTGGCCAGTGGCTACATTGATCGCAGCGAAGCGGTGATCGTCTACGACGAAGCGGACAAGCGGGTGATGCACCTGCAGGCGATTGTTCCCAGCCTGTTCTGGCAGGAACTGCACGAGCGCCGGCAGCTTGGCGGGGATGCCGAAGCCGCAATGTGGTTGCGGGATATCCCCTGTCGATCGACCACGCTGCGGCCCTGCCGGGGTCTATGGCTGGAACCGGAGCATCCCGCGCTGGCCGCCGGGTTGCCGCAGGCATTGCGGCATGTCCTGCCGGATGCCCGGGTGCTGCAGGCCATACCGCTGCTGCCCGACGATCTGCGCCTGACCGCGCATCCGACGCTGTTCGCGCGCGTCTGCCCGTACGCGCTCTGTCTTGATGGCGAGCCCAGTGACCGTCACGCCTGCGATCTGGAAACGGTGATCACCAGCCCGTCCGGACGGTGCGTGGCGGTGGCGGGCAGCGTGCTTGATGGGGATCTGCGTCCCATCGAGGGCGTATGGCTCGTCCACTGGCAGGGGTGTTGGCAGGCCATTGGCCGCCGTGCGACGGGCGGCAGCGGCAAGGCCCGCAGTGGTGCCTGGATCGATGTGATCGAGGCCGGCGATGACGGTTCGCTTCGCTGCGAAGCCTATGAGGAACACTGGACGTTCGAAGCGATCACACGCATCCCCACGCCACACACGGCGCTCGCCCTGCCTGTGGAATGGCGGGAAACCGCGCTGGCCGTGCGTGTCCGCGATGGGCACTTCTCGCTGCGCCTGCCCCCGCGCTGATCAGCGGCGGCAGGCATCCCTTGGATGAGCCATGAGGATGTCCCCGGCGACGGTGCGGTCATCGCCGGAGACGGTGCGGCGACTATCGGCTGTCAGTCTGAGTAGAAGCCGTTGCCAAGGGTGCCGGGCAGGCTGGGTTCCGGCCACGGCATCAGTGATGTGCAGGCGTCATACAGCGTGCAGAAGTCCTGCCGCAGTTGCGCAGGCACCCAGCTGCCGTAGGAAACGTCGGTCGAGTCGCCCTGGCAGGCGTAGGAAACATCGATCCAGCGGGTATTGGCGTGTGAGGCAACGCCTTGGTGCTGTGCCTTGCCCGTGCAGTAGCGCAGGCCCTGGCCGATCAGGGTGTTGGTGGCATCGAAGTAGAGCCGGGAGACTGCGTGGGTCGGCGCAGCCCGTACGTCTGCGGCGCCTCCCACCAGGCCAAACAGCAACAACAGCGGAATTCCCATTCGCATCTGTGGTTCTCCTTGGATTGTGCAAGCCGGCCGTTTATGTCCATCAGCCGGCAACGGCATATTCGCACAGCCCCGGCAGGCATGCAGATGCGGTGGCCTGCGGGGCATCATCCACCCGCCACACGCCCGCGCTATGCTGCGCGCCTGCCGCCCGATCCTGCCGCGATGAAGCTCGCCATCCTGTCCCGCAACAGTTCGCTGTATTCCACCCGCCGGCTGGTCGAGGCGGCACGCACGCGTGGCCATACCGTTCGCATCCTCGACCCGCTGCGCTGCTACATGCGCATCGCCGCCGATGGTTTTTCGATGCACTACAAGGGCCGGCCGATGACCGGCGTGGACATGGTCATCCCGCGCATCGGTGCCTCGATCACCCGCTATGGCACCGCCGTGCTGCGGCAGTTCGAGCTGATGGGCGCACGCACCCCAAACCCCTCCGACGCGATCCTGCGTTCGCGCGACAAACTGCGTGCGCACCAGCTGCTGGCCGCCAAGGGCATCGACATGCCTGTCACCGTGTTCGGTGACAACCCGGATGACACCGTCGACCTGTTGTCCATGCTCGGCCCGCCGCCCCACGTGGTGAAGCTCAACGAGGGCACCCAGGGGCGGGGCGTGATCCTCACCGAAAAGGCCAGCGCATCGCGCGGCATCGTCGAGGCCCTGCGCGGGCTGTATGCCAATTTCCTGATGCAGGAGTTCATCGGTGAGGCCAAGGGCGCCGACCTGCGCTGCTTCGTGGTGGGCGACCAGGTGGTGGCCTCGATGCAACGCCAGGCGCCGGAAGGCGACTTCCGCTCCAACCTGCATGCCGGTGGCACTGCGGTGGCGGCCAAGGCCAGCCGCGCCGAACAGCAGGTGGCGGTGCGTTCGGCCAGGGCGCTGGGCCTGTCGGTGTGCGGGGTGGATCTGATCCGCTCCGCGCGCGGCCCGCTGGTGCTGGAGGTCAACTCCACGCCGGGGCTGGAGGGGATCGAAGCCGCCTGCGGGGTAGATGTGGCCACGCGCATCATCGAGCACGTCGAGAAGCTGAAAAAGCCATGACAAATCAATAGATTGAGATTCTCATGGGCAAATGAGGCCGGCTTTAACATGCCTTTAATCGGCGCCGGCGTAGCCTTCAGCGAACCGCAGCTCTGCCTCTCAGCAGGATCGGTATCGGGATACGACTTCAGACCCAGGCGGGCCACCGCCTGGGTCTTTTTTATACCTGCCGGAAGTCCCTTGTGGAGGCCGCGTGACGGCCGTAGAGTGGCCATCGTTCCTGGATGGATCCGGAGGCTGGCGATGTACCGCATCACGATGATCGCGTTGTTGCTGGGGTTGTCTGGCACTGTCTCCGCCAAGCCGGAGAAGACCGCCATACAGATGGACGGGCAGGCACCGGTGGCCGAGCAGGTCCGGCGGGTTGAAAGGGCCCTTGATGACGGCGAATACAGCGAGATTTCCGCTGAAGACCGCGCCCAGGTGCAGCAGGCCCTGGCGCGCATCACCCAGCGCATGGGGGACCACAGCACGCTTCAGGAGCTCCCGCCGCAGGTCCAGGCAGAGGTCTTCAACGACCAGGAGCGGATCAACACCGTTCTTGTCCGCGCCCACGAAGACAGCCGCCAGATCTGCCAGCACACCCGCACCACGGGCAGCAACATGCCCAAGAGCCGCTGCCTGACGGTGGCCGAGCGCCGCCGGATCGAGGAAAAGGGCAAGGCCCTGCTCAACGACCAGCGCACCTTCAACAATCTCACGCCTCCCAGTAACCGCTAGCCGGGCCGATTGCCGCCCGAGCGACCGGCACTTGCTCGCGTGAAGGCGGTGCGAATACAGTCAACCCTCAACTCAAACAAGGATTCGTTTGTCATGAAGTCCCTCCTGATGTCGGCGGTCCTGGTCTCGGGCCTGACCCTGGCCACCGCCGCCTCCGCATCCAACCAGGCCGGTGAGGTCTTTATTCCGGGCAAGCCGCTGCAGCAGCAGATCGAGCGCATCGAAATCGAACTCAACGATGGCGAGACCTACAGCGAGCTGAAACAGGCCGACCGCAGCCGCGTGCGCGAGGCGCTGGTGCGCATGCGTACGGCCGTCGAGCAGCATCCCGACCGCGATTCCATGCCTGAACAGGTACGAACCGATGTCTTCAACGATCAGCAGATCGTGAACACGGTTTTGACACAGGCCCGTGAAGATAGTCGTCTAATATGCCAACGTGAAAAGGCCACGGGTTCGAACCGGTCCACGACGCAGTGCACGACCGTAGCCGAGCGCGCGCGACGGAAGGACAAGGCACAGCGTGATATGGGCCAGGCCCAGCGCGTCGGCAAATTCGTCAATTAGAGGTGACAGTGAGAATCCTGGTAATCGAAGACAACAGCGACATTGCGGCCAACCTGGGCGACTACCTGGAGGACCGGGGCCACACCGTGGACTTCGCGGCTGACGGGGTTACCGGTCTGCATCTGGCCGTGGTGCACGAGTTCGACGCGATCGTGCTGGATCTCAACCTGCCAGGCATGGACGGCATCGAGGTCTGCCGCAAGCTGCGCAACGAAGCGCGCAAGCAGACCCCGGTACTGATGCTCACCGCCCGCGACTCGCTGGACAACAAGCTGGCCGGCTTCGATTCCGGCGCGGACGACTACCTGATCAAGCCGTTCGCGCTGCAGGAAGTGGAAGTGCGTCTGAACGCCCTGTCGCGACGCGGCAAGGGCGTGCAGACCCGCGTGCTGGAAACCGGCGATCTGGAATACAACCTGGATACGCTGGAAGTGCGCCGCCAGGGCAAGCTGCTGCAGCTCAACCCGACTGCACTGAAGATCCTGCAGGCGCTGATGGAAGCGGCCCCGGCCGTGGTGACCCGCCAGGAACTGGAAACCCGCGTATGGGGCGAAGAACTGCCCGATTCGGATTCCCTGCGCGTGCACATCCACGGCCTGCGTGCGGTGGTCGACAAGCCGTTTGAAGTGCCGCTGATCCAGACCCGCCATGGCATCGGATACCGCATCGCCACCCCGGAAGCCTGATTCGGTGGCAAGCAAGGGGGAGCGCCGGCGCACGCCGTATCGGCGGCGCCTGCGCAGCCGCATCATCGTTTCGTTCGTGTTGTTGGGCTTCTGCCTGACAACACTGTTCGCGTTCGCCACCAACTGGGCCCGCCTGCGCGTGGAAAACCAGCTGGTGGAAGAGCTGATGAACCGCAACATCGACGAGTATGCGCGCCGCTATTACGAGCACCCCGGGCATAACCCGGATGCACCGGTGCTGCAGATCAGGGCTTATGCCTATTCGAAGGACAAGTTCGACCGGGTGCGCGAAGAACGCGCGCAGTGGGCGGGCTTCTCCGATGGCATCCACAGCGTCAGCGGTGATGAGCACGGCGAGCCGTACTCCTACAAGCTGGCCGTGCGCAAGACGCCGGACGCCTGGTTCTTCCTCGCCTATGACATGACCGACAGCGTGCGCGGCGGCAAGCAGCTCAACCGCGCGCTGGTGCTGTCGGTGCTGGTGTTCAGTTTGCTGTCACTGGTGCTGGGCTGGTGGTCGGCCTCGAAGGTGATGAAGCCGGTATCGGACCTGGCCGCACGGTTGCGCGCCTACCGTGGTGGTACCAGTGACCCTGAGCCGCTGGCGCCGCGTTTCCCCGATGACGAAGTGGGGCAGCTGGCACAGGCACTGGACGACTATTCCTCGCGGCTGACCGAAGTTGTGCAGCGCGACCGTGAGTTCAATGCCGACGTCAGCCATGAGCTGCGCACGCCGCTGGCAGTGATCCGTGGCGCCACCGAACTGCTGCTGACCCGGCCCGGCCTGGACGAGAAGGTGCTGCAGCGCCTGCAGCGCATCCAGCGTGCCGAACAGCAGTGCAGCGATCTGATCGGCGCGTTGCTGCTGCTGTCGCGCAACGAACGCGGTCAGGGCACCAGCAACGTGGCCCGCGTAGCCGAGCAGCTGCTGGATGCGCACCGTGCGCAGTTGGGCGGCAAGCCGCTGGAGCTGGTGCTCGAAGGTGAGCGCAACCTGGTGGTCGACGCGCCCGAGGCAGCGCTGTCGGTGGCACTGGGCAACCTGATCGGCAATGCGGTGAAGTACTCGCAGGACGGCGAGGTGCGCGTGTTCGTCGGCGCCAATTCGGTCTCGGTGACCGACAGTGGCCCGGGCCTGAGCGAGGAAGATGCCGCCAAGCTGTTCCAGCGTGGCTACCGCGGCACGCATGCCGGCCATTCGCAGGGCGGCGGCATCGGCTTGTCGATCGTCAGCCGCCTGTGCGATCTGTACGGCTGGCAGGTGAGCGTGCGCCCCGGTGGCGAGCGTGGCGTGATCGCCACCCTGACGTTCTCGCCGAAGCCGTTGTAAGGGCCCCTGCTTTGGTGGGTGCCGACCTTGGTCGGCACGGACCCTGCCGACCTTGCATCGCGCTCTGTGTCGCTTGTGCCACTGAATTACCCTCGCGCGATGATCAGGCATCAGGCCCAACGCGACCCCACCGTGATCGCTGCCGCGCCCTGCGCGTGTTCCAGTGCACGCATTGGCAAGCCCGCACCGCACTTGAGAATTTCCTTACAGATCGTCGCGTGCGGCGATGGCCTGATGACCTGGCCGGGGCAGGTGCCTTGGCCGGGATTGGCGTCCTGAAAAAAACCAACATTCAGCAAACTTCCGGCTGGCGTCGGCCTGTCGTGGAAAATGCACCGCGTGCCTTGTTTCGGCGGGCGGTGCGTGGGGATTCGTCAGAATCCGCTGGAGTCTTTTTGCTGATTGTTGGGTCTCCGGTACGCCAACCCGCACCGTCCGCCACCTTGCATCTGCAGGTGGCCTGCCGACTGCGAGGAGCTCCACCATGTCCACCCGCCCGCTGTTCCCCCAGCTGCACGCCCTGATCGGCGACGCCGCCCACCTGCTGCCTGCCGACGTCGCCGAGCGCGTCGAGGTTCTGCTGGATGACCCCAAGGACCTGCTGCCCGCGCTGCTGGCGCGCATGGATGGCCGCGACGCCGCCGACGGCCAGCCGCTGGACGTGCAGGGGGCCAGCCCGGCGCAGGCAGCCATGATGGCCGGCCTCAGCCGCACGCTTGCCGGTCTGCATACCCTGATCCAGCTGCTGCACGCCGCCGAAACCGCGCGAGAGCAGGGCGGTGTGCACCAGCAACTCAATCCCGATGTGGTCGATGGCCTGCTGCTCGGCGCCCGCGAACTCGCCCGCTACGCCCGCCTGCAGCTGGAGTAGATCCACGCCACGCGTGGATACGCTTCGGTAGTGCCGGCCGCTGGCCGGCAACCTGGTCGTCCAGTAGATCCACGCCGCGCATGGATACGCTTTGGTAGTGCCGGCCGCTGGCCGGCAACCGAGTCGTCCAGTAGATCCACGCCATGCGTGGATACGCTTTGGTAGTGCCGGCCGCTGGCCGGCAACCCGGCCTCATCCCCCGGCCAACCCCAGATACCGCGCGTGCAGCTGTTCCACCTGCACCTGCAGGTCCTCCGGCTGCCCATCATTGACCACCACGTCATCGGCCAGCGCCAACCGCTGCGCGCGGCTGGCCTGCGCAGCAATCATCCGGTCGGCCAGCGCAGCATCAATGCCATCGCGCTGCATCAGCCGGGCGTGCTGCGCGACTTCGGGCGCATCCACCAGCAACACCCGGTCCAGCCATGGGTAGGCCTTCCGCCCACCCACCTCGGTCAGCAGCGGAATGGCCGCAATCGCATAGGCGCTGGTGGCCTGCTCGCACTGCTGCTGCATCAGCAGGCGGATGGCCGGGTGGGTGATCGCTTCCAGCGCCGTCCGCTCGGCCGGGTCGGCGAACACGTGAGCGCGCAGGCGGGCCCGGTCCAGGCTGCCATCGGCCAGCAGCATGTCGGCGCCGAAACGCTCGGCAATATGGGCCAGGGCCGGGCTGCCGGCAGCCACCACGGCCCGTGCGGCCAGATCGGCGTCGGCCACCACGATCCCCAGCGCCTCGAAGCGCCGGGTCACTTCGGTCTTGCCGGAGGCGATGCCCCCGGTCAGGCCAACCACATAGCGGCTCATGGGGACTCCCCTCAGCGCAGCCCGCTCATCACCAGGTACTGATCCACCAGCGGTGCGCCCCACATGAAGTACAGCCAGCCGGCGATGGCCAGATACGGCCCGAAGGGAATGGGCGTGGCGCGGTCACGGCCCCGGCTGTACAGCCAGATCGAGCCGATGATGGCGCCCAGCACCGACGACAGCAGGATGATCGGCAGGATGCCCTTCAGCCCGCACCAGGCGCCGAGCGCGGCCAGCAGCTTGAAATCACCGTGGCCCATGCCTTCCTTGCCGGTCAGCTGCTTGAACAGCCACCAGACCATCCACAGCGACAGGTAGCCCACCGCCGCGCCGACCAATGCAGGCTTTGCCGGCATGTACAGGTTGTCGATGTTGCCTATCAGGCCCAACCACATCAGGGGCAGGGTCAACTGGTCGGGCAGCAGCTGGGTGCGCAGGTCGATGCCGGACAGGGCAATCAGGAAGCAGGTCAGCACGATGGCGCCAAAGCCCTGCCAGCCGAAGCCGAACTGCCAGACGCAAGCCAGCACCAGCACCGAGGTCAGCGCCTCCACCAGCGGGTACTGCAGCGAGATCGGCGCCTTGCAGTGGCGGCACTTGCCGCCCTGGATGATCCAGCTGAACAGCGGGATGTTCTCGTACCAGCTCAGCTTGTGCTTGCAGTGCGGGCAGTGCGACGGCTCCACCACGATCCCCGGTGGGGGTGGCTCATAGAAGTCCGGTTCCTCCAGGACTTCGCGCGCATCGCGCTTCCACTGCCACTCCAGCCGCTTGGGCAGCCGCAGGATGACCACGTTCAGGAAACTGCCCAGCAGCAGTCCCAGGGCGGCCGCGGCGGGGTAGCCGAGGCCGGGGTGCTGGTCGAGAAATGCCATTGATACCTTTAGCCGACGACGGCGCCGAGTTTGAAGATGGGCAGGTACATGCCGATGACCATACCGCCAACGACGACACCGATGAAGACCATGATCATCGGTTCGAGCAGGCTGCTCAAGGCGTCAACGGCATTGTTGACCTCCTGCTCATAATACTCGGCCACCTTGAACAGCATCGAATCCAGTGCGCCCGCTTCTTCACCGATACCGGTCATCTGGATGACCATGTGCGGGAACAGGTTGAGCTGCTTCATGGCCATGTTGACCGGGTAGCCTACGGAGACGTCATCCCTCATGCGGAGGACAGCTTCCTCGTAAATCTTGTTGCCGGTGGCTCCAGCGACGATACCCAGCGCTTCCACCAGTGGGACGCCGGCCTTGAAAGTCACTGCCGTAGTCCGGGCGAACCGGGCAATCGAGCTGTTGTGCATGATCTGGCCGATCACCGGCACCCTCAGGATCAGTCGGTCCATGGTGTGCTGCATCTTGGGTGATCGTTTGTAGGCCATGATGAACGCCGCGCCAGTGCCAACTACCACGATAGCCATCAACCACCACCAGGAGACCATGAAGCGCGAAAGGTTCACGATCATCTGGGTGAACGCAGGCAGGTCTGCGCCGAAACCGCGGAAGACTTCCTCAAACTGCGGTACGACAAAGATCAGCATGATGGCACTGACCAGCAGCGCCACCACCACAACCATGGCCGGGTAGAACAGCGCCTTCTTGATCTTGCCCTTCAGCGCTTCGATGTTTTCCTTGTAGGTGGCAACGGTGTCGAGCACCGTTTCCAGTACGCCGGCACCCTCACCGGCCCGGACCAGGTTCCGGTAGAGTTCGTCGAACTGGACCGGATGCTTGCTAACTGCTTCGTACAACGAGGAGCCGCCTTCGATATCGGTCCTGATGCCATCCACCATCTTCTTCATCCGCGGGTTCTTGTGCCCGCTGCCGATGATGTCCAGTGCCGAAACGATCGGCACGCCGGACTTCATCATCGTCGCCATCTGACGGCTGAAGAATGCGATGTCTTTGGCGCCTACCGCTTTGCCGGCTGCCCCGAACAGTGGTTTTGGCTTGGGCTTCACCTGCCCGGGATTGATTCCTTGTCGACGCAGTTCTGCGCGCAGCAGATTGGCGTTCTTTGCCAACTGCTCGCCCTTCATTTTAACGCCCCGCTTGTCGGTCCCCTCCCAGACAAACGGTTGCAACTCCATCGTGGCACGGGCCACGGGCTCCTTCTTGATCGCACTGCGGCTAACGGACATGTTGGCTCCCCAAGACCCGCCATCCCCAGGCGGGCAACTAGCGGTTGATGGTAGCGGGTTCATGGCCGTATGGGCAGTTCGAAGGCCTCCCAGGTTGCGATTTCGTGCCAGGAGGCGGCCAAAGGTGACGCACTGCGTCACATTGCCGCGTCCATCGCAGATTCGCATGCCAGGGGTTCCCATCCGCGAAATTGCTGCCATCATGGGCGCGGGGAAATCTAGGGGGAGGCGTGCCTGGTTGGCACGCAACCTGCGTTGATCCACCCGCAGGGTGCAGGACCCGCTCAACCGGCCGATGGCCGGCCGATCCTGTGCGCTGACTCAACCACCACTTATCTTGGGGATGTATCAAATGAAGAACCAGAAGGGCTTCACCCTTATCGAACTGATGATCGTCGTTGCGATCATCGCTATCTTGGCCGCCATTGCTCTGCCGGCTTACCAGGACTACACTGTTCGTTCGCGTGTCTCGGAAGGCGCCGTGCTGGCTTCCGGAGCCAAGGCCACCGTCGGTGAGAATATCGCTAATGCCGGCGGCACTATCGATGACACCGCCTGCAACGGCGTTGCCACGTTCACGACCCCGACTAAGAACACCGCAAAGCTGGAATGCGCCAATGGCACCATCACAGTGACCGGCACTGCGGCGGCCAAGAATGTCGCTCTGCAGTTTGAGCCGAAGAGCGCCAGCGCTGGTATCACTTGGACTTGCACCTCAACCGCCGATAACAAGTATCTGCCGGCCGAGTGCCGTAAGGCTGCCCCGTAATCGACCTGTTGGACTGATTGCCCAGGCATCTGTGCCTTAGGATCAGTGAAAGAGGGGCCCTGTATGCAGGGCCCTTTTTTTGTCAAGAGTGAGGTAGGGGATGAGAGGGATCGCCGTGCGCCAGTATGTGGCGGCCGCGCTCATGGGACTGACCCTGCTAGGGCAGCAGGTTTATCAGATCGCGGGTCGTTTCGGCAACGAGGGCAAGCACGCCCGTACCGATCTCATGCAGCAGTTCGCGATTGAGCTGTTGGGGGAGCCGATATTCACTGGCAAGATCATACTGTTCGTACTGTTCGCAATTGGCAGCCATCTTTTGCTGACCGTTGGCGGTATGTGGGTCTATCGTCGGGCCTGCAGCCAACTACTGCCTAAACAGCGGGACGCGTTCTGGCGCAGCATACTGTTTGTCACTTCGGTCGTCTTGCTGGCGATGTTCGCCAACCGATGGCTGTATCCACAATCGGCCTCCTTCATGGATGCCGAATTGTTGATGATCCAGTGGTTATCACCATTGTTTGTGGGTGCCTGCATCACCGTAGTAGCGATCGGAGTGCTGACCGCGCTTTACTCCCTGTTGCGCTGCCGACGCAACCTGTTCGTCGTTGGATCCTTATTTGCCTTAGCTTTTTGCCTCGGGGCATGGGGATGGAATGGCAACGTTCGTGAGCGCGTGGATGAGGACAGGCCTGATGTGGTCATCTTGGGGGTGGATTCACTTCGCCCAGACTATCTGGCTTCCTATGGCGAATTTCCCGGCGGACTGGCCCCTGCCATTGAGCGGACGCTGGCCAGCTCGGTAGTTATGGAAGATGTCCGTACCCCGCTAGCCCGCACCTTTGTTTCCTACAACAGTACCTTGACCGGAATGAATCCGCTCAAGCACGGCGCGCGATTCAATTTGTATCCACGATCGGAATTCTCCCGCGATCAGAATCTTGCTTGGGAACTGAAGCGGCACGGCTACTTCACCTTGCTGGCCATGGATGAATCGCGCTTCGCCAATTTTGACCAGAGTTTTGGCTTTGATAAAACAGTTACTCCCACTGTGGGTGGGCTTGATTTCATCGTTGGTGGAAGTTTTGACTTCTTTGCAACCAACCTGCTGTTGGCAATGCTGCCCGCTTCAGAGTCGATGAGTGTGATCCAAGGCAACCGTGCTGCGTACCGTAGCTATCGCACCGTGGATCATCCCGAACGCCTGGTGGCAGAGCTGCGGCGTGCACCGGCTGACATGCCGCTGTTTCTTGTTAGCCACCTCTGCCTTCCGCATTGGCCATATCTTCCAGGTGATCTCCGTGAAGACAACTCCCTCGAATGGGTAGGCAAGATCAAGGGATACGAAGATTCGCAGCGTCAGTATTTGAACGCGATCAGGGCAGTCGATAATCAGTATGAGACGCTGGTTGATGAGTTGCGTCGCTTGAAGCGTTTGGACAATGCGGTCCTGGTTGTCATGTCGGACCATGGTGAAGACTTCGCAATGCGCCGCGACAAGTTCAACGACAGCGACACCAGACAAACGGTAGGGGCATACGGCCATGGCAGCTTCGCACTATCGGACGTGCAGAATCATGTCGTGATGGCAGTGCAACAGTTTAGGCATGGCCAACCCGTTTGGGCTCACCGCCGAGTTGCGGGAGCTGGTTCGGTGATTGATGTTGCGCCCACCGTTGCGGAATTGGTCGGTTTGAGACGTGATCGTTATGAAGGGATTTCGTGGCTGACAGCGATACGTCAGAACAAGGAGCTTCCAGGCAATCGCGTTCGCTTTATGGAGAACGGTCTACGTTCCACTGGCGTGGAGCGGGCTCACATCAATGAGGGCCAGGTGGCAACGGAAATGTCCTATCTGTATCGCCTGACTGAGGACGGGCGGTTTGAGGTCCGTCCAGACCTGTTGCCCGAGAAACTCCGGGAGAAGCAGCGAGGCGCAATGCTTGGGCGATGGGGCGTGATGACTGATCCCGCGTCCAGCAATGCTCCGGGAGCCAAGCAATGCTGGAGGGTAGTCGACTACGAACGGCGGACGATCGCCTGCACGCCATATCCTTCGTCTGAACCTGCCGTTGCCAATCTGCAGCAAGAAGTGTGCGAGTACTATCGCGAGGACGGAGATTTCCACGCCGCGTGGTGTGCTTCAGGAACTCGTGCGGATCGACGCCCGTCTGCCGGTTTATCAGGAAGAATGGAACGGCAAGACGGTAAGATGCAGTCGGCTCTTTGCGACGGGCGTCGATGCTCAGCGCTGGCGGCAGAATGACTAAGAGGGCACTATGAATACCGCTATCACCGCCAACCTCGTCGGCATCACCGGCCTGGCCCGCCGCCTGGTCCAAGACGGCGCCCTGGACGAGGCCTCCGCCCGCGACGCCATGGCCAAGGCCACGGCCGCCCGCCAGCCGCTGCCTACCTGGTTCGCGCAGAACAAGCTGGTCAGTGCCTCTCAGCTCGCCGCCGCCAACGCGGTCGAGTTCGGCATGCCGCTGTTCGACGTGTCCACGTTCGACGCCAGCCAGAACGCCATGAGCCTGGTCAGCGAGGAGCTGCTGCGCAAGCACAACGTGCTGCCGCTGTTCAAACGCGGCGGCAAGCTGTTCGTGGGTACCAGCAATCCGACCCATGCGCTGGACGAGATCAAGTTCCATACCAACCTGGTGGTGGAGCCGATCCTGGTCGATGAGGACCAGATCCGCCGCACGCTGGAACAGTGGCACGCCAGCCATGACACCATCGGCGACGCGCTGGGCGGCGACGACGAGGGCATGGCCAACCTCGATGTCGGCTTGGGCGACGACGATGGTGCGGGCACTGACTCCGGCATCGATGCCAAGGGCGACGACACCCCGGTAGTGAAGTTCGTCAACAAGGTACTGGTCGATGCGATCCGCAAGGGGGCCTCGGACATCCACTTCGAGCCCTACGAAGACGATTACCGCGTGCGCCTGCGCATCGACGGGCTGTTGAAGATGGTCGCCCGCGCGCCGGTTAAGTTGAACCAGCGCATTGCCGCGCGCCTGAAGGTGATGGCGCAGCTGGACATCGCCGAAAAGCGCGTGCCGCAGGACGGGCGCATCAAGCTCAACCTGTCCAAGACCAAGCAGATCGACTTCCGCGTCAGCACGCTGCCGACCCTGTTCGGTGAAAAGGTGGTGCTGCGTATCCTGGATGGCAGCGCGGCCAAGCTGGGCATCGACAAACTGGGCTACGAGCCGGACCAGCAGAAGCTGTTCCTGGATGCGATCCACAAGCCTTACGGGATGGTGCTGGTGACCGGCCCGACCGGTTCGGGCAAGACCGTTTCGCTGTATACCGCGCTGGGCATCCTCAACGACGAGACGCGCAACATTTCCACCGCCGAAGACCCGGTGGAAATCCGCCTGCCCGGCGTCAACCAGGTGCAGCAGAACAACAAGCGTGGCATGACCTTCGCTGCGGCGCTGCGCTCGTTCCTGCGACAGGATCCGGACATCATCATGGTCGGCGAAATCCGCGACCTGGAGACGGCCGAGATTGCGATCAAGGCGGCGCAGACCGGTCACATGGTGCTGTCCACGCTGCATACCAACGATGCGCCGCAGACCATCGCGCGCCTGATGAACATGGGCATCGCGCCGTACAACATCACCAGCTCGGTGACACTGGTGATCGCGCAGCGCCTGGCACGCCGGTTGTGCCCGAACTGCAAGCGCCCGGCGAACCTGCCGGAGCACGCACTGCTGGCCGAGGGCTTCACCCAGGCGCAGCTGGATGCGGGCATCCAGTTGTATGAGGCGGTGGGCTGCGATGAGTGTACCGAGGGCTACAAGGGCCGAACGGGTATCTATCAGGTGATGCCGATGACCGATGAGATCGCCACCATCGTGCTGGCCGGTGGCAATGCACTGCAGATTGCAGAGGCGGCGCAGCAGATCGGGGTGAACGACCTGCGGCAGTCTGCGTTGATGAAAGCCGCGGCCGGGATCACCAGCCTGGCGGAGATCAATCGCGTTACCAAGGACTGAGGTAGAACCGAGCCCATGCTCGGCTGAGGTACCGAAGAGCAGCCGAGCGTGGGCTCGGCTCTACAGTAGATCCACGCCATGCGTGGATGATCGGCCACGGATCCCATAGTAGTTCCACGCCATGCGTGGATGGCGCGGTCCCGACCACCGCGCAGCCGGGCATGGGCTCGGCTCTACTCCATCCCCAGCTTCTTCAGCTTGTAGCGCAGCGCGCGGAAGGTAATCCCCAACTGCGCGGCCGTGCGGGTCTTGTTCCAGCGGTTCTCTTCCAGTGCGCGCTGGATGGCGCTGCGCTCCAGCTGTTCGATATAGGAGGGCAGGGCGGCACCGCCCGGCTGCAGGTCGGCCACGGCTTCGGCGGGAGCCGCGCCGCCAGGCGCACGTGGGGCGTGCTGCGGCAGGCGCAGGTCGTCGGCACCGATGCGGTCTTCTTCGGCCAGTGCCAGCGCACGTTCCAGAATGTTCTCCAGCTCGCGCACATTGCCCGGGAACGCATAGTGGGCCAGCGCCTCCAGCGCCGACGGCGCCAGCAGCGGGGTGGCGCGGCCGTGGCTGCGGGCCAGCCGCGCCAGCACGGCAGCGGCCAGTTCCGGCAGGTCCTGGCGGCGCTCGCGCAGTGGCGGCACCTTCAACTCGATCACGTTGATGCGGTAGTACAGATCGTGGCGGAAGCGCCCGTCCTCGACCAGCTCGGCCAGGTCCTTGTGGGTGGCCGAGAGAATGCGTACGTCCACCGGCTCTTCGTTGGCCGCACCGACCGCGCGCACCGACTTTTCCTGGATGGCGCGCAGCAGTTTCACCTGCATCTGCAGCGGCAGCTCGGCTACTTCGTCCAGGAACAGGGTGCCGCCGTGCGCGGCCTGGAACAGGCCGGGCTTGTCGGCATGGGCGCCGCTGAAGCTGCCTTTGCGGTGACCGAAGAATTCGCTTTCCATCAGCTCGCCGGGAATGGCGCCGCAGTTGACCGGCACGAACGGCCCGGCCGCGCGCGCGCCCTGGGCGTGGATGGTGCGAGCAACCAGTTCCTTGCCAACTCCGGATTCACCGAGGATGTAGACCGGCGCCTGGCTGCGCGCGACCTTGCTGATGGTGGTGCGCAGTACGTCCATGGCCGGCGAAGCGCCGAGCAGGCGTGCTGCCTGTTCGGTGGCGGGGCCGGGCGCAGGGCGTTCGCTGTTGTTGAGTTCCAGCGCGTGCTTGACCAGGCCACGCAGTACCGAGATGTCCACCGGCTTGCTGACGAAGTCGAAGGCACCGGCCTTCAGCGCTTCCACGGCCAGGTCCATGCTGCCGAACGCGGTGATCATCGCCACCGGCGTGCGCGGGTAGTGCTGGGCGATCTCGCTGACCAGCTCGATACCGTTGCCATCCGGAAGGCGCATGTCGGTGATGCACAGATCGTACGGATTGCTGGCCAGCAGCTCGCGTGCTTCGGCCAGGTTGGCGGCGGTACTGATGCGCAGGCCCATGCGGCCAAGGGTCAGTACCAGCAGTTCGCGGATGTCGCGTTCATCGTCGACGACGAGGGCGCTGCGGGTTTCGTTCATGGGCGTGAAAGATAAACGAGGGGGCTGGAAGCGACAAATGTTTGACGCACAGATCTGCAATCAGGTGGGCAGCAGCGTGTGGGGGCCGGGCAGCACCAAACGGAAGCAGGAGCCGCCGGCGGGCACGGGAATGTAGTCCAGGCGTGCCTGGTTGGCCCGGCACAACTCGCGGGCGATGTACAGGCCCAGCCCGGTGCCGTGCTCGGAGGTGGTGAAGAACGGACGGAACAGCTGTGCGGCCACGCTCTCGGGAATGCCCGGGCCACGGTCCATCACGTCGATCACCGCGCTGCGCTCGTGCTGGGCCACGCGCAGGCGCACCCGGGCCGGCTGCTGGCCGATACGGCCGTACTTCAATGCGTTGTGCACCAGTACGGTGAGCACCTGGTACAGGTGCTTGGTATCGACCTGCGCCATCACCGCCGTATCGCTGATGATCGGTTCGATGCTGTCGGTTTCCAGCGTCTGGCCCTGCTTGTACTCCAGCACGAAGCGGCGCACGAAGGCGACCAGATCGACGTTCTCGGGCGTGGCGCGTTCGCGCCGTGCCAGCCCCAGCACGCTTTCGACGATGCCATTGGTGCGCTGGCATTGCTGGCGGATGATCTGCAGCAGGCGGCGGTCGCTTTCGTTGAAGCCGGTGCCTTCTTCCAGCAGCTGCACGGCATAGTTGATCGCCGCCAGTGGGTTGCGGATTTCATGGGCGAGGCTGGCCGAGAAGCGGCCCATCGCCGACAGGGTGAGCGATTCGGCGCGCCGCGAGACCACGCTGGAATCGTCCAGGAACACCAGGGCCAGCTCGCTGCCGGCCAGCAGGCGGGCGAAGCGCGGTTGCACTTCCGGCTGGTCGGGGTTGAGCTGCAGCGGCAGTTCGTCCTGCGCCCAGCCGTTGCGCCAGCGCTGCAGGCGGCGCGCCAGTTCCGGCGCGGCACTGGCCAGATCCAGGCGTCCTGTCTCACCGATGCCGTCATTGTCACCGAGCAGCATCGAGGCCGCTTCATTGGCCAGGGTGATGCGGTTGTCGGCGTCTACCACCAGCACGCCAGTGCGCATGCGGCGGATGATCAGTTCGTTGATCTGGAACAGGTTGGCTACTTCGTCGCCGCGCTGGTTGGCCAGCTGCTGGTTGCGGCGTGCGCGGCTGCCCACCTGGTAGCTGATGAAGGCCAGCGCCAGGTAGCTGGTGGCGAACATGGCCAGCTCGGCCAGCGTGCGGGTGGGATCGCCGCCTTCCAGCACTTTCCACAGGTATTCGGTACCGGTGGCCAGGCTGGCCGCGACTGCCAGGCCCAGCCCCCAGCTCAGCGGCAGCAGGGTGGCGGCCGCGGCGATGTTGAACAGCAGCGACATCGAGATGCCGGCGCTGGCGCCGGGCAGGGCGTGCGCCAGCAGGGTGGCGGCGATGATATCCACCAGCACGCTGGTGACCACGATGGGGCGCAGCCAGCGTTCGTTGCGGCCGATCGCCAGGGCCAGCAGCGACAGCACCAGATAGATGGCCGCAACGGTATCGGCCAGGCGCGGGTGGTGGGCCTCGCCGACCATGCCGGACAGGGGGCTGTAGAGCAGGCCGGCGATGACTGCGGCGATCAGCACCCGGTACAGCGCGAAGAAGTACAGCTCACGCCGCGGAATCGATTCGATGCGGTCGATCAATGAAGCACTGGGTGACACGCCGGAACTCCCCTTCTGGCTGCCTGGGTCTGGAATCTGCGGCGGGCCTGCCTGGCATCCCCTGAGGCCGGGCGGGCACGTCGCGTCGATGTAGTGTCGAGCGTGCTCGAGAGGGCCAGTATAGGGCCCCTGCGCTGGCGCCGCGGGACCGCCCCGCATCGCGCATTTGGCCCGCCGCGGAGACCGGTGGCCAGCGCCAGGGCGGGCGCAACTGCCTGAATGACCGCGAAAATCCGCCCGCGTCTGGCGTTTTGTACAGACTTCTTTGCGCCCCGGCGCCGGCTCGGCCACAATAGTGGGCCCGCCGCGGTCCGTGCCGGTGCCTCTTCCAGGGGCCCTGAGGAATTGCGTGCGGTCGTTCCTATTCCCACGGTGACGCATGAATTTCCACGAATACCAGGCAAAACAACTGCTTGCCGAATACGGCATCCCGGTCCCGGCCGGCAAGGTCGCGGCGACCCCGGACGAGGCGGTTGAAGTCGCCCAGTCGCTGGGCCAGGGCCCCTGGATGGTCAAGGCGCAGATCCACGCTGGCGGCCGCGGCAAGGCTGGCGGCGTCAAGTTCTGCAAGACCGTCGATGATGTGAAGGCCGCAGCGGCCAAGATGCTCGGCACCAAGATGGCCACCTACCAGACCGCCGGCGTCGAGCTGCCGATCAACCTGGTGCTGGTGACCACCGCCGGTGAGATCGTCAAGGAGCTGTACCTGTCGGTCCTGGTGGATCGCGGCACCCGCACCATCAGCTACATCGCCTCTTCCGAAGGCGGCATGGAAATCGAGCAGGTCGCTGCCGAGACCCCGGACAAGATCCACACCCTGAACGTGGACTTCGTCGAGGGCGTGCAGGGTTACCACGGCCGTGACATCGGCTTCAAGATGGGCCTGACCGCCAAGCAGGCCGGCCAGTTCGCCAACATCATGGTGAACCTGTACCGCATCTTCAACGAAAAGGACCTGGCGCTGGTTGAGATCAACCCGCTGGCCATCCTGGACGATGGCAACCTGTACGCGCTGGACGGCAAGTTCAACAGCGACGACAACGCCAACTTCCGCCACAAGGAACTGGTCGCGATGCGCGACAAGTCCCAGGAAGATGAAACCGAAGTGACCGCTTCGGAGCTGGACATCAACTACGTCACCATGGACGGCAACATCGGCTGCATGGTGAACGGTGCCGGCCTGGCCATGGCCACCATGGACGTCATCAAGCTCAACGGCGGCGAGCCGGCGAACTTCCTGGACGTAGGCGGCGGTGCCAACAAGCAGCGCGTCATCGAAGCGTTCAAGCTGATCCTGTCCTCGGACAAGGTTGAAGGCATCTTCGTCAACATCTTCGGCGGCATCGTCCGCTGCGACATGATTGCCGAAGGCATCATCGCCGCCGTGAAGGAAGTGGGCGTCAAGGTTCCGGTCGTGGTGCGCCTGGAAGGCACCAACGTGGAAGAAGGCAAGCAGCTGCTGCGTGACAGCGGCATGGCCATCATCCCGGCTGACAACATCAACGACGGCGCCAAGAAGGTCGTTGAAGCGGTCAAGAACGCCGCCTGATCCACGACACCGAAGGAAATTCCCATGTCTGTTTTGATTAACAAGAACACCAAGGTGATCGTGCAGGGCTTCACCGGCCAGCAGGGCACCTTCCACGCCACTCAGATGATCGAGTACGGCACCCAGGTTGTTGGCGGCGTGACCCCGGGCAAGGGTGGCACCACCCACATCGACCTGCCGGTCTTCAACACCGTTGCCGACGCCGTGCAGAGCACCGGCGCCAACGCGTCGGTCATCTACGTGCCGCCGCCGTTCGCGGCCGATGCGATCCTGGAAGCCGCTGCTGCCGGCATCAAGGTCATCGTCTGCATCACCGAAGGCATCCCGGTGCTGGACATGCTGCGCGTCAAGAACGTGCTGACCCGTTCCTACCCGGACACCGTCCTGATCGGTCCGAACTGCCCGGGTGTCATCACCCCGGGTGAGTGCAAGATCGGCATCATGCCGGGCCACATCCACAAGCCGGGCAAGATCGGCATCGTGTCGCGTTCGGGCACCCTGACCTATGAAGCGGTCAAGCAGACCACCGAAGTCGGTCTGGGCCAGTCCACCTGCATCGGCATCGGTGGCGACCCGATCAATGGCCTGAACTTCGTCGACTGCCTGAAGCTGTTCAACGAAGACCCGCAGACCGAAGGCATCAT
The DNA here is from genome assembly GCF_001499715.1 of Stenotrophomonas thermophila. NCBI lineage: Bacteria > Pseudomonadati > Pseudomonadota > Gammaproteobacteria > Lysobacterales > Lysobacteraceae > Stenotrophomonas > Stenotrophomonas thermophila. The sequence goes on along the minus strand of NZ_CVIW01000034.1, from coordinate 17,711 downwards.
CATGGTCGGCGAAATCGGCGGTGACGCCGAGGAAGCCGGTGCCGAGTACATCAAGAACCACGTGAAGAAGCCGGTCGTCGGTTTCATCGCCGGTGCGTCGGCTCCGGCCGGCAAGCGCATGGGCCACGCCGGTGCGATCGCCTCGGGCGGCAAGGGCACTGCCGAAGGCAAGTTCGCCGCCATGGAAGCTGCTGGCGTCGTCACCGTCCGTTCGCCGGGCGACCTGGGCGCTGCCATCGCCAAGCTGGTCAAGTAAGACCGCTGGGCGGGGGATTGTAGAGTCGACTGTTAGTCGACTGCTCTTCCCACCGGCTGCTGCTAAACAGAAAGGCCGCCTCCGGGCGGCCTTTCTGCGTCTGGCGCCCTGACGATTCGGGTAACCCCATCCACGCATGGCGTGGATCTACTGAGCCGGGGCTGTCCACGCAGTGAACGCCCCCGGCGCGCGCACGACGCGGCGCTACAATGGGCGCATTGCAACCACAGGCTGGATTCCCATGGCTTCGATCCGCATCGCGATGGCGCAATTCGATTTTCCGGTCGGCGATGTCGCCGGCAACACCGAGCGCATCATCGAGATGATCGGACAGGCGCGCGACGAGTATGGCGCCGAGCTGGTGATGTTCCCCGAGCTGGCAGTGAGCGGTTATCCGCCGGAGGACCTGCTGCTGCGTCCCGGCTTCCTGTACGAATGCGAGCAGGCGATGGGCCGTATCGCTGCTGCCTGCCGTGGCATCACCGCCGTGGTCGGCTGGCCGCAGGCGGCTGGTGCGGTGGTCTACAACGCCGCCAGCGTGCTGCGCGATGGCCTGCTGGAGCAGACCTACCGCAAGCGCGAGCTGCCCAACTACGCGGTGTTCGACGAGCGTCGCTACTTCGATGTCGATCCGGACGGCGGGAGCTGTGTGTTCGAGGTCAATGGCATTCCGGTGGGTTTGCTGATCTGCGAAGACCTTTGGTTCGCCGAGCCGCTGGCCGACACCGTGCGCGCGGGGGCGCAACTGGTGGTAGTGCCCAATGCCTCGCCGTACGAGCGGGGCAAGCACGCCCAGCGCGACGCGGTGCTGGCCGCACGCACCCGCGAGAGCGGGGCGGCCATCGCCTATCTCAACGTGGTCGGTGGCCAGGATGCGCTGGTGTTCGACGGCGCGTCGGTGGTGGCCGATGGTGACGGCACGGTACACCCGGCTGCCGCTGCCTTCGTCGACCAGTGGCTGGTGGTGGAGTACGACGGTGAGACCCGCCGCTTCATGCCGCACGTGTGGATGGACGATGGCGACGAGAGCATGGACGCGCTGGCCTGGCGTGCCGTGACCCGTGGCATCCAGGACTACTGCCGCAAGAACGGCTTCAAGAAGGTGTGGCTGGGGCTGTCCGGTGGCATTGATTCGGCGCTGGTACTGGCGCTGGCGGTCGACGCGCTCGGCGCTGAGAACGTTACCGCCGTGCGCCTGCCGTCGCGCTATACCGCCGGCATGTCCAACGACCTGGCCGCCGAGCAGTGCCAGGCGCTGGGCGTAAAGCTGGAAGCGGTCTCGATCGAGCCGGCGTTCAAGGGCCTGATGGAATCGCTGGCGCCGATGTTCGAAGGCACCGCGCCGGACGTGACCGAAGAGAACCTGCAGTCGCGCAGCCGCGGGGTGATCCTGATGGCACTGGCCAACAAGTTCGGCGGCCTGTTGCTGACCACCGGCAACAAGAGCGAGTACGCCGTCGGCTACGCCACCATCTACGGCGACATGTGCGGTGGCTATGCGCCGTTGAAGGACCTGTACAAGACCGAGGTGTTCGGCCTGTCCAAATGGCGCAATACCGTGGGCGGCGCGCCGGTGATTCCGCCGGCGGTGATCAGCCGCCCGCCATCGGCCGAGCTGCGCGAAAACCAGCTGGACCAGGATTCGCTGCCGGCCTATGACGTGCTGGACGGCATCCTGTACCGCTACATCGATCAGGAACAGTCGCGCACGGAGATCGTGGCCGCCGGCTACGACGCGGCCGTGGTTGACCGCGTGCTGCGCCTGGTACGCATCAGCGAGTGGAAGCGGCACCAGGCCGCGCCGGGGCCGAAGGTGTCGCGCCGGGCGTTCGGTCGCGAGCGTCGCTACCCGATCAGCAACGGCTACAGGGGCTGAGGCAACGGTGGGTGGGCAGTGCCGGCCGCTGGCCGGCAACCCGTCGGCCCTCTCCGGTGGGTGCGGACCTTGGTCCGCACGGTGGTCGAAGATCATCCACGCGTGGCATGTATCTACGGGACTTCGTCGAGCAGCTGTTCGATGCCGGCAGTTTCCGCAGCGTCGCTGAAGTGGCCATCCTCAAACCGCGCACGTACGAACGCCAGGCCATCCGCCGCCGCCGCGTCCAGCGTGCCGCGGTGATCGACCGGATAGCGCCGGAACGCGACCGGCTCGCCTCGCAGGGCCAGGCCTGCGGCATACAGCAGGGTGGTCAGATAGGGCACATCGCGGTCCTCGCTGCCGTGGCCCAGCATCAGCGGTTGGCTGAAGCCGCGGCGCGGTACGCCAAGGTAGTCGTACAGCACGGCCCAGATGCCCGGCACGTGGGTCAGCGGTGCAGTGAACATGCTGCCGGTGTCCGCGCCGTCCAGGGTGACGGCCAGCTCGCCCAGGCACTGCTCGCGTGCCACCGCCACCCGCGCGCGGCCTTCATCGCTGAGGACGCGGTCGATCTGCGGCGCGGCCTGCAGCAGGCCATCGAGCAGATACGCGTGATACGCGTTGAGCGCGCCCGGATTGGCGGCGCGGTTGTCCGGCTTCATCACCAACGCAGTCAGTTCGACTGCGGTGGGCGTGCCGGTGGTGAAGCTGCCGCGGTACTGCAACGACGGTCCACCATAGGAGGAGGCGATGTGGCCCGCCGTGAGCGCGGCGGCACCGCCCTGCGAATGGCCGACCGAGACCCAGCGCGGCGACAGCGTCCCGTTGCCGAGGTACTGGCGGCTGGCCTTGATCATGTCGATGGCGTTGCGCGCGGCAGTTCGCACATGCAGATAGGCATGGCTGCCTGGACTGCCCAACCCCTGGTAATCCGCCGCGACCACGGCGTAGCCCTGCGCCAGGAACTGATCGAGGAAGCGCCCGTCGCGCGCGGGCTGGTACGGGCCGGAGACCGAAGGCGCACAGCGATCGGCGATGCCCTGGGTGCCATGCGCCCAGGACACGACCGGCCAGCCGCCTGCCGGCGCCGTGCCGGCGGGCAGGTACAGCAGGCCGGTGCCTTCGGCCAGCTGGCCGCGATGATCCGGGGTACGGTAGTACAGCTTGTAGGCGTGCGCGGCCTTGGAGGGCACCCACGACGCGCGATAGGGGGCTGCAGACAGCAGATCGCCCGGTGCTGCCGGTGCGGCAGCCAGGGAGGCCGAGGACAGCGCCAGCAGGGCAGTGGCGAGGAGGCAGGCGCGGGGACGGAAATGGCGTGGCGGTGGGGTCATGAGGCGCTCCTTCACGGCCGGGATGGCCGTTGGGCCGCAGTGTGGAGGGGCTCGCCCGCGCCGATTGGGACCGGCGTCGCATCCGCCGGGGATTCGTAGAATTCCTAGTGCCGTGGTCCATGGGCGCACGAACCATCCACGCATGGCGTGGATAACCGACAAAGAAAAGGCCCCTTGCGGGGCCTTTTTCTTATTTCTTTTCCAGTCGCGCGTTGCGCTGGCCGGTGCTGGCGGACTTCTCGCCAGCGAACGGGTTCAGCTTGCGGATCATCCACGGGTACTTCGGCCACTTGCCTTCCAGCCACGGGTGGTCCGGCTGGTTCAACTGCAGGACGCGGCGCGCATCATCGGCCAGGGTCTTGTTGCCCAGGTGGGTGTAGGAATCGGCCAGGACAGCGACGGCGTCGTACTGGAACGCGCTCTGCGGATAGGTTTCCAGCAGGTAGTTGGCGCGGCCGGCGGCCGAGACCCAGGCGCCGCGGCGCATGTAGTACAGGGCGTTGTCCAGTTCGTGCTGGGCGAACACGTCACGCAGTTCCAGCATGCGCTGGCGCGCATCGGCGGCGTAGCGGCTGTTCGGATAGCGGTCCACCACGATGTTGAAGTCCGAATACGCCTGGTGCGGCGTGGACAGGTCGCGGCGGCTGGCATCCAGCGACCATACGCGACGCAGGAAAACCGTACTGCGGTTGGAGTTGGCCAGGCCGCGCAGGTAGTACAGGTACGCGATGTTGCGGTGGGTCGGGTAGGTACGGATGAAGCGGTCGATGCTGGACACCGCGTCATCGTGCTTGCCGGCCTTGTACTGGGCGTAGGCGGTCTCGATCATCGCCTGCTCGGTGTACGGACCGTACGGATACTGGGCCACCAGGCGGCGGAAGCTGGCCTCGGCGCCGCTCCAGTTGCCGCCCTGCATCAGCTTGTGGCTTTTCTCGTACAGCTGTTCGACCGGCACGCCTTCATCGGGGCGATCACCCTTCTTGGCGCCGCGATGGCAGCCGGTGGCGGCGATGACCAGCACCAGCAGCAGGGCGGTGAGGCGGACGGGCGCGGAGAGCATGGCGGAGCGTCGGATCATGGGGTCGAGGCGGGACGCGGCTGGAATACGAAGGGTCGATGATAGCCTAGTGTCCTGTCCAGCGACTGAAACCGGCCGCCGGGACCCCAAAATTTCAAAGAATGCCCCCTGCCATGTCTGAACAACCCTCTGAATCGGCCCGCCAGGCCATCGTCCCCGACACCGCTGCCGGGCGCCGTTTCGACGCCGTCGTGGCCGAACTGTTCCCCGAATACTCGCGTTCGCGCCTGACCGAATGGATCAAGGCCGGGGAGGTGCTGCTGGACGGTGCCCAGGTGCGCCCGCGCGATCCGCTGCGCGGCGGCGAGGTGGTGACCCTCAACGTGGTACTGGAAACCCAGACCGACGCCCAGCCGGAGGACATTCCGCTGGACGTGCTGTTCGAGGACGAGCACCTGCTGGTGATCAACAAGCCGGTCGGCCTGGTGGTACACCCGGGTGCGGGCAACCACAGCGGCACCCTGGTCAACGCCCTGCTGTTCCGCGACCCGTCGGTGGCGGTGCTGCCGCGCGCGGGCATCGTGCACCGCCTGGACAAGGACACCAGCGGCGTGATGGTGGTGGCCAGGACCCTGGAAGCGCAGACCGCGCTGGTCGAGCAGCTGGCCGCACGCGACGTGCACCGCCAGTACCTGGCCATCGTGATGGGCGCGCTGGTGGCCGGTGGTACTGCCGATGCCCCGATCGACCGCCACCCGCGCGATCGCCTGAAGATGGCGGTGCGTGAGGACGGCAAGGAAGCGGTGACCCACTACCGCCTGCGCGAGCGCTTCCGGGCACACACCGCGCTGGAGTGCCGCCTGGAAACCGGCCGTACCCACCAGATCCGCGTGCACATGGCGCACGTGCGCCATCCGATCATCGGCGACCCGCTGTATGGCGGCGCGCTGAAGCTGCCCAAGGGTGCCAGCGACGAGCTGGTGGCCGCGCTGCGCGGCTTCAAGCGCCAGGCCCTGCACGCCGAGACCCTGGAGTTCATGCACCCGATCACCGGTGAACCGGTGCGCAACACCGCGCCGGTGCCGGAGGACATGCTGCACCTGATGAAGGTGCTGCGCGAAGACAGCGAAGCCTTCGCCGCACGCGAGCGGGACCGCTGGTGATGGCCGCCGCGCTGCCGTTGCTGCAGGCCGACTGGCCGGCGCCCGCAGGCGTCCACGCGCTGACCACGCGCAGGCACGGCGCGGGCATCTCGCCGGCGCCGTTCGCGCAGTTCAACCTGGGCAACCGGCACGCGGCAGATGGTGATACCCCGGCCAACGTGGAGCACAACCGCCAGCTGCTGCAACAGGGGCTGGCGCTGCCGTCGGCGCCGCACTGGCTGCGCCAGGTGCACAGCAGCACCGTGCTGCGATTCGATGCACCGCCGGTGCCCGGCGCGAGCGAGCCGGTGGCCGACGCGGCGGTAACCTCGGTGCCGGGCGTGGTGCTGGCGATCCTGACCGCCGACTGCCTGCCGGTGGTGTTTGCCGCCGCAGACGGCAGCGAGGTGGGCGCGGCCCACGCAGGCTGGCGTGGCCTGGCCGACGGCATGCTGGAAGCCACGGTGGCCGCCATGCAGACGCCGCCGGCGCAGCTGCGAGCCTGGCTGGGCCCGGCGGCAGGGCCGGCCGACTACGAAATCGGCGAGGAGGTCTACCACGCCTTCGTCGGTCACGATCCGGCGGCCGAAGCAGCGTTCGTGGCGACGCGCCCCGGTCACTGGAAGGTCGACCTGTTCGCGCTGGCCCGCCAGCGCCTGCAGGCGGCGGGCATGGACCCGGCGCAGGTCCATGGCGGCACAGTGTCGACCATGGCCGATCCGGACCTGTATTCGCACCGGCGCGACCGTCGCACCGGGCGCATGGCAACCCTGGCCTGGATCGCGCCCTGACTCCGCCGCTGTTCGCGCGTGTGCTGGGGCCGGCCTTCGCCACCCTGGCAGGACCGGTGCAGGCGCTGCATGCCGCGCCGTTGCCGTGCCGCTATGTGGGGCAGGCGCGCATCGTGAGGGGGAGGCACTGGCTGGTGCCGCTGCTGGCTGCGTTGGCGCGGTTGCCAAACGACGGTGAAGCCCTCCCAACCGAAGTGGCGTTCAGTGCACACGGGCAGGGCGAGCAATGGGCGCGGCGTTTTGGCCGTTGGCCGATGGTGTCGCGGCTGTGGGTGTACGAGGGATGCCTGCGCGAGCAGTTGGGCGCGGTGCGCTTCGAATTTGATCTGCAGGCCCGCGAGGGTGGCATCGACTGGTCGGTGCGGCGGGTCTGGGCGTTCGGGCTGCTGCCGCTGCCGACGCGTTGGTTTGGCGGTGTGCGCTGCCGTGAAGCCTGGCAGGGCGAGCGCTACACTTTCCTGGTCGATGTGACGCTGCCCTGGGCCGGAGTCCTGATCCGCTATGAAGGCTGGCTCGAACCACAGTGACGGCGCCGCCGAGACTGGCAGCGCGGTGATCGTGTTCGACGGCGTGTGCGCCCTGTGCAACCGCTGGGTGCGCTTCCTGCTGCGCTTCGACCGCAGGGGGCGCTATCGCTTTGCGGCGATGCAGGGCGCACAGGGCAGCGCGATGCTGCGCGCGCACGGGCTGGATCCGCAGGACCCGATGTCGTTCCTGCTGCTGGACGCGCAGGGTGCCTGGACCGATACCGATGCGATCCTGCGCGTACTGGCCGGGCTGGGCGGCGCATGGCGCTTGGCCGGCGTGCTGCGGATGGTGCCGCGTGGCTGGCGTGATGCGGCGTATCGCGCGCTGGCACGCAACCGCTACCGCTGGTTCGGGCGGCATGACACCTGCCATCTACCAGCACCGGAGCAGGCCGCGCGGTTCCTGGATTGATCGCCTGTCTTTTGTAGAGTCGAGCCATGCTCGACTTGCTTTTTCTCCTGCCAATAGCAGTCGAGCATGGCCCGGCTCTACAGGAACGCGTGCTTCAACCCTCCAGCGCGTCCAGGTAGCTGCGGCGCCAGTGGTTGATGTCGTAGGTGCGCAGGTGCTCCATCATCGCGTGCCAGCGCTCCTTGCGCCTGCTCAGCGGCATCGTCGCTGCGGTGGCGATGGCATCGGCCACGCCGTCCAGATCGTGCGGGTTCACCAGCAGTGCCTGCTTCAGTTCGTCGGCGGCGCCAGCCAGCAGTGACAGCACCAGCACGCCCGGATCCTCCGGGTCCTGCGAGGCCACGTATTCCTTGGCCACCAGGTTCATGCCATCGCGCAGCGGCGTGACCAGGCCGACCGCCGCCGCCCGGTAGAAGCCGGTGAGCGTGGCATGGGTGAAGTTCTGGTTGACGTACCGCAGCGGCGTCCAGTCCGGCTCGGCATGGCCGCCGTTGATGTGGCCAGCGATCTGCTCCAGCTGGCTGCGCAGCTGCCGGTACTCGGTGACATCACCGCGCGAGACCGGGGCGATCTGCAGGTAGGTCAACGAGCCGCGCTGGTCAGGGTGGCGCTGCAGGTAGCGCTCGAAGCCAAGGAAGCGCTCGGGGAGGCCCTTGGAATAGTCCAGGCGATCCACGCCGATTGCCAGCTGGCGGTCGCGCAGGCTGGCGCGAAGATTCTTCACGGCGGTCTTGGTGGCGGCTGTGCCGGCCTGGCGTGCGATCAGCTCGGTGTCGATGCCGATCGGGAAGGCTGCTGCACGGAAGCGGCGCCCGCCCGGCGCTTCCAGCTCGCCGTTGTCGAGCACGCGCCCGCCGCCGAACAGGCGCAGGTAAGTCTGGAAGCGATCGGCATCGCGCTGGGTCTGGAAGCCGACCAGGTCGTAGGCGTACAGCGCGGAGAACAACCGCAGGTGATCGGGCATCGCCTGCAGCAGGTCGGCCGACGGCATCGGGATATGCAGGAAGAAGCCAATGCGGCAGCCGATGCCGCGCTCGCGCAGCAGTGCGCCGAGCGGGATCAGGTGATAGTCATGGATCCAGACGATGTCATCCTCGCGCAGCAATGGCGCGAGCTTGTCGGCGAACAGCGCATTGACCTTGTGGTAGGTCTCGCGGGTACCGCGGTCGTAGTCGACCAGATCCAGGCGGAAGTGCAGCAGTGGCCACAGCGTGCGGTTGGCAAAGCCGTTGTAGTAGCCATCGACCTCGCGCTTGCTCAGGTCCATGGTGACGTAGTCGATGTCACCGTCCTTCTGCCGGTGCAGCGTGCCGCTGCCTTCCTTTACGGTCTTGCCGCTCCAGCCGAACCACAGGCCGCCGCGCTCCTTCAGGGCGGCCAGCAGGCCGACCGCCAGGCCGCCTGCGCGGTTCTCGCCGGGCACGGCCACACGGTTTGATACCACGACCAGACGACTCACGATGCCTCCTGCCAGGACCGCGACAGGCGCATCGCGGCGGTGATCAGGCCGACATGCGAATAGGTCTGCGGGAAATTGCCCCAGGCCTCGCCGCTGTCGAAGGCCAGATCCTCCGACAGCAGGCCCAGGTGGTTGCGCTGCTTCAGCAGCAGCTCGAACATCTCGCGTGCTTCATCCATGCGCCCGATCGCCGCCAGCGCATCGATGTACCAGAACGTACAGATGGTGAAGCTGGTTTCCGGTTCGCCGAAGTCATCCGGCGCGACGTAGCGGTACAGCGAATTGCCGTGCTTGAGGTCGCGGCCGATGGCATCGACGGTGGCAATGAACCGTGCGTCCATTGCGTCGATGAAGCCGATGTCGGCCAGCAGCAGCAGCGAGGCATCCAGGCGATGGCCGCCGAAGGTATCGGTGAAGTGGCCCAGCTCCTCGCTCCAGGATTCGGCCATGATGCGGGCGTGGATGGTGTCGGCGCGCTCGCGCCAATAGTGTGCGCGGTCATCACGCTTCAGGCGCACGGCGATCTTGCACAGGCGGTCGCACGCAGCCCAGCACATCGCGCTGGTGTAGGTGTGCACTTCGGTGCGGCCGCGGAATTCCCACAGGCCGGCATCGGGGACGTCGTGCAGGGCGAAGGCCTGTTCGCCCAGGGGTTCCAGGCGGGCAAACGTGTGCGCGTCGCCGGGATCCTGCAGGCGACGGTCGAAGAACAGCTGCGTGGACGCCAGCACCACGCTGCCGTACACGTCGTGCTGGCGCTGAACCCAGGCCAGGTTGCCGCGGCGCACCGGGCCCATGCCGCGGTAGCCGGACAGGCTGGGCACTTCGTCTTCGTCCAGCTTGGCTTCAAAGCCGATGCCATACAGCGGCTGCAGCGTGCCGTCGGTGGTGGCCAGGTTGAAGATGTAGCCGAGGAACTGTTCCATCGTGCGCGTTGCGCCGAGACGGTTCAGCGCCCGCACCACGAAAGCTGCGTCACGCAGCCAGCAGTAGCGGTAGTCCCAGTTGCGCACGCTGCCGGGTGCTTCCGGAATGGAGGTGGTCATCGCCGCGATGATCGCGCCGCTGTCCTCGTACTGGCACAGCTTCAACGTGATCGCACTGCGGATCACCGCGTCCTGCCATTCCAGTGGAATGGACAGGTAGCGCACCCATTCGCGCCAGTAGTCGCGGGTGCGCTGGAAGGCTTCCTGCACGTAGCCGCTGATCGAGCGGTTGAGCGATTCGTCCACGCCCAGGATCAGGTGGACGGGATGGCTGAGCACGAACGGCAGGCCGTCGCGCACGAAGCGCACCGGCACGTCGGTGGTCAGCCGCAGCACGTGCTCGGGCAGGATCCAGCGCACATGGTTGCTGCCCCAGGTGGACTCCGGCACGCGCGCGCCCCAATCGGCCAGCGGGCGGGCGCGTACGGTGATGCGTGGGCTACCGGCCAGCGGGCGCACCTGGCGGATCAGGCTGACCGGCCGGTAGAAGCGGTCGTTCTGGCGCCAGCGGGGCGCGAAGTCGAGGATCTCCAGTTCGCCGCCGTGCGTGTCGCGCAGGACGGTGCGCAGGATCGCCGTATTGGTCAGGTACTCCTGCTCGCTGCTGGCGAAGTCTTCCAGCTCGATGGCGAAGTCACCACCGGTCTGCTGGTTGGGGCCGAGCAGGGCACAGAAGGTGGGGTCGCCGTCGAAGGTGGGCAGGCAGCTCCAGACAACGCGGGCACGTCTGTCGACCAGGGCGCCGAAGCTGCCGTTGCCGACCACGCCCAGATCAAGATCGGGTTGGGTCATCACGCGGTACATCTCGGTTGCGGCCGTGGGGGGGCCGGGTCAATAGGCATTCTCACGCAGCCAGGCGTGCACGCTGCGTATGTCGGGCAGCGCGAACACGGCCACGCTGGGTTCGCGTTCGCCCACCAGCACGCTCCAGCCATGCTGGCCGTTGGCAGCGTCGAAGCCGAATTCGTCGGTGAGGTCGTCACCGAGGAAGACGGGCAGGCGGCCACGGAAGGGCAGGTACTGCATCATCCTCCGCACCGCACGGCCCTTGTCGCTGCCAACTGGGACGAACTCGACCACGTGGTCGCCGGGTTGTAGGCGGTAACTGGAACGGCCGCGCACGTGGCGGTCGGCGAAGGCGCGCACATCGCTGGCGGCGTGCGGCGCGCCGCGCCAGTGCAAAGCCAGGCCGACACCCTTGTCTTCCACCAGCACGCCGGGGTGGCCATGGGCGAAGCGCATCGCCTGGTGGTGCAGCGCGTGCAGCCACTCGGCGGTGTCGTCGTCGTGCTCCTCGCGCAGCACACGACCGTCCTCGCCGCGCAATTCATGGCCATGCAGGCCCGCGGCAGGCAGTTGCAGGGGAGCGAACAGTTGATCGAGCTGCTCAAGCGGGCGACCACTGACCAGTGCCACGGCACCTTCCAGGCGGTCGCTGATGCGGCCGATGGCGTCGCGCACATCCGGCAGCAGCTGCACGGCATCCGGGCGTGCAGCGAATTCGATCAGGGTGCCATCGACATCGAGGAACAACGCACAGGCGTCGTCCAGCAATGGCGGTGGCGGACGCAGGGGGAGCGGTTCAGCCATGCGGCCCACCTTGCCAGCGTGGGCGTGTACGTGGGGTCGAGGGCAGGCTACGGATCAGCTTCGGTGGGTGCCGACCGTTGGTCGGCTCGGCAGGTCAGCCTGCATCCAGCCCAAACAGCGCGGACCAACGGTCCGCACCCACCCAAAGCAGATCCGCACCCGGATCACGAAGTTGCCGGCCAGCAGCCGGCACTACCGTGTCGTGCGGACCAACGGTCCGCACCCACCCAATGCGATCAGAACGTATAGCGGACGCGGCCGTAGTAGTACGCGCCGTTGCTGCCGATCGGCGACAGCACGTCATACGGCAGGTTGCCGAAGTAGTGGATATCGCTGTTGGATCGATCCGGGTAGTTGTCGGTCAGGTTCTGGCCGCCGATGGCCACGCTCCAGCGCGGAGTGATGCGGTATTCGACCTCCGCGTCCAGCTGCCACTCGGCCTGGTAGGTCTGGCGCGGGATGTAGCCATCACCGAAGTTGAACACGCGGGTGGCGCTGCCGTAGCGGTTCACCCGGCTGCTCAGCGACCAGTGGTCGTTGCTCCAGGCAGCCGAGAAACTGCCACGTGTACGCGGTGTGGCATCGGTCAGCGTGTTGGTCTCTTCAATCCCGAACAGCACATAATCCGGGTCCAGCGCCTGCAGCTGGGCCGGCGTGGCCAGCACGTTCTTCAGCGTGGTCTTGGTATATGCATAGGTGCCGGTCAGCAGCAGCTGGCCATCGCCCAGCGACTGGCGCCAGTTGGTGACCAGCTCGGCGCCGCGGGTGCGGGTATCGGCGGCGTTGACGAAGAAGCTGGCGCTCTGCAGGCCGCTGACGCCGTAGTTGGCGGCCACGTAGTCGGTCAGTGCATCGCCGGTGATGCTCTCCGACAGCGCGATGCGATCGTCGATGTCGATCTGGAAGAAGTCCAGTGACAGGTCGAAGTGCTCGCCAATTCGGCTGGTGAAGCCCAGCGAGGTATTGATCGACTTTTCCGGTTTCAGGTTCTGCGCACCCAGGCCACGTGCGATCGGATTGTTGACCGACAACAGGCGGCCCTGCACCAGCTGGCCGCCAGCGTTGTAGCCGGTGGAAGTGGATTCGTAGCCGATCTGTGCCAGCGACGGCGCACGGAAGTTGTTGGAGATGGCACCGCGCAACGCGAACGCCGGGGTGAATTCGTAGCGCAGGCCGAGCTTGCCGGTCAGTTCGCCACCGAAATCGTCGTTGTGCTCGTAGCGCGCGGCCAGATCGGTGGAGAACTTCTCACCGAACTGGCTGGACAGGCTGGCGTAGGCGCTGGCCACGTCGCGCGACAGGGTGGCGGCGTCCTGTGGGGTCAGGCCGCCACCGGCCTGCGAACCGGTCGGGCGGTCGGTGTACGGGCCCGCCGCATAGCTGGCCGGGTCGCCGGGGCGGGTCTGGTAGCGCTCATGGCGCGCTTCCACGCCCAGGCCCAGCGTGTGGCTGATGCTGTCGCTCTGGGTGAACACGCGGCTCAGGTCGAGGTTGCCCACGGTCTGCGCGTACTCGTAGTCGGCGGTCTTGAAGCGGGTCGGGCTGGTCGGGCCCAGCGACGCGTTGAGCGAATCACGCAGGCGGTAGGTGAAGTCGTTCTGGCCGTAATCCAGGCTGCCGTCGTAGCTCCACTCGCCCCACTGGCCGCGCACGCCGGCCACGGCCTGTACGTCGCGGTTCTCGCCTTCGGAGATCGGTCGGTAGCCGTTCGGATAGACCTGCTTCCAGTTGGCATCGCCATCGGGATAGCGGAAGTAGTTGGCGCCTTCGGTATCGCGCTGGTTGAAGGTACCGAACGCGTAGAACGTCGAGGTCTGGCCCACCGGAATCTCGGTGTTCAGCCACAGGTTGATGTCCTTGCTCTTGCCATCGCCCAGGACGTAGTTGCGCTTGCCCTGCAGTGCCAGGTTGCCCGGGGTCTGGTCCCACGGCGGAATCTGGTCGAAGCCGGCGCGGTTGGTGCCGTTGCGGTGCTTGTATTCCAGGCCGACGCGCAGGAAGCCACCGTCTTCGCCCAGCGAGGTGCCGACCTTGGCGCTGATGTTGCCGGTCTGGCCATCGGTGAGGGTGCGGCCGATCGGCTGGAGGTCGGTGTGGTTGGCACCGTAGCTGGCCTCGATCTCGCCACCGTCGCCGCCGTTGTCGAGGATCACGTTGATCACGCCGGCCACGGCGTCCGATCCGTACAGCGCACCGGCGCCGTCGCGCAGCACTTCGATGCGCTTGATCGCGCTGACCGGGATCGAATTGAAATCGACCGGGGTGGTGCCCTTGCCGATCTTGCTGTCGGTGTTGACCAGCGCGGTGTGGTGGCGGCGCTTGCCGTTGACCAGCACCAGCACCTGGTCCGGCGACAGGCCACGCAGTTGCGCTGCGCGCACATGGTCGGCGCCACCGGAGTTGGACTGGCGCGGGAAGTTGAACGACGGCAGCAGCGCCTGCAGCGCGCTGCCCAGTTCACCGTTGACCACGCCGGCCTTGCGGATGTCCTCGGCGGTGAGCACGTCCACCGGCGAGGTGGATTCAAGCACGGTGCGGTCGGCGGCACGGGTGCCGGTGACGATCACCGTGTCCAGGTTGGTGGCGTCCTGGGCCAGGGCCGGGACGGCGGCGGAGGAAAGCGAGAGGGCGATGGCGAGGCCGAGCGGCGACGCGGGCAGGCGGGCGGACATGGGGTCTCCAGCAACAACGACGGCGGGGAAGGGGGGAGATAGTTTCACTTACATCCATCCGGATGAAGCGATATATTATCTTCGCGTGATGGCCGGTGCCGATGCAAGTCCCTGCCGGTCCGGCATGAGCTGATGCCCAGTTGGCATCAGCACGCCGGGCCAGTGGCGCTGTACGCTGCCGGCTCGCCTTGTCCCCCCTTCCCCGGAGCTGTACCGATGAAACACCTTGGCCTCGTCTTCGCCGTGCTGCTGGCCACCAGTGGCTGCGCCAGCCTCTCTTCGCAGGCGCCCAGCGCCTATGCCACGGCCACTACCGCCGAACTGAAGGGCGATGCTGCACGCCCGTCCGCCGGCCACGGCTGGGTGCGCAGCGAGCTGTACTTCGGCGTGGGCGAGGAGCAGGGCGCCGGCAACCGCCCGCAGGCCGATACCATCAGCAAGGCGCAGTGGCGCACGTTCCTGGACAAGGAAGTAACCCCGCGCTTCCCGGATGGCCTGACCGTGTTCGATGCCTACGGCCAGTGGCTGTTCCGCGGTGATGCCTCGCCCAACCGTCTGCGCACCAAGGTGCTGGTGGTGCTGCACGAGGACACCCCGCAGCGCCGCGCCGACATCGAAGCGATCCGCCTGGCGTGGAAGCAGCAGACCAGGCATCAATCGGTGCTGTGGTCGCGGCAGCCGGTCGAGGTATCGTTCTGAGTTGAAGGTGCCGCCGCGGTGCCGCAGGGAGCAATGATGAATTGCAGGGAATGCGTGCTGGGCCTGGTGCTGGCGGGAGTGCTGGCACCGTCGGCGCAGGCAAGTGGCGACGACGGCGAAACGCTGCGGTTCCAGGTGGCCGCGCACGTGCAGGCGCATGCCGATCCGCAGCAGGACGGCAGCATCGTGGTGCAGCTGTCGCCGTCGGGAAAGCGCCAGACGCTGGCGGGCGCGGCCGATGCCGACGGCAATTCGCGCTGGTCGCTCGAAGATGTCGATTTCGATGGCTACCCGGAACTGGTCGCGCGCGCCTCGGTGGGCATGGTCAACGAAGCGGTGACGGTGTACCGCTTCGATCCGGCCAGTGCAGGGTTCCGCGCGCTGCAGGCCGACACCCACGGCAAGGACAGTTGCGGTGACCTGATGGGGCTGACGGTCGATCGTCCGAGCCGTACCCTGACCAGCAGCTGCCGCAGTGGCCCGATGTGGTACACCGACCAGTACCGGTTTGCAGGCGCGAAGCTCCATCTGTACCGCTCTGAGAGCGTGCTGATGCTGGGCGATACCTTGAACGCCGCGCTGCAGTGGGAACAGACCGATGAGCAGGGCCCGCTGGCGGTCTGGCGCACCTACGATGCCGCCGGCCGTGTGCTGGAAAGTGCCATCGCTGATGGCCTGGGTGCACCGCCGGATGGACCGTTGCGTGGCCAGCAGGCCACCGTGGTACCCGCGCGGCTGTTCCTGTTCGACCGGCCCGGCGCATCCAGCTCCAGGCGTTACCTGGTGCAGGGAGACCGCGTGGAGATGCTGGATGAACAGGAGGGTTGGCTGAAGGTGCGGTATCACAACCCGAAAAGCGGCGCGGTGGAGGGCTGGATCAACGTCAACGATTGACGAGACGTCTACCCGCAGTTTGCACATCGAGGCAATGGGCAACTTGCCCACGGGGGCATCACTTCATCAGGTCTAGCCTCGGACGTTCCCCCGTTCGAGGATGTATCCGATGAGCAAGCGCGTGGCCGAAATCGTGGTGGACGCCCTGCAGCAGGCTGGTGTCCGCCGTTGCTACGGTATCGTGGGCGATACGCTCAACCATGTGACCGATGCGATGCATGGCAGCGAGATCGCTTGGGTGCACGTGCGCCATGAAGAAGTGGCAGCGTTCGCCGCCGGCGCCGATTCGCTGGTGAGCGGCGAGTTGACCGCCTGTGCGGGCTCCTGTGGTCCCGGTGGCCTGCACTTCATCAACGGTGTGTTCGAGACCAACCGCAACCGTGCACCGATGGTGCTGATCGCCAGCCAGGTGGTGACCAGCGAGCTGGGCATGGAATTCCCGCAGGAAGTGGATTTCAAGGCGGTCTATGGCAGCTGCACGGTGTTCTGCGAGCAGGTGCACAGCCCGGAGCAGGCGCGACGCGTGGTGGCCCTGGCCTGCCAGGCGGCGATCAGCCGGCGTGGCGTGGCGGTAGTGATCCTGCCGGCCGACATCAGCCAGGCTGAGGTGAAGCACGATGTGCCGTTCTCGGTGCACTATGCCCAGCCGGTGCTGCGCCCGTCCGACGCCGAACTGCAGCGCATTGCCGAGCTGCTGGGGCAGGGCAAGCGTATCGGCATCTATGCCGGTGCCGGTTGCCAGGGCGCGCACGCGCAGCTGCTGGAACTGGCACGGCGCCTGCAGGCGCCGGTTGCGCATACTTCGCGCGCCAAGGATTTCGTCGAGCCGGACAACCCGTACAACATGGGCATGACCGGCATCTTCGGCATCGAGTCTGGCTTCCACACGCTGATGGAGTGCGACACGCTGCTGCTGCTCGGCGCCGACTTCGCCTGGGGCCAGTTCTACCCGGACAAGGCCACGATCATCCAGGTCGACCGCGATGGCAGCCACCTCGGCCGCCGCCACCCGGTGAACCTGGGCGTGGTCGGTGACATCGCCCCGACGCTGGATGCCTTGCTGCCGATGTTGCCGCCGCGCGAGGACAGCAGTTTCCTGGACGAATGTATCGAACGTCGCGACAAGGCGCTGAAGAAGCGCGAGCAGGAAGAACAGCCGGGCGAGGGCGAGCTGATCCACCCGCAGCATCTGACCGCGCTGCTGTCGAAGTACGCCAGCGACGATGCGCTGTTCACCGCTGACGGCGGCTCGCCGATGGTCTGGGTGCTGCGGCATATCCGCGTCAACGGTCGCCGCCGCACGCTGACCAGCCTGCTGCACGGCACGATGGCCAATGCAATGCCGCAGGCCCTGGGCCTGCAGAAGGCGTTCCCCGGCCGGCAGGTGATTTCGCTGTCCGGCGATGGTGGCCTGGCGATGCTGTTGGGCGACCTGCTGACCGCAGTGCAAGAGAACCTGCCGATCAAGGTGGTGGTGTTCAACAATGGCTCGCTGAACTTCGTCGAGCTGGAGCAGAAGGTGGAAGGCCTGCTGGACAACTACACCGACCTGAAGAACCCGGACTTCGGGCGCCTGGCCGAGGTGATCGGCTTCCACGGCCGCACGGTGACCCGTAGTGAGGATCTGGAGGAAGCGGTGCAGGATTTCCTGGCCCAGCGCGGCCCGGCACTGCTGGACGTGCACACCAGCCGCGCAGAGTTGGTGATGCCGCCGCAGATCGAGGCCAAGCAGGTCGCCGGCACGGCGCTGTACGCGGCCAAGGCGGTGTTGAATGGCCGCTTCGACGACGTGAAGCATCTGCTGGTGGACAATTTCCTGAAGAAGTAGGGGAGGAGTCGATGCAGGGCTGCGCCCTGCACCCGCCGACACCACGGCAACCGCCGATGCAAGGTCAAAAGCAGGTTTGCCGTGAGTAGGCGGGGTGGGTCCGGTTGCGGGGGGCGCTGCAAGTCCCCCTCCGGGGTCCGGCCCAGCCGCTGGCGGCTGTGCGTTCGGGCGCTTGCGAAGCAGTGCTTCGCAAGCAAAGCGCCCTCACCCATGTAAGCTCGGTCGCCGCTTGCTCGTGTGCGCAA
>NZ_CVIW01000033.1:0-25312 GCF_001499715.1 Stenotrophomonas thermophila | reverse complement strand
CGACTCTACAGAACGAAAAAGCCGGGCATTGCCCGGCTTTTTCGTTCACAGCGGCAGGCTTATTGTGCCTTGATCGCCATCGCCTGCAGGCCGGTGCCATCCAGCTTCTGCTTGGCCTCGGACAGTTCGCCGGCGCTCCCATACGGTCCCATACGCACGCGGTACACGGTCTTGCCGTTGATCTGCGCCGATTCCACGCGTGCCGCCAGGCCCATCATCGCCAGCTTGGCCTTGGTCGCCTCGGCATCGCCGGAGGCACCGAACGCACCGGCCTGCAGGATGTAGCGGGCGTTGTCGGCGGCAGCCGGTGCAGCAGCTGCCGGAGTACCGGTCGCTGCCGGTGCGGCTTCCGCACGTGCTGCAGGCGTGGCCGCGGCGCTGCTGGTCGACGCCGTTGGGGTGCCGGCTGCAGGCGTTGCCGCCGCCGGGCGTTCGCTCAGCGGTGCCGGCAGCGGACGGCTGGTCGCGGTCACCGGGGCGGTGCTGGCCACGCTGGCCGTGGCTGTGGGTGCTGGCGCCGCGGGCGGCGGAACCGGCTTGCCTTCCAGTGCAGCCTGCGCGCGCTGCGCTTCGGCCCTGGCCCGGCGCTGGTCTTCGGCACGCGCGCTGGCGGCCAGTTCGGCGTCGGACATTTCAACTTCCTTGCCCGGCAGCAGGGTGTAGAAGTCGTACTGGGTCGCGGCCGGCTTTTCCGGCTCGGCCGGCTTCGGCGTAGCAGGCTGTGCGGCCGGCTGGGTGCCGACATCGCTGTCGGCGTCAGCGACCGGGGCCGGTTGCGCGTTCGGGTTCGGCTGCGGTCCGGCGCGAAGGAAGCCATCGCCTTCGCCCTTGAACAGGTTCGGCGCCGCCAGGAACACCACGGCCGCAATCGCCACGCCAGCGACCAGCCACACCCATCCGGGTGTGCCCTGGCTGCTGCTGTTGCGTCGTGCCTGGTTTTTGCCGCGTCGTGCTGCCATGGGTACTGCGTCTCCTGAAGCTTACATTTTTTCCGGGGCGCTGACGCCCAGGAGGTCGAGGCCGTTGGCCAGCACCTGGCGGGCAGCGCAGGCCAAGGTCAGCTTGGCGTTGCGATCGGCGGCATCTTCCACCAGTACCGGCGTCCCGTGATACCACGTGTGGAACGCGTGCGCCAATTCACGCAGGTACTGCGCCACCAGATGCGGCTCCAGCGCCACGCCGGCCGCCTCCACCACTTCCGGGTACCGCGAGATCTCGTTCATCAGCAGCAGCGAAGCGTCGTCGGCCAGGCGGCCGAGGTTGGCCAGGCCATCAGCCTGTTCATACACCAGCCCCTTCTCCTGCGCCTGGCGCAGCAGGCTGCAGACGCGGGCATGCGCGTACTGCACGTAGAACACCGGGTTGTCGTTGCTCTGCTGGCGGGCCAGGTCGATGTCGAAGGTCAGCTGCGAATCGGGCTTGCGCGCGATCAGGAACCAGCGGGTGGCATCGCGGCCGGCTTCCTCGATCAGGTCACGCAGGGTGAAGTAGCTGCCGGCACGCTTGGACAGCTTCACTTCCTCGCCGCCACGCATGACGGTGACCATCTGGTGCAGCACGTACTCCGGCCAGCCCTGCGGAATGCCCACTTCCATCGCCTGCAGGCCGGCGCGCACACGCGCCAGCGAGCCGTGGTGGTCGGCACCGAGTTCGGTGATCGCGCGCTCGTAGCCGCGCTGCCACTTGGACAGGTGGTAGGCCACGTCCGGCACGAAGTAGGTGAAGGTGCCGTCGGACTTGCGCATCACGCGGTCCTTGTCGTCACCGAAGTCGGTGCTGCGCAGCCACAGCGCGCCGCCCTCCTCGTAGGTATGCCCCGACGCCTGCAGCTTGGCCACCGCTTCTGCCACCTTGCCGTCGGCGTACAGCGAGCTTTCCAGGAAATAGATGTCGAAGTCGACGCCGAAGGCAGCCAGGTCCAGGTTCTGCTCGTTGCGCAGGTAAGCCACGGCGAAGCGACGGATCGCCTGCATGTCGTCCGGGTCCTTGGCGCCCACCACGGTGCTGCCTTCCAGATCAACGCTGGCACCGGCCATGTAGGCGCGGGCGACGTCGACGATGTATTCACCGCGGTAGCCACCTTCCGGCCAGCCGTCCTGGTCCGGCGCGATGCCCTTGATCCGTGCCTGGGTGGACAGTGCCAGGTTCTCGATCTGCACGCCGGCGTCGTTGTAGTAGAACTCACGCTTGGCGTTCCAGCCGTTGGCATCGAGCACGCGCGCCACGCAGTCGCCAATGGCCGCCGCGCGGCCATGGCCGACATGCAGCGGGCCGGTCGGGTTGGCCGACACGTACTCCACGCCCACCGTGCGGCCATTGCCGGACAGGTTGCGGCCGTAGTCGTGGGCTTCCTTGATGACCGACGCGGCTTCGCGCTGGTACGCGGCCGGGGCCAGGTGGAAGTTGATGAAGCCGGGGCCGGCGATCTCGACCTTGCTGACGTCCTCGCTGCGCGGCAGCGCCTCGACCAGAGCCTGTGCCAGTGCGCGCGGATTGCTGCGCGCGGCCTTGGCCAGCAGCATCGCGGCGTTGGTGGCGAAGTCGCCGTGGTCGCGGGTCTTCGGGCGCTCGACCACGAAGTCCGGCGGCAGGGAGTCGGCGGGCAGGGTGCCATTGGCGCGCAAGGCTTCGATGCCTTGGCTGATCAGGGCGCGGAGGAGATTTTTCACGAGGCCTGCTGTGAGAATGAGCGGCGGAATCGCCCATTTTAGCGCATGTACCCGTGCCCACGCTGACCAGAACATGCCTGCGGGGGCGGCCGGTGGCGCCTGAAGGGGGCGCGCTCAGCCGAACAGCCGAGGCTGGGGCGGGGACAGCAGGCCCCGTTCAGCAAATGAAACGGGACGGCCCTCGCCGACCACGAAGTGGTCCAGCAGGCGCACGTCCACCATCGCCAGCGCCTGCTGCAGTTCATCGGTGATGCGGGTATCGGCGCTGGACGGTTCAGGGTCGCCCGAAGGATGGTTGTGGCTGAGGATCACCGCCGCCGCGTTGTGCAGCAGGGCACGCCGGACCACCTCGCGGGGGTAGACCGGCGCGGCGTTGATGGTGCCGTGGAACAGCTCTTCGCAGGCGATCAGGCGGTGGCGGTTGTCCAGGAACAGGGCCATGAAGACCTCGCGGGCCTGGCCACGCAGCCGGTGCTGCAGGTAGCGGCCGACCGCCGCCGGATTGTTGCCCACCGCTTCGCCGTGCTCCAGCTCAGCCGCCAGGTAGCGATGGGCCAGTTCCAGCCCGGCAGCCAGCGTACAGCTGCGCGCCGGGCCCAGCCCGGGCAAGCGGGCCAGTTCGCCCGCGGGACGGTCGAGCAGCACCCGCAAGGGGCCATGCGCCTGCAGCAGGTCGCGCGCGGTCTGCACGGCATCACGGCCGCCGAAGCCGGAGCCGAGGAACAGGGCCAGCAGCTCGGCGTCGGAAAGTGCCGTGGGCCCGCGCGCGATCAGCTTCTCGCGAGGGCGTTCCTGTTCGGGCCAGTCATGGATGGGCATGCCTGCATCATCGCCAGCTTCGGCGGCGTCTCCCATCGGGGCTTGCCGCGGTCCCGGGTCGGTCGATACCTCAGTCGCGCCGGGTCTGCAGGTAGTCGAACAGTTCCTGGTTGTTCTGCAGCCCCAGCTTGCGCTTGGCTTCGGCCTTCTGCCGGCTGATGGTCTTCGGGCTGCGCCCACAACGCTTGGCGACTTCGTTCACGTTGAGGCCGATCGCCAGCAGATCCAGCACTTCCTTCTCGCGTGCCGACAGCGGTGCCGGTTCGCGCGGGAACAGCAGGTCGCGGGCCTGCAGGTGATGGCGCAGCTGCTGGGAGACGAATACGTGCCCGGCCAGTGCGGCGTTCAGCGCCTGGGGCAGCTCGGCAAAATCGGCGCACTTGTCGACCAGGCCACTGATGCCCTCCCGCAGCAGGCCGTCCAGCAGGCCGGGATGGCGGGCGCCGGTGAGCACCACCACCGGCAGGCCAGGGCGACGCATGCGCAGCGCGTCGATCAGCTCCGGACCGTCCGGGCCGGCACCCGGCATCGACAGGTCGGTCAGGACTGCATCGCAGTCGTGGCGGTCCACCAGGTTCAGCAGCTGGGCGCCGTCACGCGCACTGCCGACGATGTCCATCAGGTAGGTCTGCAGCACGATGGCGATGCCATGCAGGACCACGGGATGGTCGTCGGCAATGATGATGCGTGGACGCACGCGGTTCCTCGAAGATCGAACAGGCCACGGCGGGCGGCAGCCAATGCCTGATTCTGCAAAAGCGCAGGCCCCTGGAGGTATAGGAAAGGTCCGAAACCGATACCGGGTGAATGCCGGGTCAATGCAGGCGGGCTCCATCTGCTGATAGCCGCCCGCTATGTGCACCGGGCACCGGGACATTACCGACCTTCGGGTAAGCTAGCGCCCTCGTTTGCACAGGAATTCCAGGTGGCTGACTCCCCCAACGCTTCTCCCGCGCCGGCCCGCGCGCTGGAAGGTCAGAAACTGCTGTTGTGCGTCGGAGGCGGGATCGCGGCCTACAAGGCCCTGGAACTGGTGCGGCGCCTGCGCGACGCCGGTGCCCAGGTGCAGGTGGCGATGACTGCCGGTGCCCAGCAGTTCGTCACTCCGCTCAGCTTCCAGGCGCTGTCCGGGCAGCCGACCCGCACCACGTTGTGGGACAGCGCCGCCGAACAGGCCATGGGCCATATCGAACTGGCGCGCTGGGCCGATCGCATCGTGGTCGCCCCAGGTACCGCCGATCTGCTCGCGCGGCTGGCCCAGGGCCACGCCGATGACCTGGTCAGCACTCTGTGCCTGGCCAGCACCGCGCCGCTGACGATCTGCCCGGCGATGAACCATCGCATGTGGCTGCATCCGGCCACCCAGGCCAACATCGCCCTGCTGCGCCAGCGTGGTGCGCAGGTGATCGGCCCGGTCGACGGTCCGCTGGCCGAAGGCGAATCCGGTCCGGGTCGTCTGGCCGAGCCCGGCGACATCGTCGCCGCGCTGGCGGCCAATGGCAGTGCTGCAGCGGCGGTTGCCGCACCGGAAACCCACGCGCTGCAGGGGCTGCGCCTGCTGATCAGCGCTGGCCCGACCTATGAAGACATCGATCCGGTGCGCTACGTCGGCAACCGCAGCAGCGGCAAGATGGGCTTTGCCCTGGCCGCCGCTGCCGCCGCGCTGGGCGCGCAGGTGGTGCTGGTCAGCGGTCCGGTACAGCTGCCGACGCCGCCGGGCGTGCAGCGCATCGACGTGCGCTCGGCCGCGCAGATGCGCGATGCCGTACTGAAGTCGCTGCCCGCCGACATCTATATCGGTGCCGCCGCGGTGTCCGACTACACGCCGCGGCAGGTCGCCGCGCAGAAGCTGAAGAAGACCGCCGACAGCCAGTCGCTGGTGATCGAACTGGTGCGCACGCCGGACATCCTCGCCGAAGTCGCTGCACAGACGCAGTCGCTGAAGCTGGTGGTCGGCTTCGCCGCCGAGACCCACGACGTGGAGAAATACGCGCGCGGCAAGCTGGTCGACAAGCGCCTGGACCTGGTGATCGCCAACCAGGTCGGCATCAGTGGCGGCGGTTTCGAGAGCGACAACAATGCCGCCACGGCCTTCTGGCAGGACGGCGAACAGGTATTCCCGGCCACTTCCAAGCGCGAGCTGGCCGAACAACTGCTGGCGCTGATCGCGCGGAGACTCCAGGCATGACCCAGGCATCCACTTCCCACCCGCTGCAGGTCAAGCTGCTCGATCCGCGCTTTGGCGACAGCTGGCCGCTGCCGGCCTACGCCACCGAAGCCAGCGCCGGCATGGACCTGCGCGCGGCGCTGGATACCGCGCTGACCCTGCAGCCGGGCGACACCGCGCTGGTGCCCAGTGGCCTGGCCATCCACATCGCCGACCCGCACCTGTGCGCGGTGATCCTGCCGCGTTCGGGGCTCGGCCACCGCCACGGCATCGTGCTCGGCAATGGCACCGGCCTGATCGACGCCGACTACCAGGGACCGCTGCTGATCAGCGTCTGGAACCGTGGCCGCGAGGCGTTCACCATCGAGCCGGGTGATCGCATCGCGCAGCTGGTGGTGGTGCCGATTGCCCGCGTCAGCCTGCAGGTGGTGGATACTTTCACCGACAGCGTGCGCGGAACGGGTGGATTCGGCCATACCGGGGTGCGTTGACAGGGGACATCGATGAGCGGCATCGGGGAAGGACAGCGGGGACGGTCGTTGGGACGCAGTGCACCACTACTGGGGGTGCTGCTGGTCCTGCTGGCCGGCTGGTTCGGATGGAGCGCCGTGCAGCAATGGCGCCAGGAGGCCAACGGCGAGGCGCTGGAAGCTGCGCGCGACCAGGCTGTGCAGGGCCTGCAGGAGGCCGCCGCCGGCCAGCTGAAGCAGCTGCAGCAGCAGCTGAAGAACGAGCGCGTGCAGCAGGCGCTGCAGGCCGGCGACGCCGCTGCGGCGGCACTCGCGGTCCGCGAGAGCTGGAGCGGCGTCGAGCATGCTGAAGTGCTGACCGCCGATCTGGCCAATGCCTACGCCGACCCGGCCACGTTCGGCTATGCCCGCCTGGCGTTGCTGGAAGGAGCGCTTGCCGAGGCCGGCCCCAGCCTGCGCGTGGTCCGCGATGGGGGTGGCAATCGTCTTGGCCTGGCGGCACCGGTGCCGCTGGGCAGCCTGGGCCCGGCAGTGCTCTACGTGCGCCAGCCATTGCTGCGCCTGACCTCGCCGCTGGACCAGGTGAGTGCGCCATCGGCCGGTTTCCTTGGCCTGCGCCAGGGCGCGCATGACCTCGTCGCCCTGGGCGATGCCAGCCTGGCCGAAAGTGCCGAAGTCCTGGCGCGGCCGATCCCGGGTACCCCGTTGCGGCTGGTGGCCGCGGTACCCAATATCGAACCCGGTCCGCTGGGCCTGGGCTCGCTGGCCAGCGCCATCGTTGCGCTGCTGCTGGCGTTCATCGCCGTACTGCTGGTGGTGGGTCGCGGCCGCCTGCCGAAGACGCTGCCGCTGCCGCGGCGTGCGGCCGTGGCGGAAGCGGATCATGGCCCGACCCTGAGCGAGAGCCTGCAGATGGCCCCGCCGCCGGTGGCCGGGGCCAGCACCACTGAAAGTGCACCGCCGCCCCCGCCGCCGGTTCCGGCCGAGGAACTGGCGGCCGGTATCTTCCGCGCCTACGACATCCGCGGCGTGGTGGGCAGCCAACTGACGCCGAAGACCGCCGCGCTGATCGGCCAGGCCATCGGTACCGTGGCACTGGAGCAGGGCCTGCGCGAGGTGGTGATCGGTCGCGATGGCCGCCTGTCCGGCCCGGAACTGGCCGCAGGATTGGCCGAGGGCCTGCGCCGCGCCGGTTGTGCGGTGATCGACATCGGCCTGGCGCCGACTCCGGTGGTGTACTACGCCGCCTTCCACCTGCGTACCGGCACCTGCGTGGCGGTGACCGGCAGTCATAACCCGCCCGAGTACAACGGTTTCAAGGTTGTCATCGGCGGCGAGACGCTGTCCGGCGATGCCATCACCGATCTCTACGCGCGCATCGTCGAGGGCCGCCTGGTACAGGCTGCGGAGCCGGGCGATTACCAGCAGCGCGATGTCAGTGCCGACTACATCCAGCGCATCGCCGACGACGTGCAGCTGGACCGTCCGCTGAAGGTCGTGGCCGATGCCGGCAACGGCGTGGCCGGCGCACTGGCACCGCAACTGCTGGAAGCCATCGGTGCTGAAGTCATTCCGCTGTACTGCGATGTCGACGGTACCTTCCCCAACCATCATCCCGATCCGAGCGAACCGGCCAACCTGGAAGACCTGGTGCAGACGGTCAAGCGCTTCGGGGCCGACCTCGGCGTCGCCTTCGATGGCGATGGCGACCGGTTGGGCGTGGTCAGTGCTGACGGCAAAATCATCTATGCCGACCGCCTGCTGATGCTGTTCGCCGCCGACGTGCTGATGCGCAACCCCGGTGCGATGGTGATCTACGACGTGAAGTGCACCGGCAAGCTGTCCGACCACGTGCTGCGCAATGGTGGCAGCCCGCTGATGTGGAAGACCGGGCATTCGCTGATGAAGGCGAAGATGCGCGAGACCGATGCCGAACTGGCTGGCGAGATGAGCGGCCACTTCTTCTTCAAGGAGCGCTGGTTCGGTTTCGACGATGGCCTGTATGCGGCGGCGCGCCTGCTGGAGATCCTGGCCCAGCGCGAGGAGACCCCGGACGAGGTACTGGGCGAGCTGCCGGAGATGGTGGCCACGCCGGAGCTGAAGGTGCCGGTGGCCGACGGCACGCCGCATGCGCTGGTGGCAATGCTGGTGGCGGCGGCGCAGTCGCCGGACAACCCGTATGTCGGCGGCCGACTGTCGACCATCGACGGCCTGCGCGTGGACTTCCCCGATGGCTGGGGCCTGGTGCGGGCCTCCAACACCACGCCGGTGCTGGTGCTGCGCTTCGAGGGCAACGACGAGGCCGCACTGGAACGCATCCAGGCGTTGTTCCGCAGCCAGCTGCAGCCGGTGCTGGGCGACACCCCGCTGGGGTTCTGAGGTCGGGCCGGGCTGCGCCCGGCACCCGCCGAAGCAACTTCAACGTCAACGTCAACGTCAAAGGCCGGCTATCCGTGGGATGCGGGGGTGGGTCCGGTTACGGGGGACGCTGCAAGTACGTCCATGTAAGCTCGGTCGCCGCATCCATGCGGCTCACGCCCCCGCAACCGGACCCACCCCGCCTTCGACAGATTTTCGCGATCTGTCCGAACGGCATGAACTGCTTTTGGTAGGTGTCGACCTTGGTCGACACAGTAGACCCACGCCATGCGTGGATGCTCTTCCGCATTTGCTTTGGCAGGTGCCGACCGTTGGTCGGCACGCTTTCACCCCTTGAACCGCAAACCCACGCCCGGCTCGGTGAACAGGTAGCGCGAATCCAGCGCCGAATCGCCCAGCTTGTGCCGCAATTTGCCGACCAGGATGCGCAGGTAGTGGGTGTCGTGCTGGTGGGTCGGCCCCCAGATCTCCTGCAGGATCTGGGGCTGGGTCACCACCCGGCCCGCGTTGCGCAGCAGCAGTGACAGCAGCGCGTATTCCTTGCGGGTCAGCGCCACCGGTTCACCCTCCAGGGCCACTTCGCGGCGCACCAGATCCACGTGCAGGTGGCCATCGTCAAAAATCGGTGGCGTGCCATCACTCGGCACGCTGCGCGTGCGCAGCAGCGCCCGCACTCGCGCCATCAGCTCCTGCGTACCGAACGGCTTGGTCACGTAGTCGTTGGCGCCGGTATCCAGCGCGCGCACCTTCTCGGCTTCGCCGGCGCGCACGGTCAGCATGATCACCGGCACCTGGCTCCACTGCCGCAGTTGCTCCAGCACCTCATGGCCTTCCATGTCCGGCAGGCCGATGTCCAGGATCACCAGATCCATGTCCTCGCTGGCGGCCAGCTGCAGGCCTTCCTGGCCTGTGGCAGCCTGCCGCACCTGGTAGCCCTGCGCGCGCAGGCTGATGTCCAGGAACCGGCGGATCTGGGTTTCATCATCGATTACCAGCACGCGCGGGGCCGGCGCGCTGGCTTCAATCGGGGTCGGGCTCATCGTGGGAGGCTGGCTTGAGCAGGGGCAGGGTGATGCGGATCAGGGTACCGCGACCGTCGCGTCCGGGCAGCGCCTGCACGCTGCCGCCATGCGCACCGATCATGCCCTGGCAGATGGTCAGGCCCAGGCCGGTGCCGTGGCGGCCGCGGTCGCCGCGCTCGACGCTGTAGAACATGTCGAAGATGCGCGCGCGTTCGTCGTCGGGAATGCCGGGGCCCGCATCGATCACATCGATGCGCAGCTGTCCGTCCAGTTCGCGCGCCTGCACCTGCACGGCGGCGTCGGGCGGCGAGAACTTGGCCGCGTTCTCCATCACGTTGAACACCGCCTGTTCGACCAGCGCTGGATGCACCCAGATCGGCGCCAGCGTGGCCGGAATGTCCAGCTCCAGCCGCACCTTCGGCTGGTAGCGCTGCAGGCGCCGCGCCGCCGAGCCGATCAGTTCGTCCACGCCGATCCAGTCGCGGTTGATTTTCAGTCCTTCGTGGCCGAGGCGGGTCATGTCCAGCAGGTTCTGGATGTAGCGATCCAGCCGTTCGCCTTCTATCAGTATGGTGTCCAGCAGAGCACGGCGATCGGCCGTATCCATCGCCGCGCCATAGCTGGCCAGGCTGTCGGCCGAACCGATCATCGCCGCCAGCGGCGAGCGCAGGTCGTGCGACACCGAAGAGAGCAGGGCCGATCGCAACCGCTCGGTCTCGTTGCTGACATGCGCCTGCTCCAGTTCGGCCACCAGGCGGGTGCGCAACGCGGCCTGCGCGATGTCATCCACCATCGCCTCGGCCAGCTGCCGTTGTTCGGGCAGCAGGCGCGCCTGCGCGCCGGGCAGGTACAGGCCAGCCACGCCGATGGCGCGGTCTTCGCCATCCAGCAGGGGCAGGAACCACCACTGCGCACCGGCCAGGGTGTCGGTGAAGCGGCCGCTGGGCTGGCCGTGGCGCAGGGCCCAGTCGGCGGCGGCCAGATCGGTATCGCCCGGCTGCGAACGGCCATCGGTTGCGGTATCGGCGCCGATCCGCAGCCACGCCGGTACGTCCATGGCCTGTTCCAGTGCGTGCCGACCCGCCTGTGCCACCTCGCCATTGCCGGCCGCACTGGCCAGCTGCCGCCCCAGCTGCTGGCGCGCACGCGCATGCCGGTTGGCCGCACGCAGCGCGATGACCTGCATGCGCAGGCGCGACGCCAGGCGCCCGGCCACCAGTGCCGCGGCCAGGAACAGGAACACGGTGATCACACCCTGGCGTGCACCGATGGCGAAGGTGAAGCGGGGCGCGATGAACAGGAAGTTGTAGGAGAGGAAGCAAAGGATCGCCGCCATCACCGCCACGCTGGCGCGCGTGCGTGCGGCCACCAGCACCACCGCCACGATGAACACCATCGACAGGTCGGCCATGCCCACCCAGTGTTCGGCCAGCCACGCCACCGCACAGGCCAGTGCGGTGGCGACCAGTGCCTGCACCGGTTCATGGCTGATGCCGCGCATCGGCGGCAGCAGGCCCTCGCGGCGCGAGCGCGCACGTGCCTGCGGGGTGCTGATGATGGTGATCTCGTAGTGCGCGCCGCGCTGGATCAGCTGCTGGGTCAGGGTGCGGTTGAACATCCGCGCCAGCGGCCGTTCGCGGGTCCGGCCCAGCACCAGGGTCGATACGCCATTGTGCGCGGCATGGTCGAGCAGGGCATCGGCGATGCTCGATCCGTGCAGCAGTTCGGCGTCGCCGCCCAGGCGCCGTGCCAGCGCGAAGGCAGCATCGATCTCGCGCCGGGTCGCCTCGTCCTGGCGTCGCCCTTGCACGGTCACCACCGTCCACGGTGCGTCGCGCCGCTCGGCGATGCGCCTCGCCACGCGCACCAGGTATTCACTCTGGCCGCCGCCATCAATGGCCACCAGCACGCCGCGACGCAGCGGCAGGTTGCTCTCGCCGCGTGCGGCGCGTGCTTCGCGCAGGCTGCTGTCGACGCGGTCGGCAGCTTCCTGCATGGCCAGTTCGCGCAGCGCGGTCAGGTTGGCCGGCGAGAAGAATGCCTGCAGTGCCTGCGCGGCCTGTTCGGGCACATAGACCTTGCCCTGCTGCAGGCGAGCGATCAGTTCGCGCGGCGGCAGATCGACCAGCACGATGTCGTGCAGCCGATCGAGCACGCCATCCGGCACGGTCTCGCTGACGCGCACGCCGGTGATGCGCATCACCACATCGTTGAGGCTTTCCAGATGCTGGATGTTGACCGTGGTCCAGACGTCGATGCCGGCGTCCAGCAGCTCCATCGCATCCTGCCAGCGCCGCTGATGGCGGCTGCCCGGTGCATTGCGGTGGGCCAGTTCATCCACCAGCACCAGCGCTGGATGCCGTGCCAGCACGGCATCCAGGTCCATCTCCTGCAGGGTGTGGCCGTGGTAGGCCACGTCCTTCAGCGGCAGCTGCGGCAGGCCCTCCAGCAGGGCCTGGGTGTCGGCGCGGCCATGGGTTTCCACCAGCCCCACCACCAGGTCCACGCCGCGGCGCAGCTGTTCCTGCGCGCGGGTCAGCATGGTGTAGGTCTTGCCTACGCCTGGCGCCGCGCCGAGGAACACGGTCAGCTTGCCGCCGGCTTCGCGTTGCAGGCCTTCAACCAGGGCATCGGCCTGGCGGGTACGCGCATCAGTCATGGGTGCCATTGTGCGCGCAGCCGGTGCAGGCCGGCATCACGGTGCCTTGGCCGCATGGTCCAGCGCGAAGTTCAACGTCACCACGTTCACCCGCGGCTGGCCGAACAGGCCCCACTGGCGCCCTTCGGTATGCGCCTGCACCAGCGCCTGCACCTGCTCCACCGGCAGGCCACGGGTACGCGCCACGCGCGCCACCTGCAGCTGTGCCGCTGCCGGCGACAGCTGCGGGTCCAGGCCACCGGCAGACTGGGTCACCAGGTCCGCCGGTACCTGCGCCGCGGCGACGCCTTCGCGCGCGGCCACCGCAGCGGTGCTGGCGGCGACGCGCTCGGCCAGCGCCGGGTTGCTGCGCGCCATGTTGGAACCGGCTGCCGCCATCGGGTCGTAGTTGGCCGCCGACGGCCGCGCCTGGAAGTAGCCGTCACCGGTGAACGGCTGCGCCAGCCATGCCGAGCCGCGTACCTGGCCGCTGCGATCGCGCAGCAGGCTGCCCTCGGCCTGGGTGGGGTAGGCCAGGCCGGCGAAGCCAGTTGCAATGCCGGCGTAGACCGCGCCGGCCAGCAGCAGGGTGGCCAGGCCCAGGCCGATCGCCGGGCGCCAGCGGGCGCCGTCCTGCAGGCTGGCCACGCGGGCCTCGGCTTTCGGTTCGCGGGACAGGGAAGAAGAGGTGGAAGCAGAACGGTTCATGCGCCGAATACCAGGACAAGGAAGAGGTCGATCAGCTTGATCGCCGCGAACGGCAACAGCACGCCGCCGAGGCCGTACACCAGCATGTTCCGGCGCAGCAGCGCGGTGGCGGTGGCCGGACGGAAGCGCACGCCACGCAGGGCGAGCGGGATCAGTGCGGGAATCACCAGGGCGTTGAAGATCAGCGCCGCCAGCACCGCATTGCGGGGGCTCGACAGCTGCATCACGTTCAATGCGGCCATGGTCGGAACGGCCGCGGCAAACAGCGCCGGCAGGATCGCGAAGTACTTGGACACGTCGTTGGCCAGCGAGAAGGTGGTCAGCGCACCGCGGGTGATCAGCTGCTGCTTGCCCACTTCCACGACCGCCAGCAGCTTGGCCGGGTCTGAATCGAGGTCGACCATGTTGCCGGCCTCCTTCGCCGCCTGCGTGCCGGAGTTCATCGCCAGGCCGATGTCGGCCTGGGCCAGCGCGGGAGCATCGTTGGTGCCATCGCCCACCATCGCCACCAGGCGGCCACCGGCCTGTTCCTGGCGGATGCGTGCCAGCTTGTCTTCCGGACGGGCCTCGGCGATGTAGTCGTCGACGCCGGCCTCGGCAGCGATGGCGGCGGCGGTCAGCGGGTTGTCGCCGGTGATCATCACCGTGCGGATACCCATCGCCCGCAGCTGTGCGAACTTCTCGCGCATGCCGTGCTTGACCACGTCCGATAGCTCGATCACGCCCAGCACGTGGCGACCCTCAGCCACCACCAGCGGGGTGGCGCCGTTGCGTGCCACCTGCTCGACGCGACCGGCCAGCTCGGCGGGCACGTTGCCGCCCAGCGCCTGCACGTGGGCGCGGATCGCATCGGCGGCGCCCTTGCGGATCTGCCGTCCATGTTCCAGGTCGACGCCGGACATGCGGGTCTGGGCAGTAAAGGCCAGGTACTCGGCACGGTCCGGCTCGGCGGTGGCGCAGCCCTGTTCGCGCGCCAGGCGCACGATCGACTTGCCTTCCGGGGTCGGGTCGGCCAGCGAGGACAGCAGTGCGGCCTCGCGCAGCTGGCTGGCGTCGATGCCGGCCAGCGGATGGAAGTGGCTGGCCTGGCGGTCGCCGTAGGTGATGGTGCCGGTCTTGTCCAGCAGCAGCACATCCACGTCTCCAGCGACTTCCACCGCCTTGCCCGACTTGGCCAGCACGTTGGCGGCCAACGCACGGTTCATGCCGGCGATGCCGATGGCCGGCAGCAGGCCGCCGATGGTGGTCGGGATCAGGCAGACCAGCAGTGCGATCAGCAGCAGCGGATCGACCTGCACGCCTACCGCCGCCCCGATCGCCGGCAGCGTCGCCACCACCACCAGGAAGGTCAGCGTCATCGCCGCCAGCAGCAGGGTCAGTGCGATCTCGTTCGGCGTCTTCTGCCGGTTGGCGCCTTCCACCAACGCGATCATCCGGTCCAGGAAGCTGTGGCCCGGCTCGGCGGTCACCCGCACGATGATCTGGTCGGACAGCACCTTGGTGCCGCCGATCACGCCGGAACGGTCGGTACCGGCCTCGCGCAGCACCGGCGCGGACTCGCCGGTCACCGCCGCCTCGTTGATGGTGGCCAGGCCCTGCACGATCTCGCCATCGGCCGGCACCAGCTCACCGGCACTGACTATCACATGATCGCCCGGGCGCAGCTCGGCGGCAGGTACCTGGGTTTCCGCAGCCCCCGGCTGCGGTGCGGCCAGGCGGCGCGCCACCAGGTCCTGGCGCGCGCGGCGCAGCGATGCTGCCTGGCCGCGGCCACGTGCTTCGGCCACCGCTTCGGCGAAGTTGCCGAACAGCACGGTCACCAGCAGGATCGCGGTCACCGCCAGGCCAAAGCCCAGCGGCGCATTGCCGGTCAGGGTGACGATCGCGGCAACGATCGTACCGGCCATCACCACCGCCATTACCGGGCTGCGCACCAGGTGCATCGGCGACAGCTTGCGCACCGCCTCGATCAACGCACGGCGCAGGCCGGCGCCATCAAGCAGCGCAGGGCGCGGGGCAAGGGAACTACGGGTGGAACTTGCGTGGGTACTCATCGGGGTGTCCTCAGTGCAGTCCCAGGCTGAGGTGGTCGGCGATCGGGCCGAGTACCAGCGCCGGCATGAACTGCAGCACGGTCAGGATGACGATCACCGAGACCAGGGTCAGGGCGAAGGTCGGGGTTTCGATCTGCAGGCTGCCGGCAGACTCCGGCGCCTGGCGCTTGGCGGCCAGCTGTGCGGCCACCACCAGCGGGATGATCAGCAGCGGGAAGCGGCCCAGCAGCAGCACCAGCGAGCAGCTCAGGTTCCACCACAGCGTGGCGTCGCCCAGCCCCTCGAAGCCCGAGCCGTTGTTGGCGTAGGCCGAGACGTACTCGTAGAACACCTGGCTGATGCCATGGAAGCCAGGGTTGGAGGTACCGGCCAGCCCGGGCACGGCCAGGGTGATCGCGGTGAACACCAGCAGGGTGATCGGCTGCAGCAACACCAGCAGGGCCAGCAGGCGTACCTGTGGCGTTTCCAGCTTGCGGCCGAACAGTTCCGGCGTACGCCCGGTCATCAACCCGGCCAGGAACACGCCCAGCAGCAGGTAAACGATGAACTGCTGCAGGCCACAGCCGATGCCACCCCAGATCGCGCTGACCAGCATGTTGACCATCGCGATGCCGCCACTCAGCGGCGCCAGCGAGTCATGCATGCCGTTGACCGAGCCGTTGGAAACCTGGGTGGTCACCGCGGCCCACAGCGCCGTGCCGTCGGCGCCGAAGCGCACCTCCTTGCCTTCCATCAGCAGCGGCGTGGCGGCGCTGGCACTGTGGCCTTCACTCCACATCATCGCGCCGGTGGACAGCAGCGACATGCCCAGCATGCAGCTGAACACCAGTGCGCCGAACCGGCGCCGGCCGGTGAACGCACCGATCATGAAGATCACCGCCATCGGCACCAGCAGGATGCCAACGATCTCCAGCGCGTTCGACAGCGGGGTCGGGTTCTCCAGCGGGAAGCTGCTGTTCGGGCCGTACCAGCCGCCACCGTTGGCGCCCAGCTGCTTTGCCGCGACCATCGCTGCCACCGGGCCCAGCGGCAGTTTCTGCTGGGCCATGCCGGCGCTGGCATCGATCGGCGAGGCCTGCGGGCCACCGGCCATCGTCGAGGGCACGCCCTGGCTGGTCAGCAGCAGGGTCCACACCAGGCACAGCGGCAACACGAAGCGCACGCACAGGCGCACCACATCCACATAGTAGTTGCCCACCGCCACCTGGCGGTCGTCGCCGGCACCGGTGGCCGCCGTAGCCTGCGGCGCGCGCGAGAACAACGCGCGCAGAGTGGCCACCGCCAGCGCCAGGCCCATCATCGGCGTCACCACCTGCAGGCCGGTGATGCCGGTCATCTGCGAGAGGTAGGACAGCTGCGCCTGGCCCGAATAGTGCTGCTGGTTGGTGTTGGTCAGGAACGAGATCATCGTATGCAGCGCGGTGTCCCAGCGCATGTTCGGGATCTGGTCCGGATTCAGCGGCAGCCAGGCCTGGGTCATGAACACGGCCTGGGTCAGTACCGCGACCACCACGTTGCTCAGCACGAAGGCAAGCACGTAGCCGCGCCAGGACATCGAGCGCGATGGATCGACGCCGAACACCCTGTACAGCGGCCTCTCGATCCAGTGGAACAGCACGTCCACCTTCATCGGCGTGCCACGCATCACGCGGGCCAGGTACAGGCCCAGCGGCCACGCCAGCAGCAGGCTGGCGGCAATAATCACAAGCATCTCAGTCATGGCCGGCTCCGCTCAGAACGACTCGGGCCGCAGCACGACATAAAGAAGATAGGCGGCGGCGACCAGCACCAGCACGCCACACAACAACGACAGCCAGGGGGACATTGCAATAGCGTCCTGGTGGAACCCCTCCACCTCAGGCCGCCATCGTCGTCCTGCCGCCCATAAACGCACTACGCGCCGAACCGGGCCGGCGCGTAAAGAGTGCATAAATTCCGTGGGCCAGGCCGTAACCAGGCCACGGGTAGCGCCGGGCCATGCCCGGCGGCAGGAGCGTCGTCAGCCTGCCGGGGCAGCCGGCGCCACGCCCTTCAGCTCGCGATAGCGCTGCAGGGTGCTTTCAATTTCGGCCTTCAACGCCTGCTGCTGCTGCAGGAACCCGGCCTGCAGGCGCTGCTGCGCCTGCAGCTGCACGTGCCGCTGGCGGATCGCCTCGGCCTGCTTGTCGGCCACCTTGGCGCCGGCCAGTTCGCGATCACCGGCGGCCGACAACAGGGCCACCAGCGACTCGCGCAGGCTGGTGACGTTGTACTCGGCCGTCTTCAGGTTGTTGTCCAGCACTTCCTGGCGCTCGGCGAACACCCGGCGCAGGTCGTCCTCGCTGCCATAGGTGGTCAGCATCGCCTGCTCGGTGCGCTGGCGGGTCTGCTCGGCCATCAGGTCCAGCTGCTGCTGCGCGGCCACCGTGCTGGCGGCGGCACGCTCTTCGTCGGTCAACGCGCGCTGGACCTGCGCATTGCGCAGGCCGCTCTTCGCGTTGAATTCCTCGCGGGCATGGTTCACCGCATCGGCCGGCAGCGAATCACTGCAGATCCGCTCCTTGCCCTCGTTCCAGCAGTACAGCTTCTTCTCCACCTTGTCGCCACCCCGCGACTGCGCCGGCAGCGTGAACGGCATGGCCAGCAGCAGGCCGGCAAGGAGAGCAGCAGGAACTCGGGACATGACCTTTCCCCTGGTCGGTCAGCGGATCGAACGAACGCCGTACTGGGCCCGGTAGGCTTCCAGCGGCTGGCGGTAACCCACAAGTTCCGGGTTGCCGGAGGCGAAATCAAGCAGATCGGCCAGCGATGCCACGGCAATTACCGGAATGCCGGCCTCTTCGGCCACCGACTGCGCCGCCGAACGGCGATCGGTTTCCGAAGCGATCTCCTGGCGGTCAAGCGCCACCACGATGCCGGCCGGGGTGCCACCGGCGGCGCGGATGATGCCCAGCGCTTCGCGGATCGCGGTACCGGCGGTGATCACGTCATCGACGATCAGCACGCGCTTGCCATTCATGTCCGCGCCGATCAGCTGGCCGCCTTCGCCATGGTCCTTGGCTTCCTTGCGGTTGAACGACAGCGGCAGGTCACGGCCACGCTGGGCCAGCTCGCAGGCCATCGCGGTGGCCAGCGGAATGCCCTTGTAGGCCGGGCCGAACACCACGTCGTACTTGATCCCGCTGGCATCGATGGCATCGGCGTAGCAGGCGCCGAGCTGCGACAGCAGCGAGCCGGAGTCGAAACGACCGGCATTGAAGAAATAGGGGCTCAGCCGGCCGGACTTGAGGGTGAACTGGCCGAAGCGCAGGGCATCGGCGGTCAGGGCCAGCTGCAGGAAACGGTGGCGGTGGTCGCTCATCAAAACTCGATTCATCTTCATTTGGAGCACAAATCCTAATCCAGCTGGGCGTTTCGCGCTCGTCCGGACCCGTGTGAAGGGCATCGCGGCCTGGCCGGGCAGACTGCGCAGCCCCGTGGGCAACCGGTATGCTTGCCCGGTTTCCTGTCGTAGGTCCCTTGCATGCGCATCATCAGTTTCAACGCCAATGGCATCCGTTCCGCCGCGACCAAGGGCTTCCTCGACTGGTTCCGTGCCCAGGACGCCGACGTCCTGTGCATCCAGGAGACCAAGGCCCAGGAAGACCAGCTGACCGACCCGATGTTCCGTCCGGACGGGCACCACTGCTTCTATCGCGATGCCATCACCAAGAAGGGCTACAGCGGCGTGGCGATCTACAGCAAGCGCGAACCGGACCAGGTCATCACCTCGCTGGGCTGGGCCCCGTTCGACGACGAAGGCCGCTATATCGAGGCACGCTACGGC
Source organism: Stenotrophomonas thermophila (assembly GCF_001499715.1). NCBI lineage: Bacteria > Pseudomonadati > Pseudomonadota > Gammaproteobacteria > Lysobacterales > Lysobacteraceae > Stenotrophomonas > Stenotrophomonas thermophila. Next base: position 6,581 of record NZ_CVIW01000033.1, on the reverse strand, counting down.
AACCTCAGCGTGGTCTCCTTCTACATCCCGTCCGGCAGCTCGGGCGACCTGCGCCAGGGCTTCAAGTTCGAAGTGATGGAATGGCTGCGGCCGATCCTGGAGGAGTGGGCGCGCAGCGGCCGCGACTACGTGCTGTGCGGCGACTGGAACATCGTGCGTTCGGCGCTGGACATCAAGAACTGGAAGTCCAACCAGAAGAATTCCGGCTGCCTGCCGGAGGAGCGCGACTGGCTCAACGCCCTGTGCGCCGACCATGGCCAGGCCACCGATGTCGCCGCCGGCCGTGGCTGGGCCGATGCCTACCGCCTGCTCAACCCCACCGGCGAGGATTACACCTGGTGGAGCAACCGCGGCGCCGCCCGTGCCAACAATGTCGGTTGGCGTATCGACTACCAGTTCATCACCCCGGGCCTGCGCGACAAACTGCGTAGCTGTTCGATCTACCGCGACGAGCGCTTCTCCGACCACGCCCCGTTCACCGTGGACTACGACCTGTGACCGAGGCCGCGAAGCCGCGCCGACCGTGGCAGCAGGTGTTGTCCAACCTGAGCCAGCGCAAGGTGCTGGCGATGCTGCTGCTCGGTTTCAGTTCGGGCCTGCCCATCTATCTGGTGGGCAACACGCTCGGCTTCTGGATGCGCAAGGAAGGCATCGAGCTGAGCACGATCGGTTTCCTGTCATGGGTCGGGCTGGCCTACACCATGAAGTTCCTGTGGGCGCCGATCGTCGACAAGACCGACGTGCCTCTGTTCGGTCGTTTCGGCCGCCGCCGCGGCTGGATGCTGCTGTCGCAGCTGGTCGTGGTGGTGGGGCTGGTCGGCATGGCACTGGTCCAGCCCAAGGGCGGCCAGATCCAGTTCCTGGGTGTCGACTGGCAGCACATCGTCGTATTCGGCGTGATGGCCGTGATCGTGGCGTTTGCTTCGGCCACCCAGGACATCGTCATCGATGCCTGGCGCATCGAAAGCGCTGACAACAGCGAGCAGCTCGGCCTGCTGACCTCATCCTCGGCGCTGGGCTACCGCACTGCCTTGCTGGTCACCGATGCGCTGATCCTGATCATCGCGGCCCGTGTCGGCTGGCAGGTCTCCTACGAGATCATGGCCGTGCTGATGGCGCTTGGCGTGGTGGCCGTGCTCATGGCCCGCGAGCCCGCGCGGGAAGTGGCTGCCGTGCAGGCACAGGCGACCTCGCTGTGGACGCCACGCGGTCTGTTCGACGCCGTGGCCGGGCCGTTCATCGCCTTCGTCCGCGAACACCGCAGCGGCGCGATTCTGATCCTGGTGGCCATCAGCATCTATCGCATGGCCGACTTCGTCATGGGGCCGATGGCCAACCCCTTCTATGTCGATCTCGGCCTGGACGAGGACACCGTGGGCGCCGTGCGTGGCTCGGTGGGCCTGGTCGCGACCTTCGTCGGCATTGCTGCGGCGGGCCTGGTTTCGGTGCGCTGGGGCGTGCTGGCGGCGCTGATGGTGGGCGCCGTGCTTGGGCCGGCCTCCAACCTGGCGTTTGCCTGGCTGGCCTATTCCGGCCCGGACACAACCCATTTCGCCGTGGCCATGGCCATCGACAACTTCGCCAGCGGTTTCGCCGGTACGGCGCTGATCGCCTATATGTCCAGCCTGACCAGCATCGGATACACGGCAACCCAGTACGCGCTGCTGAGCTCGTTCTACGCGATGCCCGGCAAGGCGCTCAAGGGGCTCTCGGGGTGGTCGGTACAGGCGCTCGCACAAGGCCGGACGCTGCTGGAAGGCTACGCGCTGTTCTTCGTCGGTACCGCGCTGGTGGCGATCCCGGTGGTGATCCTGTGCGCCCTGCTGATCCTGCAGCAGCGTCGTCGCCAGGCCGCCAGCTCGACCTGATTGCCTGCCCGTCCGGTCTGCGGGATCATCGCCCCGACGCGCCGAGGGGGCGGTGCCTTGCGAACGGGGAAGCGAGCATGGCCGACGTTGTGCTGCGGGACCTGGACCCGCTGCTGCTGGAACGCATCAAACGCGTCGCGGTCGCCCGCGGCTGGACTCACGAACAGACCTGCGCCGCCTTGCTGGAGCAGGGCCTGTTCAGCAGTGAACTGGAGGTCCGCTCCGGCTTCGGCGATCCCGAAGTGGACGCACTCTCCGACGCCATCGCCGCCCTGCAGGCCCTGCCGGCAGGGCAGGGCTTCGATTAGCGGCCGCGCCGCAATGCTGTAGAGCCGAGCCCACGCGCGGCTGCCCGGTAGATCCACGCCATGCGTGGATGGCGCCACCTCACGCCAGGTGGATCGCCCCCAGGATCCGCGGCCCCTTGGCCCCGGTCACGCTCGGCAGGTTGCCGGCCAGTCCCTCCATGGTCCGCTGCGCCAGCCACGCAAAACCCATCGCCTCCACGTATTCCGGGTCCAGCCCGTGTACCGCGCTGGACTCCACCTGCACTCCCGGCAGCCGCGCCGCCAGGCGCTTCATCAGCTGCCGGTTGCGTACCCCGCCGCCACAGACCAGCAGGCGGCGGGTCTGCGGCTGCTGCGCCAGCAGCGCATCGGCCACCGTTGCCACGGTCAGCTCCAGCAGGGTCGCCTGCACGTCGGCCGCCGCGTACTGGCCCTCGGCCATGTGCGCCTCGGCCCAGGCCAGGTGGAACTGCTCACGGCCGGTGCTCTTCGGCGGCGGCAGCGCGAACCACGGGTCCGAGCGCCAGCCCGCCAGCAGGCCCTCGTCCACCGCGCCGCTGGCGGCGTACGCGCCGTCGGCATCAAAGGTGCGGTCGGTATGGCGCTGGCACCAGGCATCCATCAACGCATTGGCCGGGCCGGTATCGAAGCCGCGCACTGCGCCTTCGCGCGGGATCAGGGTCAGGTTGGCGATGCCGCCCAGGTTCAGCACCGCACGGTCCTCATCGGCGGTGCCCAGCATGCCCAGGTGGAACGCGGGCATCAGCGGCGCGCCATGCCCCCCGGCCGCCAGGTCGCGGCGACGGAAGTCGGACACCGTGGTGATTCCGGTCAGCTCGGCGATGCGGTTGCCGTCGCCCAGCTGCACGGTGAACGCCGGATCGGCCAGCGGGCGGTGGCGCACGGTCTGGCCGTGCGAGCCGATCGCGCGCACCTGGCTGCGGTCCACGCCGGCTTCGGCCAGCAGCTGGTTGGCCGCCTCGGCGAAGTTGATCGCGATGCGCGCATCCAGCTCGCCGAGCTCCTCCAGCGAGTCCAGCGGGCCGCCTTCACCCAGCGCCACCAGCCGCGCACGCAGCACCGGCTCCCAGCGGGCGGTCAACCCGTGCACGAAGCGGCAGCCACCGTCGGCGGGAAACTGCACCAGCGCGGCATCAATGCCGTCGGCGCTGGTGCCCGACATCAGGCCAAGGTACAGGGAAGCGTCAGCGTCGGCAGGTGTGTTCATGGCAGGCATAAAAAAAGGACGCGGCAAGCTTGTGCTGCCGCGTCCTTCTTCGTCAACGAAGGGGCTCAGCCGCGCTTGCGGCCGGTTGCCTGCTTGTCCTTGGCGCTGGCAACCTCGGTGGCGGCCTCGTCGCGGCTGGTCGGTGCCGGGCTGGCATCGGCGTAGATCAGCTTCTCCATGCCCTGGATGCGGGCCATCGCCGGCGCGGTCTGCGCGCGGAAGGCGACCAGCTCGGCGCCCTTCAGCGGCTCCGGCGGCGGCATGGTCACGGTCAGCGGGTTGCGGTGCTCGCCGTTGACGCGGAATTCGTAGTGCAGGTGCGGGCCGGTGGCCAGGCCGGTCGAGCCGACGTAGCCGATCACCGTGCCCTGGGCCACGCGCTGGCCGGTCTTGATGTTCGCAAAGCGCGACATGTGCCCGTACAGGGTGGTGTGGCCGCGGCCGTGATCGAGGATCACCACGTTGCCATAGCCGCGCTGCACGCCGGCGAACTGCACGCGGGCGTCGCCGGCGGCCATGATCGGGGTGCCGGTGCGTGCGGCGTAGTCCACGCCCTTGTGCATGCGCATCTTGCCCAGCACCGGGTGCTTGCGCGCGCCGAAGGTCGAGCTCAGCCGCGCGAACGGAATCGGCATGCGGATGAAGCTCTTCTTCAACGAACGGCCGTTGATGTCGTAGTACTCGGCCTTGCCGTTGCGGTCGAAACGGAAGCCGGAATAGGTCTTGCCGCCGGTGGTGAAGGTCGCCGCCAGGATCTTGCTGGTGTCCACCTTCTCGCCTTCGCGCCAGGTTTCATCCATCACCACGCTGAAGCGGTCGCCCGGCTGCAGGTCCTTGGAGAAGTCGATGTCGTACTTGAAGATCTCGTCGGTCATCGTCGCGATCGCCGAGGGCGACAGCCCGGCCCGCCGGGCCGCGGCATACAGCGAACTGGTGATCTCGCCGCTGGTGACCACGGTGCGCGTGGAGGTCTCGCGTCGGGTCACCTTCTCCTTGATGTCATCGCCAACCAGGCTCAGTTCCACCCGGTTGTCGGCATCGCGGTCGAAACGGATGCTGCGCAGGTCGCCGGACAGCGGCATGTCGAAGGCTATCTCGGCACCGGGGCGCAGCTTGGTCAGCGCCTCGCGCGCCCCCGGGTGGTCCAGTACCCGGTGCAGGGTGGTGGCCGGAATGCCGGCCTTGTCGAACAGGTCGCTCAGGGTCTGGCCACGCTGCACGCGCAGCACCTGCCAGCTGTCGCCCGGCACCTGCTGCTGGCGGGCCATGGTCAGCGGCGGCAACGGCAGTGCCAGGCTGGTATGGCTGTCGGCAAAGGGAGCGTCGATGGTGTGCGAGAAGCCCGGCACGATCGTCGCCACCAGGGCGCCGATGGTGGCGAACAGGCTGGCATGCACCCAGTGGCGGCGGGTCCAGCGCTCATTGAAGGCCGCGGGAAGGTGTTGCCTGAGCTTCCGATGCAGGGCGTTGTCGTGCAGGACGTGGAGGCGTTCCTGGAAGCGCTGCTTGCGTGCGCGCCCTTGTTCGGAGTTGTGCATCGGCGGTTGTTTCCTTGCAGCCCGGGAGCGCGGGCCTGATCGCCGGTTACCATAGACACCTGATAAAAGCGCGTCAAACCCTTGTGCCCATTGGCTTTTGTGAAGCCAATCGGGTTAACTTTGCTTTAACACCCCACACAAGAATCGGCGTTGCCGGGAGTAGTCACGTGTCCTCGATTGAAGAAGCCCTTGCCCTGATCGGCCGCGGTGCCGACGAGATCCTCAAGCTCGAGGATCTGCGTGCGCGCCTGCAGGAAGGCCGCCCGCTACGGATCAAGGCCGGCTTCGACCCCACCGCCCCGGACCTGCACCTGGGCCATACGGTGCTGCTGAACAAGATGCGCCAGTTCCAGGACCTCGGCCACCAGGTCATTTTCCTGATCGGCGACTTCACCGGCATGATCGGCGACCCTTCCGGCAAGAGCCTGACCCGCAAGCCGCTCAGCCGCGACGATGTGCTGGCCAACGCCCGCACCTACGAGGAGCAGGTCTTCAAGGTGCTGGACCGCAGCCGTACCGAAGTCCGCTTCAACTCGGAGTGGTTCGGCAAGATGGGCGCGGCCGACATGATCCGTCTGGCCGGCCAGCACACCGTGGCGCGCATGCTCGAGCGCGACGATTTCGCCAAGCGCTATGCCGCCCAGCAGTCCATCGCCATCCATGAGTTCCTGTACCCGCTGGTGCAGGGCTACGACTCGGTGGCCCTGGAGGCCGACGTCGAACTCGGCGGCACCGACCAGAAGTTCAACCTGCTGATGGGCCGTGGCCTGCAGGAACACCACGGCCAGAAGCCGCAGGTAGTGCTGACCATGCCGCTGCTGGAAGGTCTGGACGGCGTCAACAAGATGTCCAAGTCGCTGGGCAACTACATTGGCATCAGCGAGCCGGCCATCGACATCGTCACCAAGACAATGAAGGTGGACGACACCCTGATGTGGCGCTGGATCGAGCTGCTGTCCTTCGACATCGGCCAGGCCGAGGCCGTGCAGCTGCGCGAGCAGGTGGCCAATGGCGGCCTGAACCCGCGCGTGGTCAAGCTGCGCCTGGCGCGTGAACTGGCCACCCGCTTCCATGACGCCGCGGCGGCCGAACAGGCGATCGCCGGTTGGGAAGCGGCGGTGACCGGGCAGGGCGACATCACCCAGCTGCCGCTGCAGGAGGTGGCGATTCCGGCCGAGGGCCTGCGCATCGCCGCGTTGCTGACCGCGGCCGGCCTGACTCCGAGCAACTCCGAAGCGAACCGCAAGCTCAAGGAGCGTGCGGTGAAGGTGGATGGCGAAGTGGTCGAAGACGGCCAGCAGGTGCTGCAGCCGGGCTTCGAAGGCCTGCTGCAGGTAGGCAAGCGCACCTTCGCCCGCGTACGCCTGATCGCTGGCTGACATCAAGGAAGGGCCGGCGCCAGCCGGCCCTTCCTTATGCTCTTGTAGAGCCAAGCCCACGCTCGGCTGCTCTTCACGGGTTCCTACCGCAGCGCGGCGCATGAACAGATGCAACATCCGGTGAAAAAAATCGCCACACCCCCTTCACAAATGATGGGAATGGGGACATACTTCTCCTCCCCCGTCGCAGGGGTCGCCACCAAGGGGCTTAGCGACAACAGGGCGCCCACCACCGCCGAACGAGATGATCGAACGAAGGTGTTGACGGACTGAAAAAGTCT
>NZ_CVIW01000032.1:0-30077 GCF_001499715.1 Stenotrophomonas thermophila | reverse complement strand
TTTCGAGCTTTTTTCGTTTCGGTTCAACCGTGGCCACGGGGGCAGGGGAACCGCTACGCCACAACCTGAATGCCGGTAGGCGGTGAACAAAAAGACCCGGTTATCGGCCGGGTCCTCATTGTTCGTGATGAGTGGCGTCCCCACGGGGATTCGAACCCCGGTCGCCACCGTGAAAGGGTGATGTCCTAGGCCTCTAGACGATGGGGACGCAATTCTCATCAATGTTCTTTAGCGACCTTTCGACGGCCTAATGCCGAAAGATTGGTGGAGCCAAGCGGGATCGAACCGCTGACCTCCTGCATGCCATGCAGGCGCTCTCCCAGCTGAGCTATGGCCCCACGTCGCTGAGGAGCGAAATAATAGCCTCGCCCCAGGGGGTTGGCAAGCATTTGTTGCACTTTTCTTCACGCGCGTTGCGACGCCGATATCAGTCCGCTGTCGCCTGCGCAGCGTCGTCGGTCAGCGCCGCCAGGATTGGGCACTGGTCCAGTGTGCCGTGGCCGGGGCAGGCGTCGACCAGCTGCGAAAGTGCGGTGTGCATGCGTTGCAGCTCCGTCATTCGCTGTGAGATGTCCTGCAGGCGTGCCTGCGCGGTATCGCGCACGCTGGCCATGTCCTGTGAGTGGTGATCGCTCAGTGCGAGCAGATCGCCGATCTCTTCCAGGCTGAAGCCCAGTGCCTTGGCGCGGCGGATGAATCGCAGCCGGCGCAGGTCCTGCTCGCCGAAGATGCGGTAACCGCCCGCCGAGCGGGCAGCGGTCGGCAGCAGCTGCTGCCGTTCGTAGTAGCGCACCGTATCGATCGGCACGCCCGCCTGGCGGGCCAGTTGTCCAATGTTCATGGCGGATTCCTGCGGATGCTGCCGGTCATTTTGAAGGATGGAGTCTGGTCGAGAGTCAAGGCTGGGTCCGGGTGCGCGCATTCAGGGCACTTTGCAACTTTCTTCATAGCCCCGCCGCTGGCCCAGTTCCTACCCTTCGCCTGAACCGGCCGTTCGATGGCCTGCAACGAAGCGAGGAGGGGCTGTGGAAGGATTCAGGAACGAAGGATTCGTCGAGATCGCGGTGGTCGAGTACCCCGGAGGTGATCCGTCCGCCGCCTCCGTTCTGGCCGAAATGGCGCACGTTGCCAATCGCCTGGCCCAGCAGCAGCGTCGGCCGTTCAAGCGGGTGCTGGTCACCCGCTGGATCGTGCCGGCCAGCCAGACCGGTGTGCATCGTATTGCCGGTGCGGAAATGCTTGATGCGGCCATTCCGGCCGTGATTGCGGTTCCCGGCCAGATCAGTGCCGGCGCGTGCCTGCGCGCGGACGAGGTTCTGCTGGACTGGCTGCGCGCACACTACGACGGCGGCAGCCTGCTGGCCGCTGCCAGTGATGGCGTCAGCGTGCTCGCACGGGCAGGGTTGCTGGCGGGACGCACGGTCAGTGGCCCCGATCTGGGGCGCCATCCAGGCCTGCTGGCGCAGGCAGCGAGCTGGGTGCCGAGCGAGCGGGCACTGGTGGATGACGGGGACCTGCTGACGGTCGGTGGGGTCCAGGCCTGGCGCTTCCTGGGGCTGCGCCTCCTGTACCGGCTGCATGGGCAGGGCGTGGCCAGCGCGGTCGCGCAGCAACTGGGCATCACCGTGCCCGCCACGATCCAGCAGGATCTTGAACGCTTCAGTGCCAACTTCGCACATGGCGATCGTGATGTGTTGAAGGCGCAGCGCTGGCTGCACACCACGGCCGCACGCGGCGCCACCCTTGCCGCGATCTGCGAGGTTTCCGGGCTGGAGCCGCGCACGCTGCAGCGGCGGTTCCTGAAGGCCACCGGCCTGCGGCCGATCGAATACTGCCAACGGCTGCGCATCGCCAAGGCCCAGACCCTGTTGCAGCAGGGAGCAGGCATCGACGAGGTGGCCTGGGGCGTCGGCTACGCTGACCAGAGTGCTTTCCGCAGGTTGTTTCTACGCATCGTGGGCATGACGCCAGCCAACTATCGGCGTCACGTCAACAGCAAGCGCCGCGAGCGGCCGTTGATGCCATCGGTGGCGGGCAGCCTGCGTGGGCTGCAATCGCCGTCGGTGATGCAACACGGGCGAAGCGCGGCCTGACGGCGCCAACATCGTCGCGCTTGCAACCGGGGCGCGACACTTCGACCATGCAGTCAGTGGACGATTGAACAGGTGGTTTGATGTCGAGCGTTGGGCCGGTGCCGATGCCGGTGGTGTTGATTCTCGCGTGCGTTTTGCTGGCGATGGCTGTGGCTCGCCTGTGGTCACGCAGGAAGGACGGCATGCCGCTGCCTTCTGCACCCAGCATGGTTCTGGACATGTTGCTGGTCGGCCTGCTGTGCGGCCGCATCAGTTTCGTAGCCTTGAACTTCACGCTGTACCGCGAGGCGCCGTGGGGCATTCTGCAGATTGCCGATGGCGGTTATCACCTGGTGATCGTCCTGGTTGCGGGATTGGCATGGGGGCTGTGGCGACTACGCCCGTGGCGGGCGTTACGCATGCCCGTGCTGGGCGCGTCGTTGGCTGGGGTGCTGCTGTGGGCGGGGGGCAGCCAACTGCTGTCCGCATGGCAGGCGCGGCAGATGCCCCTGCCAGCAGTGCAGGTTGCTGATCTGGAGGGGGGCAGGGTTGATCTGCAGCAGTTCCGTGGCAAGCCACTCGTGTTGAACCTCTGGGCCAGCTGGTGTGGTCCCTGCCGACGCGAGATGCCGGTATTGGCAGCGGCGCAGGAGGCGCATGCGGAGGTGCAGTTCGTGTTCCTCAATCAGGGTGAAACCCTCGACGAGGTCCAGGGTTTTGTTGCGCGCGAACGCCTTATGCTGGACAACGTATTGCTGGACGGCGACGCTGCGGCTTCTACGGCGCTGGGCGTGCAGGCCTATCCCTCGACCCTGTTCTTCGACGCGGAAGGGCGCCTGCGAGAGCTGCACCTCGGCGAACTGACGGCAGCCGGTCTTGAACACAAACTGCGTCGGCTGCGGTAGCCTGCGCGGGCATCTCACTACGGAGTTCCCATGTTGTCGACTTCCCTGCGCGCCGCCCCCGCGGTGCTGTTGCTGCCGGTCCTGCTGGCATTGGCCGCCTGCAGCCAGGCACAGACGCCGCCGGGCAAGAGCGCTGCGCCACCGGCCGCGAGCGCCGCAGCTGCTGCCAACAAGGGCGACCGCCCTGCGGTGCTGAAGGGCATCGAGAAGCACGGTTTCGAGGTCGTTGCCGAGTTCGATGCCCCCGAAGGCCTGCGGGGCTTCGCTGGCGTGGTCGGTGGCCAGCAGCCGGCGGCGGCCTATGTCACTGCCGATGGCAAGCACGTACTGGTCGGCAGTCTGTTCGACGCGGAAGGCAATGATGTAGCCGCAGAGGCGGTTGAGAAGCTGGTCGCCTCGCCGATGTCCGCCAGGATGTGGAGCAAGCTGGAAGCCAGCGCGTGGGTGCCTGACGGCAAGGCCGATGCGCCACGCGTGGTCTACACCTTCAGCGATGCCAATTGCCCTTACTGCCACAAATTCTGGGAGGTGGCGCGTCCGTGGGTGGACGCAGGCAAGGTACAACTGCGCCACATCATGGTCGGCGTCATCCGTGAGGACAGTCCGGCCAAGGCGGCAGCGATCCTCTCCGCGCGTGACCCGAGCGCGGCCCTGCTTCAGAACGAGCACCAGTTCGACCGTGGCGGCATCAAGGCCCTGCCGAGCATCAGCCGCGACATCGCGGGCAAGCTCGACGCCAACCAAGTGCTGATGGTCGAGATGGGGTTCCAGGGCACGCCGGGTATCCTGTTCCAGGATGCGCAGGGCCAGGTGCAGCGCCGCGCCGGTCTGCCGCAGGGGGATGACCTGCAGACGGTGCTCGGCCCGCGCTGATCTGAGCCTGCATCATGATGTCGACCACAGGCCCGCATGGTGACGTGCGGGCCTGTTGCGTTCCAAGCCCCAGGCGAACACAACTGCTTGCGCATGGGCTGTTCGTCGTCACGTCTGAATCGTGACTGAGATCAAACATCGCGCCTTGATTCCAATCAAGGCCAAAAACGACAGGCGGACTAGCCTGTGACGCATGGAATACAGCGTCAACGCGCCATGGATGCCGCGCCGCGGCTGCCCGGATGCGGGCAGGTCGGCACAGCCATTCACGACACTCTCACTCCCTGATTGTTACCCAGACTGCTGCGGTCGCCACCTCTCTGGCTGCGCGGCCTTGTTGGAAGCGACATGGGTACAGGCAGGGCAGTGTCATTGTCCTGTTGTCTGCCGCGTGCAGGCTGACTGGTGTCGTCGACGCAGTACCCGCATTTCCAGCAACGGCAACGCGAGGCCAGGGCGGCGCATGCGTGCGCTCCGGAACCGTGATGCGAGTGTTTGTCCGGGGAGGATGCAATGCGTTTGGCGGTACTGAATCTGGCATGTCTCGGGGCACTGGCGGTCATGCCGGCGTACGCGCAGCAGGGTGACGCGCAGGATGCGCAGGCATTGCGGCGTGAGATTGCCGCCATGCGCCAAGCGCTGGAAGGCATGCAGCAACGGTTGGATCGGCTGGAGCAGCGGGATCATGCGCCTGTGCAGCCGCAGCCGCAGCCGCAGCCGCAGCCGCAGGCACAGGCGATGCCCGGAGCGTTACCTTTCGCCCCCACAGCGGCCACGACGGGGGTGATCCATCCCACCCAGGTGCCGGGTGTCGCCCAGCCCGTATTGCCACAACGCGATTCGGTCGCCGATCCGTCTACGGCGGCATCGCGTCCGGACAGTGCCGCAGGCCCGACCGATCCCGATCTGAAGGGGTTCTTTGCCATTCCGGGCACTGATACGGTGATCCGCATCGGCGGCTATGCCAAGTTGGATGCCATCGCGGATTCCCGCGCAGCCGGTGACGAGGACCAGTTCATTCCTTCGTCGATGCCGGTCGGTGGCAGCCACCGTGACGTGTCCAACTTCAACATCCACGCCAAGCAGACCCGCTTCAGTTTCGAGGCGCGGCGCCCGACCACGCACGGCAACCTCCGCTTCTACCTGGAAAACGACTTCTTCGGCAGCAGCGATGGCTACGAATTCCGCCTGCGTCACGCCTATGGCCAGCTCGGCAACACCTATGCCGGCTATGGTTATTCCAGTTTCATGGATCCGGACAGCCTGCCCGACACGCTGGATTTCGCTGGTCCAGGCGGCGCGGGCTATCTGCTGGTGGCCGGCATCCACCACAGCTTTGCGCTAGGCAAGGGCAACACCCTGACCGTCGCCGCCGAAGATCCGAAGACAGAGCTTGCCGGTGCCAGCGAAGAGCGCGCTGCAGTGAACCGTCTGCCGGACGTGACCGTCACTGCGCGCATGGAACGCGACTGGGGCCACCTGCAACTGGGCGCAGTGGCACGCAGCCTGGCGTACGACGGTGACAACGAGCGCGACCGGCGCATGGCTGGCGGCGTGCAGTTGAGCGGCTCGGCGTCGGTGGGCGAGCGCGACCTGCTGTTGTTCGGTGCGCTGGGAGGACGCGGCCTCAGCCGCTATACCGCCGACCTGACCGGCTCCGGGCTGGACGCGGTGGTCGGTGCCGATGGCCGCCTCGACGCGTTGGACCTGCACGGCGGCTTCGTCGGCTATACCCACTACTGGTCCGAGCTGTGGCGATCGAACCTGATCTTCGGCCAGCTGACCCTGGAGCGGAATGCCGCACTGGCGGCCGATGCCTTCCGGCAGAGCCGGTACGGCGTATTCAACCTGATCTGGAGCCCCGCGCCGTCGTGGACGATGGGCATGGAGCTGCTGTACGGCCGCCTGGAACAGCAGGGCGGCGCACGCGGCGACACGGTCCGGGTGCAGGGCAGCCTGCAATACAACTTCATCAAATAGGCGCCAGCGGTCGTAAGCCAGCGCAACCGTCCCCACGCCCGGTGCTGCCGGGCTCATGCCAGTACCGGAGATCGTCATGGCAGAAGCAAAGAAAATCGGGGTGGTCGGAGCCACCTTCCTCGTCGCCGGCAACATGATGGGCTCAGGCGTGTTCCTGCTGCCGTCCAGCCTGGCCAAGATCGGTACCGCCTCGATCTGGGGCTGGCTGATCACCACGGCGGGCGCGCTGCTGCTGGCCTTCGTGTTCGCCAAGCTGGGCAAGCTTGCGCCCAAGGCGGGCGGCCCCTATGCCTATGCGCGCGACTGGTTCGGGCCGTACATGGGCTTCCAGACCAATACCATCTACTGGTTCGCCAACTGGATCGGCAACGTCGCCATCCCCATTGCGGCGGTGGGCTATTTCAGCTATTTCTTCCCGATCCTGTCCGAGCCATTGGTGCGTTGCATCGCGGTGCTGGTGCTGGTGTGGGCACTGAGCTTTGCCAACGTGGTCGGCCCGGCCTTCGTCAGCCGCGTGCAGACGGTCACCACCAGCTTTGCGTTGGTGCCGATCCTGGGCATCGCCATTTTCGGCTGGTTCTTCTTCGATGCCGACATCTTCAAGGGCGCCTACAACGTGTCTGGCGAGTCGAACTTCGGTGCGATCTCGAGCGCCGCGGCACTGACCCTGTGGGCCTTCATCGGCGTCGAGTCTGCATCGGTCACTGCCGGTGTGGTCGAAAATCCGGAGAAGAACGTCGCCCGCGCGACGCTGGCCGGCGTGTTCCTGGCTGCCATTGCCTACATCGCCAGTTCGTCGGTGATCATGGGCATGGTGCCGAACGCGGAACTGCAGGTGTCCGACGCACCGTTCGCGTTGGCCGCGGCCAAGGCCGTCGGTGGCTGGGGCGGTGCACTGGTCAGCCTGTGCGCGTTCATCGGCGCGGCCGGTTCGCTGGGTGGCTGGATCCTGCTGACCGCGCAGAGTGCCAAGGCGGCCTCCGATGATGGCCTGTTCCCGACCATCTTCAGCAAGACCAACAAGGACGACGTGCCGGTCAAGGGCGTGCTGATCGTGGCCGTGCTGATGACCCTGGCAGTGCTGGTCACTTCCACCTCGGAAACCGCATCGGCCCAGTTCGACGTGATCACGTCGGCGGCGGTGGTGCTGACCCTGCTGCCCTACATCTACTCGTGCGTGGCCTGCTACTTCGTGGTCGAGCGCTCGCATACCCTGGTCCACACCGGTGCGTTCTGGACGCTCACCAGCCTGACCGTCGTGTACTGCCTGTGGGCGATCTACGGCTCGTCGGGAACCATCGTGCAGTACGCCTTCCTGTTCGTGCTGTTCATCACCGTGTTCTATCCCTTCTTCAGCGAGGAGCGCCGCCAGCAGCGGCAGCGCGCCCGCGAGGCATCGGCCATCAGCGCCGGCGCCCGGCATTCCTGAGTTCGACAAGGAGAATCGACGTGTACTTCAAGTCCCTGGACTATCCGGTCATTGTCATCGACAACGACTACGAGTCGCCGCGCATCGGCGGCATCCTGATCCGTGCGCTGGTGGAAGAGCTGCGCAGCAATGACCAGCGCGTGCTGTGCGGGCTGAACCTGGATGATGCCCGGGCCGGCGCCCGCACCTACGTGGCGGCCTCGGCGGTGCTGATCTCGATCGACGGCAGTGAAGAGGTGGATGGCGAGTTCCAGCGCCTGACCGCTTTCCTGCGCGAGCAGAGCGCGCGCCGCGCCAACCTGCCGGTGTTCCTGTACGGCGAGCGCCGCACCATCGAGAAGGTGCCGAGCAAGCTGCTCAAATACATCCACGGCTTCATCTTCCTGTTCGAAGACACCAAGAGCTTCATCTCGCGGCAGGTGATGCGCGCGGCCGAAGACTACATGAAGAACCTGCTGCCCCCGTTCTTCAAGGCGTTGATCCACCATGCGGCCGAGTCGAACTACTCCTGGCACACGCCGGGCCATGCCGGCGGTGTGGCGTTCACCAAGTCACCGGTGGGCCGTGCATTCCACCAGTTCTACGGTGAGAACACCCTGCGCAGCGATCTGTCGATCTCGGTGCCGGAGCTGGGCTCACTGCTGGATCACACCGGCCCGATCAAGGATGCCGAGGAAGAGGCGGCGTGCAACTTCGGTGCCGACCATACCTTCTTCGTCACCAATGGCACCTCCACCGCCAACAAGATCGTCTGGCATGGCACGGTGGCGCGCGGCGACGTGGTGTTCGTCGACCGCAACTGCCACAAGTCGCTGCTGCATGCGTTGATCATGACCGGCGCGGTACCGGTGTACTTCACCCCCAGCCGCAATGCACACGGCATCATTGGCCCGATCAGCCTGGATCAGTTCACGCCGGAATCGTTGCAGCAGCGCATCGCCGCCAATCCGCTGGCCAGCAAGGCCTATCAGGCTGGCTCCAAGCCGCGCATCGCGGTGGTGACCAACTCGACCTACGACGGCCTGTGCTACAACGCCGAGAAGATTGCCGACGAGATCGGCAGCGCGGTGGACTTCCTGCATTTCGACGAAGCCTGGTACGCCTACGCTGCGTTCCATCCGTTCTACGAGAACCACTACGGCATGGCCAAGGGCAAGCCGCGCGAGCAGGATGCGATCATCTTCACCACGCATTCCACGCACAAGCTGCTGGCCGCGTTCTCGCAGGCCTCGATGATCCACGTGCGCAACTCGGCGCAGCGCGACCTGGATGCCGAGCGCTTCAACGAATCGTTCATGATGCACACCTCGACCAGCCCGCATTACGGGGTTATCGCGGCCTGCGATGTGGCGTCGAAGATGATGGAAGGCGATGCCGGCCGTTCGCTGGTACAGGAAATGCACGACGAGGCGATCGCCTTCCGCCGCGCGATGCTGCACGTCCGCGATGATCTCGGCCGCGACGACTGGTGGTTCAGCGTATGGCAGCCGACCAGGCTCGAGCGCAGTCTGGACAAGGGCGACACGCCGGCGCCGATGGTGGCCAAGCGCGAAGAGTGGTACCTGCAACCGGACGCACACTGGCACGGCTTCGAGAACCTGGTCGACGACTATGTGCTGATCGACCCGATCAAGGTGACCCTGCTGACCCCGGGCCTGGCGATGGACGGCAGCATGGGCAAGCTGGGCATTCCGGCGGCGGTGCTGAGCAAGTTCCTGTGGGGCCGCGGCATCACCGTGGAGAAGACCAACCTGTACTCGGTGCTGTTCCTGTTCTCGATGGGCATCACCAAGGGCAAGTGGAGCACCCTTGTCACCGAACTGATGGCGTTCAAGGAACTGTACGACCGCAATGCGCCGCTCAGCCAGGCACTGCCGACGCTGGCCGCCGACTATCCGAATGCCTACGCCGGTTGGGGCCTGCGTGACCTGTGCGACGCGCTGCATGCGTTCAACCAGGAGTTCGCGGTGGCCAAGGTGATGCGCGAGATGTACGTGGATCTGCCAACCCCGGTGATGACCCCGGCCGATGCCTACAACCACCTGGTGAAGGGCGAGATCGAGCGGGTCGACATCGAGCAGGTCAGTGGTCGCATCGCCGCGACCATGCTGGTGCCGTACCCGCCGGGCATTCCGACCATCATGCCGGGCGAGCGCTTTGGCGACAGCGATGAGCCGATCATCCAGTCGTTGCGCATCGCCCGTGAGCAGAATGCCCGCTTCCCGGGCTTCGAGTCGGACGTGCACGGGCTCATCATCGAGAACGACGGCGATGTGACCTCGTACAAGGTGGAGGTACTGAAGGCCTGACCGGCGACGGTCGGCCCTTCGGCGAACGATGGACACCGCGCGCGAGCAACGCATCCTGAAGTTCTCGATCGGGGTCACCATCGCGGTCAGCGTGGTCGGCTTCAGCGGTGGCCTGCTGGTGGGATCGCAGGCCATCCTGTTCGACGGTGTGTACAGCCTGGTCGACGTTGCCCTGACCCTGGTGTCGTTGTCGGTGCTGCGGCTGGTGGCGCGGGAACAGAGCCCGCGCTTCCAGTACGGCTACTGGCACCTGGAGCCGATGGTCGAGGCGCTGGGCGGGGTGATCCTGTCGCTGGCCTGCGTGTATGCGCTGGCCAACGCGGTGATTGGTTTGACCACGGGCGGACACGAGGTGAAATTCGGGCCCGCGCTGTGGTGGGCGGCGCTGCTGAGTGCCAGCAACCTGGCGATGGCGGCGTTCGTCGCCCAGCGGGCGCGGCGCCTGCGCTCGGCGCTGTTGTGGCTGGATGTACGGGGCTGGCTGCTGGGTGGGTTGATGAGCCTGGCGGTAGTGCTGGCCTTCGTACTGGCCCTGGTCCTGCATGGCGGTGAGTGGCACCACTGGGTGCCGTATCTGGATTCGATCGTGCTGGCATTGATCAGCCTGGCGGTACTGCCGGTACCGGCGCGCAGTGCGTGGAAGGCCATGCGTGAAGTGCTGCAGGTTGCGCCGGACGATCTGGACCGGCGCGTGCAGCAGGTGATGCAGGCGTTCGTGGCCGAGCGTGGCTACCTCGGTTTCACCAGCCACGTGGCGAAGATGGGGCGGATGCGCTTCATCGAGATCCATGTGCTGGCTGATCCGGCCACGCCGCTCGGCTCAGTGGGGGAGGTCGATGCGATGCGCGACGAGATCGCCGTGCGGCTGGACGCGCGGGGCAGCACGTTCTGGCTGACCATCGATTTCACTGCCGATCCGGCGTGGACGTGAGCCGGGATCTACACGTGGGCGCGATCGTTGCGCGTGGCGGACCGGTCTGTTGCACCGGATCTGTTTGACCTGAACCAATGTTTAGGTCGCAGACTGGCTCGCATCCCCCACGAGGCGCGCGGCATGAACCTGTTGACCACCCCGGGCCTCGGCCATGGCCTGCTGGAACTGTTCAATCCTGCGGGGCTTTACGATCCTTCGGCCAACGGCTACTCGCACGTGGCGGTGGTGCGCCTGCCCGCGCGGGTGATCCATATTGCCGGGCAGGGCGGTGAGGATGCCAATGGCCATCTCTCCCCCGGTTTCGAGGAACAGGTCGGGCAAGCGCTGGACAACCTGGAGATCGCGCTGCGGTCGGCGCAGGCAAGCCTGGCCGATGTCGCACGGTTGCGCATCCTGGTGGTGGACCACGACGAAGACCGGCTGGGCATCATCGCCCATCAGGTGCGGCGGCGCTGGCCGAACCGCTCGGCGCCCACCTGCACGCTGATCCCGGTGCCGCGGCTGGCGCTGGACGGCATGCTGTTCGAGATCGAGGCGGAGGCTTATGCCGCCTAGCGCAGGTAGTACTCCACCGGCACCACCAGCTCCTGCGGTGCCTTCAGTTCATCGGGAATGGGCGGCAGCGGCTGCGCGCGACGGAAGGTCTGCAGCGCGGCGTCATCGAGCATCGGCTGGCCACTGGACTGCTCCAGCCGCAGCGCCAGCAGGCGACCTTCGCGGTCGATGCTGGCCCTGACCCAAGCGGTGCCTTGTTGCCGGCGCGAGCGCGCGGCGGCGGGGTAATAGCGATAGCGCTCCAGCCGCGCCATCAGGCGGGCTTCCCACTGGTCGCTGGCGGCGCCGGCCTGGAAGTCTGCCGGTGGTGCGTCTGGAGCGGGCGGCGCGGCCGTGATCGATGCCGGTGCGGGACTGGCATCGGTCGCGGCCGCAGGCGGGGCGACCGGCAGCGGCTTTCGACCCGTCCCGCTTGTTTCGCTGGCGGCCAACTCGCCCTCGTGCGCAACGGTGGGTTTTGGCGGCGGGGGCGACTTTGCCGGTTGCGACGCACGCGCGTGCTGCGCCTGGCTGGGGGTATCGGCCTGGCGCTCCTCCACGGGCTGCGGGGGCGTGGCCGGTGCCAGCAGGCGCAGGCTGATGCGCACGTCCTGTTCCGGTGGCGGGAGCATGGGCGGCGTCGCGACCCAACCCAACAGCAGCAGGGGCAGCAGGTGCAGGCCGATGGTGATGGCAATCGCCTGCCAGTGTTGGCCGCGTTCACTCATCGGCCAGCACCCACAGCAGGTCGGCATCAATCGCATCGACGGTTTCACCCGGCGAGGCCAGTGCGATCACCAGCGCAGGCGTACCCGGTGACAGGTACCCCGGTACCCCGGTACCGCGCAGGACGTGCCACCGGCCCGCCACCAGCAGCGCTGGCGCGGGCGCATCGACCAGTACCTGCGCCATGCGCGTGTCGCGGCCCTGCTGCACGGCCAGCATCCCATCCAGCATCGGTGCCGCGTCTGCATGCTGGGCCAGCACCACCGCCGACAGGCGCTGGCGGGCATCGGCCACCGGGAACTGCACGTCCTCAGTGGAGGCGAGCAGCAGGTTGACCTCGGCACGCGACAGGTTGCCGCCGAACAACGGCGTGCCTGCATCGGCAGCATCCTTGACCAGCCCGCCATACGCGGCCCACGGCCAGCGCGCATCCCAGTCCAGCAGCTCCTGCAGGCGTGCATCTTCGGCCCGGTTGCCCTTCGCCAGCCAGCGCTGCACCCGCTGCAGGCGTGGCTGGCGCTCGCTGGCGATCATTTCCAGCACCAGTGAACCCTGCGGACGCCGCCGCTGCAGGGCCTGCAGCAGCCAGCGCTGGGCGGCATGGTCTCCGGCGAGGTCGTGACGTTCACCCAGCAGCAGCCGCTGGGCGTCCGCCGCACGCGTCACGAATGCGGTTTCGTCCAGGCGCTGGCCGTTGGCCAGGTCGATCACCGTGCCAGGCATCGGCTGCGCGCTGGCCATTGCGGCCAGCGCGAGCAGGCACAGCGGCAGCCAGGGGCGGCTAGAACGCCACGTTGACGCCCATCGAGACGGTACGGCCACGGCCGTTGCCGCGGTCCAGGATCGGGCTGAAGATGCTGTCGATCGAGGCATTGTTGTCATAGGCTTTGTTCTGCAGGTTTTCGATGTTCAGCCACAGCGTGGTGTTGGCCTGGGGCTTGAAGCTGGCGTAGAAGTCCAGCAGCACGCCGGTGCCGCCGGTCTTGCGGGTCTGGAAGAAGTCGTAGCCTTCCTCGGTCGGCCCCGAGTACTCGGCGCGCAGGCCGGCCTGCACGCGCTGCTGCCACCAGCGGCCGCCCAGGTCCAGCGTCCAGTAGCGGTCGGGCAGGGCGGTGATGTCTTCCAGGTTGACGAATTCGATGGCGGGCGCACTGGTACGCGAGCGGGTCCAGCTCAGCGTGGCGTGGTAGCGCTCGCTGGCGTAGTGCGCTTCCAGCTCGATTCCGCGCATGCGCACCACGCCCGGGTGGTTCATCCAGCGCGTGGTGGTGCTGAAGTCCTCCACGTCCAGCGCATCGGTCCAGGCGATGAGCTGCGGATCGCTGTCGATCGGTACCACCAAAGGCTCCACCTCCGGAGGGTGTACAATCAGCAGGTACTGCGGCTTGATATAGTCGCGGATCCGGTTGTCGAAGCGGGTGACGCGCAGCTGCGCCAGATCACCGTCGGTCAGCAGCGAGGAGGTGCTGAGGTTGGCGCCGAACTGCAGGTTGCGCGAGCGCTCGCGGCGCAGGAACGGATTGGCGCCAACGCCATCGGCATCGCTCATGCCTTCCAGTGGGATCTTTTCGAAGAACATCTCCTGCACACGCGGTGGGCGGGAGGTGCGCGAGACTTCGGCGAACAGCTGCAGCCAGCCAGTAGCCTGCCACGATACCGCCAGGCTGGGGCTGAGTGCGCGCTGTGTGCGGCGCAGGTCGATGCCGCCGCCGTGGATTTCGGCGCACTGGCCGGGGACATCCGAGCACACCGGAACGTGGCCACGGATGCCATAACGATCCTGGCGCAGGCCTGCAGTCAACGCGTAGACGTCGTACTGAAGTTCCAGCGTGCTGAACACGCTGTCCAGCTGGCTGCGTCCCTCCGGGTTGGCACCGCGAAGGATGGGCGTATCGGCCACATAGATGTCCGACTGGTGCTTGATGCCGGTGTTCCAGCGCGCCTGCAGCGCGCCGACATCGAAGCGGCTGGTGTTGTCCACGGTCCAGCTGCTCAGGCTACTGTGGGTGCGGCGGCCGATGTAGCTGGACGCCTCCACCGGCGGATAGAACAGCCGGGTCTTGTTGCTGGCAAAAGTCGCGC
The DNA here is from genome assembly GCF_001499715.1 of Stenotrophomonas thermophila. Lineage (NCBI taxonomy): Bacteria > Pseudomonadati > Pseudomonadota > Gammaproteobacteria > Lysobacterales > Lysobacteraceae > Stenotrophomonas > Stenotrophomonas thermophila. Next base: position 16,233 of record NZ_CVIW01000032.1, on the reverse strand, counting down.
GCAGGTCGATCCACGGCGAATAGGGCGTGTAGCGGTAGCTGGCGCGTTGGTTGCGCGCGGAAATCTGCCACGGGTAGTTGTGGTAGAAATCGTTTTCGTAATGCATGTGGCTCAGGTCCAGCCGATGCTGATCACTGGGCTGCAGGCGTGCTTTCAACAGCCAGCTGCTGGGTTGCTGGCTGCCCGGGTCGGCGGTGTTGTTCTGCCCACGTGCGGTGGCGTACTCGCTGCTGCGGCTGCTGCTGGCAGCGGCCAGCAGGCCGAACTGGCGGTCGCCCCCCTCTTCGCTGTGGCGCCAGGCACCGGCGAAGGTGCGGCCACTTCCGTAGCCGTTGTTGCCGTGGCGATAGCCTGCACGCAGGCCCCAGTCACGGCCCTCACCGAGCAGATCGTCGATATCCAGCGTGCGGAAGTTGGCACTGCCGGCCAGCGTGCCGGCGCCATCACCGCCGGCGACTGCACCGCGCTGCACGTCCACACCGGCCAGCAGGAACGGGTCGACATAGGCGAACGGGCCGCCCGAGCCATGCCCGGCATTGTTACGGAAGGTCTGGGTGACACCGTCGATCATGGTGTTGACCCGGCCAGCACCGGTCATGCCGCTGATGTTGACCTGCAGGCCCGGCTGGCTGCGCGAATGGAAGCTGTGGGTGCCAGGCATCGAGCGCAGCAGGCTGTTGCCTTCCTGGCGTTCGGGCATCGCCGCGCGTTCGCTGCCGATCGAAGGCGCAAAGCCATCGCGGGTGGCCGGTACATACTGGCTGGCACCTGCACCGGGGGAATGGCCGTGCGCGGTATTGCCCTGCACCCGCAAGGGCCCGGTGCGGCGGCTGCCATCGCCGCGCTCGGCCGGCGCCGGCTCCAGAGTGGCGCGGCGCGCATCGATGAAGCGCGGGCGCAGGCCGCTGCCCGCCAGCAGGCGCGTCAGGGCCTGCGCATCGTCGAAGTCACCGCGAAGGGCCGGCGCGGCATGGCCAGCGGGAAGCGCCGCGCCGATCACCAGATCGACACCGGTCAGCCGGCTGTAGGCGTCCAGCGCGGCCGCCAGTGGCTGGGCGGGCAGATCGTAGCTTCGAGTGGCGGCCTGTGCGTGGGCGCTGTTTGGCAGCAGTGGAGCGGTGCTGGCGCAGGCCAGCGACAGGGCGAGGACAAGGGGGCGGGGACACAGCATCGGGGGCTCCAGGGGCTGACGCAGAGCGTCGTCATCCTGGGTAGACGCAGCCGCAGGCCGGATGTCAGGTTCCATCACGCTGTTCCCTGCGTGGCGGCAGCCACACCTGTATGCCGTCGCCGAGACGCAGCACGCGCACCTGCAACTGAGTGGCCAACTGGTCGCGGTTGCTGGCTGCACCGTCGGCACTGCCAAGCAGGGTGACCGGCTGCTGGCGCAGCTGCTCACCGACGACCCACGTGTGCCCGCCGTGCCAGCGGTCCAGGCCCTGCGTGACGTCGGCCAGCGGGGCCGAGACCCAATGCAGGCGCCGCTCGCGCCAGGCCAGTGTTCCGGGGGCGGTGGTTGTTGCATGGGTTGTTGACTGCCCATCGAAGCGCAGCTGCTCGCCGTCGTTGGCCAGCATGCTGGCGTTGCCGCTGTCCACGCGCACGCGATGCTCGGTAACGGTGACCACGCTGCTGTTGCCCTGCACGGCAAGATCGAATGCGGTCCCCAGTGCAGTGACGGTGCCCTGTGGGGTGTGTACCTGGAAGGGCCGATCGGCATCGGCGGCGGCCTGGAACCAGGCCTGGCCACGCTGCAGCTGGAGCTGGCGGCGCTGCCCATCGATGCGCACCTTCACTTCGCTGCCGGGTGACAGCAGGACATGCGAACCATCCGGAAGGGTCTCATCGCGGATCTCGCCAGCGGCCGTACGCAGTACCTGCGCCACCGGCGGCGAGGCATGGCGGCTGTAGAGACCCAGCGCACACAGCAACAGAACCGCAATGCCGGCTTCGCGCAGGCGACGGCGTTGCCTGCGCTGCTGCTGCCGCTGCAGGCTGGGCAGCGTCGCGCCTGCCTGCCACAGGTGCTGCAGATACTGGTACTGCGCGGCATGTCGGGGGTCAGCCTGGTACCACTGGTCGAACGCGTTCTCGTCGCGGTCACCGTCGTGCCCGTCCAGCCACCAGCGTGCGGCTTCGCGCGCGATCGCGTCCTGGCTCATGCGCCGGGCACCTGCTGCAGGGCGACGAGGGCGCGCAGCAGATGGCCGTGCGCGGTCTGCCGGCTGATGCCGAGCTGGCGCCCGATCTCAGCCAGCGCCAATTGCTCAACCCGCGCCAGCAGGAACACCTGGCGCGAGCGCGGGGGCAGCGCGGCGATGATCGCGTCGAGGTGGCGCAGCTGTTCGGCGTCGAGCAGTCGCTGCTCGGGCAGTGGTGCAGGATCGGCGATGGCCTGCAACTGCGTGTCATCCAGTACCTCTTCGCGACGGCGCTGGCGCTGTCGGTAGTGATCCGCGATCAGGTTGTGGGCGACGCGGTACAGATAGGCGCGGCCGTTGCTCAGCAGGCCGCTGGCGGCGACTTTGACGACACGCAGCCAGGTTTCCTGGACGACGTCATCGGCGTCGCTGCGTTGCGGGAGTTTGCGGCGGACATGGGCGTGCAGCGGCCGGTAATGGGCCGCGCACAGCTGCGCGACATCCGTCGGTTCGACAGGCGTGGACACGGGGCGGGCGACAACTGGGAAAGGGAACAGCCCGCGGCGGCAAGGGCAGCGGCTGCACCTTACAGCAAAAGAGAATCATTTGCATCCATGGCGCGAGGCACGGCACGCATGGGTCACCGCGGCGTCAGCGCGGGCGATAGTCGCAGTGGATCTGCAGGGCTTCGGTGGCGTTGTGATGCAGCTCGAAGCCGCACTGCTGCAGGCTGCGCTTCACCTGCGCGACGGCTTCGGAATGACGGGCAACGCGACGATCCTGCCAGCGCAGTGGGGTGAATACGCCCAGAGGCAGCAGCCGCAGCCGCTTGCCGTGCAGTACCAGTGAGACATCGACATGACGGCCATCGATGTCGTGGCCGTTGGCACCGAAGATGGCATCGATCTCATCGCGGCGTTGCGGGTAGCAGGTGCGGAATGCTGCGATGCCGAGCCGTCGTACCGCGCGGCGGAAGCCACCGAGACGGCTGTGGCCGGGTTCGAAGCCACGAGTTAGCAGCAGGCGCAGCCCGGCAGGCAGCATTGCCTGCGCGTCGAGCAGGCGTTGCAGTACCTCTTCTTCCAGTTGGATGCGGGTGGAGGGCCAGCGCGGGGCGATGAGCAGTCCGTGGTGGCTGCCGCGTTGCAGGGTCAGCATCCGTGAAGCTTCGCACGCGGGCGAACAGCCAGGGTAGTGCCGGCCAGCGGCCGGCACTACCATCGGGTCAGATGTCGCGGTACTGGATCTGCGAAGCCAGTACGCGCAGGCCATCGGCATTGCTGGACAGGATGCGCTCTTCGCCGACCCCTTTCTGCCGTTTCAGCTGGAAGCCCTGATCGGCAGGCAGCTGTGCGGCGATGGCGTCCATGCGTTGCAGGGCATCGGGGCCGCTGCAGTCGAAGTGGCCCCAGTGGGCGCCATCGCGGTGGATCTGCAATCGGTAGTTCATTGTGGTGTCTCCGGCAGGTCCTGCAGCCAATGGTCGAACATCGCGGTGGCGGCCGCTGCCAGCGGTGCGCCATAGCGACGCGCCTGCGCGCGCAGGTCGTTGGGATCGATGCCGGCCTGGGCCAGCTCCAGCGTGTGGCCGATCAGCCAGCGCTCGAACTGGCGGGCGTCCAGTTCCGGATGGCATTGCAGGGCCAATGCGTGGCTGCCGATGGCGAACGCCTGGTGACGGCAGGCCGGCGTACTTGCCAGGCGGCGTGCACCGGCCGGAAGTTCGAACGCCTCACCATGCCAATGCAGTACCGGAATGCCCTGCAGGGACTGCAGCGGAGAACGCTGGCCTTCATCGGTCAGCAGCAGTGGCGCAAAGCCGATTTCCTTGCCACCACTGGGAGCGACACTGGCACCGAGTGCCCGCGCCATCAGCTGTGCACCCAGGCAGATGCCCAGGGTCGGCCGCTGCCGCTGCAGCCGGCGCTGCAGCAGGGCAATGCTGTCGTTGACGAAGGGATAGGTCCCTGTGTCATTGGCACTGATGGGACCGCCCAGCACGACCAGCAGATCGGCGGTTTCGGCGCCATCGAGCACATCGACGCCGGCCTGCAGCACGTGCAGCTGCCAGCCCTGCGCCAGCAGCAACGGTTTCAGGGTGCCAAGGTCTTCAAAGGCAACGTGTTGCAGGACAACCGCGTGCTTCATGCCGGTGCTCCGCTGTTCGGCCAGTAGAAACTGTCCGGGGTGGCACGGGCACCGAAGATGGCCTGGCCGACGCGGACCACGGTGGCACCTTCCTCGATGGCCACTTCGAAATCACCGGACATGCCCATCGACAGCTGCGACAGGTCGAGGCCGGGCGGGGCGGTGCGTTGCAGCTGGTCGCGCAGTTCGCGCAGGCGCACGAAGCAGGCGCGCACGCGCTCGACATCGGGGGTGAAGATGGCCAGGGTCATCAGGCCGCGCACGTGCAGGCGATCGAAGGCCGGCAGCTGCTGCACGAAGGCCTCGACCGCGTCGGGCTCCAGGCCGTACTTGCTCGGTTCGGCCGAGGTGTTGACCTGCACGAATACATCCAGCGTGCGGTCTTCCAGTTGCAGGCGCTGCTGCAGGGCCTCGGCTACGCGCAGGCTGTCCAGCGCCTGGAACTCGCTGGCAAAGCGCGCCACGTAGCGCGCCTTGTTGGTCTGCAGATGGCCGATCACCGACCAGTGCACGCCCAGGTCGGCCATCGTTTCAGCCTTGCGTTGTGCCTCCTGCACCTTGTTCTCGCCCAGTTCGTGGCAGCCTGCGGCTACCGCCATGCGGATGCGGGCGTCATCGACGGTCTTGCTGACCGGCAGCAGGCGCACACTGGCCGGGTCCCGGCCGACGCGGGCGCAGGCATCGGCGATGCGTTGGCGCACCGTGACCAGGTTGGCGGCGATCTGTTCAATGGACTGGGCGACGGGCCAGTCGGCAGCGGCAAGGGGCATGCGGGCACCTCCAATGCAGGGTGGCCAGGGTGGGATACACTGGCACAGGACAAGAGATATTTTGGCATAGGACAAAATGAAAATCACCGGGCATAGCGCCGAGTCGATCTTCGACAGCATCCGCGACGGCATCGGCAAGGGCCGCCTGCAGGCCGGCAGCGTGTTGCCGCCGGTGCGTGAACTGGCCGAGCAGCTGGGCGTGAACCGCAACACCGTGGCTGCTGCCTACAAGCGCCTGGATGCGGCGGGCCTGGCCAGCACGGCGGGCCGCCGCGGCACGGTGGTGCGTGGCCTGCCGCCGCCGCTGGCGCGTGAAGGCAGTACGCCCGGGCTGGCCCTGCAGGACCTGGCCGGTGGCAACCCGGATCCACGCCTGCTGCCGAACCTGCGCCTGGCCCCGGCCGCACCACGGCTGTATGGCGTGGGCACGGTCGAACCGAGGTTGGAGGCGCTGGCACGCGCCTCGCTGGATGCGGACTGCCCGGCGGGTTATGCGCTGGAGCTGACCCATGGCGCGGTCGATGGCATCGAACGCCTGCTGTCGGCGTGGCTGCTGCCGGGGGATCGCATCGCGGTGGAGGATCCGTGCTTCCTCGGCAGCCTCAACGTGCTCAACGCGGTGGGTCACGCGCCGTTGCCGGTGGCGGTGGACGCGCATGGCATGCAGGTCGATTCGCTGCGGCAGGCACTGGAGGCCGGTGCACGCGCGGTGTTGCTGACCCCGCGGGCACACAACCCGACCGGGGCCAGCCTGGATGCGAAGCGGGCGCGGGCGTTGCGGCAGCTGCTGGCCGCCTATCCGCAGGTTGCGGTGTTGATCGACGATCACTACGCGCTGCTCTCGCAGCAGGCCTATCACTCGGTGCTGCCGCTGGATGGCCGGCGCTGGGCGCTGCTGCGTTCGTTGTCCAAACCGCTCGGCCCGGACCTGCGGCTGGCCTGGCTGGCCTGCGATGAAGAGACCGCGATGCGGTTGCGGCTGCGATTGGCGTCCGGCACCGGCTGGGTCAGTCACCTGCTGCAGGATGCGGCGACCTCGGTGCTGTCGTCGGCAACGCAGCGGGCGAAGATCGCTTCGGCAGGTGAGCGTTACCAGCAGCGCCTGCGCTCGCTGCAGGAGTTGCTGCATGCGCGTGGCCTGCCGACACCGTTGCCGATGGAAGGATTGAACCTGTGGCTGCCGTTGCAGGCCGACAGCCATCCGCAGGTGCTGGCCCTGGCTTCGCGCGGATGGCATGTGCGCGCGGGCGAAGTGTTCGCGGTGGCAGCGCCGGGGCATGGCCTGCGCATCACCTGCGCTGCGCTGGGGGCAACGCAGCTGCGGCAGCTGGCGGATGACCTGGCGGCGGTGTTCGCTCTGTAGCGTCGAGCCATGCTCGACGTTGCTTCGCCTTTGTAGAGCCGAGCCATGCTCGGCTGCTGTTGATAGAAGCAGTCGAGCATGGCTCGACTCTACACAAGCAGATCAGGGCGCGGCGTTGGCGCCGGGGCGCACGTAATAGGACTGACCGCTGTCATCGACGAACATCAGTTCCGGCTTGCCCTGCCAGGAGGTGAGCATGGCGCCGGTGTTGTTCTGGTGCTTGACCATCAGGCTGGCGCCGCGATCCGGGTTGGCCACCACTTTGAACACTTCGGTGGTGCCGGTGGCATCGTCCAGGGTCAACAGGGCTTCGCCGCCGCGGTCGCTGGTGCCGTAACCGCCGCGTTCGGAACCATCGGGGCCGAGCAGGATCAGGCCTGACAGGGCGGTGGCACGCGGCCCTTGGGTGCGGCCCTGGCTGAGTGGATCGGGAACTGGTGCGCCGAGGATCACCCGGGGCTGGCCGCTTGCATCGTGGATGACCAGCCCGCGTGCTTCGATGATGCGCTGTGGCGATTGGCTGCGATGCAGGCTCCAGGCGGTCCAGCCGGAAACCAGCAGGGCGAGGGTGGAGACCACCAGCGTGGTCAGCAGCAGTGCGCGGGGCATGGCGTCGTCCTTCCTTGGATGTGCCGACGATAGCGGATGCAAAAGGGGATGGGTAGAGTCGACTGTCAGTCGACTGCTGTTCGATCAGATCACGGAAATTCCCGCGCTGACGCGCGCAAGTCGACTGACAGTCGACTCTACCTCTACCTGGTCGACATCACCCAGTGGCCATTACGCGGCGATTCCCGGCGTCAGTGGAAATCGCGGCTGTGGCTGCGCAGTCCCTGCAGCAGCTCATCCAGACAGTGCATGCGCTGCACGATGACATGCTGCACACCATCGACGCGTTCCAGGCGGCCATCGATCTGCATCAGCTGGGTATCGACCAGCACCCGGTGCTGGCGATCGGCCAGGTGCCGCCAGACCACGGCGTTGACCATGCCGGTCTCGTCCTCGAGGGTGAGGAAAGTCACCCCGCTGGCGGTCTGTGGCCGCTGGCGCATGCGCACCAGTCCGGCGATGCGCACACGGCGGCCGTGGCCGTGCCCCGCCAGCTGTGCGGCATCCAGGCAGCCACGGCTACGCAGCTGCGCGCGCAGGAACGAGATCGGGTGACGGCCGAGGGTGGTGCCCGTGCTGCGGTAGTCGGCCTGCATGTCCTCCCAGGCGCTGGGCAGTGGCAGGGGCACGCGGGCTTCGGCAGTGGCACGGGCCTGGTCGAACAGCGGCAGCCGGTTCTCTACGCCCGAGATATCCCAGCGTGCACGATGGCGATGGCCGCTGAGCCCGCGCAGTGCCCCGGCATCGGCCAGCAGGCCCTGCTGGCGGCGGTTCAGTGCGGTGCGCTGGCACAGGTCGCCGACGTCGTCGAACGGGCGCCGCGCGCGCTCGCGCATGATGGCCTGCACGGCACCTTCGTTGCAGCCGTCGATCAGGCGCAGGCCCAAGCGGATCGCCGCCGGCCCCCTGCTGAAATCCAGCGTGCAGTCCCAGTCGCTGTGGCGCACGTCCACCGGCAGCACGCCGATGCCATGGCGGCGTGCATCCTGCAGCAGCTGGTCGGGGCTGTAGAACCCCAGCGGCTGGCTGTTGATCAGGCTGGCAGTGAATGCGGCCGGGTGGTGGCACTTCAGCCAGCAGCTGTTATAGGTCAGCAGGGCGAAGCTGGCGGCGTGGCTTTCCGGGAAGCCGTAATCGCCGAAGCCCTTGATCTGCTCGAACAGGTGCTCGCCGTATTCGCGGCTGAAGCCGTTCTTCAGCATGCCGGCCAGCAGCTTCTCGCGATGCGGTTCCAGACCGCCACGGCGCTTCCACGCCGCCATCGAGCGGCGCAGGGCATCGGCCTGGCCCGGCGTGTAGCCGGCTGCTTCCACCGCCAGTTGCATCACCTGTTCCTGGAACAGCGGCACGCCCAGCGTGCGTGCGAACACGCGTTCCAGCTGCGGTGGGTAGAGCGGGTTGTCCGGGTCGTTCAACGCGTCCGGGCCTTGTTCGCGCAGAATCCGGCGCCGCTCCAGATAGGGGTGCACCATGTCGCCCTGGATCGGGCCAGGGCGCACGATCGCCACCTCGATCACCAGGTCATAGAACGTGCGTGGCTGCATGCGCGGCAGCATCGCCATCTGCGCGCGCGATTCGATCTGGAACACGCCGATGGTATCGGCGGCGCAGATCATGTCGAAGGTCTTTGCATCCTTGGGCGGGATGGCGTCCATGCGCCCTTCGTGCAGGCCGTGCTGCTTCAACATCGCCAGGCATTTGCGGATGGCGGTGAGCATGCCCAGCGCCAGGCAGTCGACCTTCATCAGGCCGGTGGCATCCAGATCGTCCTTGTCCCACTGGATGACGGTGCGATCGGCCATCGCCGCGTTCTCCACCGGCACCAGGGTCGACAGCGGATGCTCGGAGATGACGAAACCGCCCGGATGCTGCGACAGGTGGCGCGGGAAGTCGATCAGCTCGGCGGTCAGCGCCAGCAGGCGCCGCATCAACGGCGTGTCCGGATCGAAACCGCGCTCGCGCAGGGTTTCCGGCAATGGGATGTTGCCGCTCCAGTGGTCCATCGCCGCGCCCAGTTCGTTGACCTGGTCCATCGGCAGGCCGAGCGCACGGGCCACGTCGCGGATCGCGCTGCGGCCACGGTAGCTGATCGCCACCGCGGTCAGTGCGGCGCGTTCGCGGCCATAGCGCTTGAACACGTACTGCAGCACTTCCTCGCGACGCTCGTGCTCGAAGTCGATGTCGATGTCCGGCGGCTCATTGCGCTCGGCGGAGATGAAGCGTTCAAACAACAGATTGCTGCGCGCAGGATCGATCTCGGTCACGCCCAGCACGAAGCACACCGTCGAATTGGCCGCCGAGCCACGGCCTTGGCAAAGGATGTCCTGGCTGCGGGCGAAGCGCACGATGTCATGCACGGTAAGGAAGTAGGAGGCGTAGTTTTTCTCCCGGATCAACGCCAGCTCATGTTCGATCTGCCTGCGCTGGGCGTCCTTGATGCCTTCTGGCCAACGCCAGGGAATCTTTTCTTCGACCAGCTCGCGCAGCCAGCTGTCCGGGTCATGCCCCTCCGGCACCAGCTCACGCGGATAGGTGTACTGCAGCTGTTCCAGGGTGAAGTGGCAGCGTTCGGCGATGCGCAGGGTTTCAGCCAGCAGTTCGGGCGGATACAGCTGGGCCAGCGCGGTACGCGGGCGCAGGTGGCGCTCGCCATTGGGAAACAGGCGCCAGCCGGCCTCGGCCACGCTGCAGCGGTGGCGGATCGCGGTCAGTGTGTCCTGCAGGGCACGGCGGCGGCGCACGTGCATATGCACATCGCCACTGGCGACCAGGGGCAGGCGGTGGCGTTCGCCGAAGGCCCGCAGCTGCTGCAGGCGGCGTGCGTCATCGTGTTCACGGTGCAGTTCCACCGCCAGCCACAGCCGATCATCGAAGCCGGTGCGCAGCAACTCGAGATCGGTGGCGGATGGCTGCCGGTCCAGCCACAGGCACAACAAACCGTCGGGCAGGCCGAGCAGATCGTCGCGCAGGCAGCGGTACTCGCCCTTGGCAGCCCGCCGCCGGCAGGTCGTGATCAACTGGCACAGCCCGGCATAGGCGGTCTGGTCGGTGCACAGCAGGGCCAGCTTCGGCCCGTCCTCGACCTGGAATTCGGCGCCGACGATCAGTGCCACGCCATGTGTCTTCGCTGCCTGCCAGGCGCGCACGATGCCGGCCAGCGAGCATTCGTCGGTGATCGCCAACGCGCGGTAGCCTTGGCCCGCGGCGCGCGCGAACAACTCTTCGGCGATCGAAGCACCGCGCTGGAAACTGAAGGCCGACAGGCAGTGCAGTTCGGCGTAGCCGGGCAGTTCGCTGTGCATGGCGGCTCAGCCGAACCAGCCGTGCAGCATCCACGGCGCATGCGGATCGTTGCGCGCGCGGAAGGCCCAGCCGCGCTGGCCATGCGCGGTTTCCACCACGTAGTAGTCGCGGCGCGCATCAGCCTGGTCCCACCAGCCCGATTCGATCCGCTCCGGCCCGGCGATGATGCGCAGGCGCGGGTCACGCAGCGGCTGTGGAGCGTCCAGCAGCCAACCGGGGCGTAGTGGCCAGTATGCCGGTAGCCTGGCCGCTGGCTGGGTGCCGCTGGCACGTTCGGGGCGATGGTCGGCCTGCACTGCCAGCGGCTGCACGGCGTCATCGCCGAGCCGCGCGCGCAGGCGCTCACGCAGCTGGTTCCACGGCATCGCCTGCGCCGGACGGGTATCGAACAGGTCACGCGCGGCGGGTACGAACGGCGGCAGCTGTTCGGCCTGCAGGCGCAGTGCGCGGCTGCCGGCCGGCAGGGCGAAGGCTTCCATGCGGTTGCGTGCGATCTCGAACAGCAGCACGGGATCGCGTTCCGGTGCCAGCAGGCCGATGGTCAGCACGCTGGCCGGCAGCAGGTCGTGCTCGAAGTGCAGGTCGAAGCGCTGCACGCCGCCATCGCGCGAGCACAGGAAGGCGGCCAGGTCGAGCAGCAGGCGGCGCAGCGGGAACAGCAGGGCCTGGCTGGATTCGATCTCGTACTCGAATTCGATGCGTGCATCGAAACGGTCCGGTGGCTGGTAGTAGCGCAGCGGCGCGGTGGGTAGCCCACGCAGTGCGTCCAGCTGCTGCAGCACCTCCGGTGCGAAGCGCCGGGCCAGGCTGTCGCGCGGCAGCTTGAGCACCGCGCCCAACGTGCGCAGGCCGGAACGGCCAAGCACCGTCACCGCCTCGCTTGGCAGGCCACAGCGCGCCAGGGGCAGCTGCGCCAGCGCCGCCGGCAGCTGCTGCGCATCAAGGCCGAGGCCATCGTGGACGTTGGCCAGCACGCGCGCGGCATGTGGGGTAGGCGCGGCCACCAGGCGGTGGCGGAAGCCGAGTTCGTGCAGTTCGTTGCGCAGGCGCTGCTGGATCGTCAGCCAGTCACCGAACAGGGCGCGGCTGGCACCGATTTCCAGCACCAGCGCATGCGGAAAATCGAGGCTGACCTGCGAGCTGTAGGCATAGGCCCAGCTGGCCAGCAGCTGCCGGGTGTGCTGTTCGGCATTGGGGTCGTAGTCGTGCAGGTGCATGTCCTGCACCAGTACCTGTGCAGCCGACAGCAGCATGCCCGGGCGCAGCCCTGCTGCACGTGCCGACGGGCTGACCGCGCGCAGCACGCGACGCTGCGCCGGCCCCTGCAGCAGTACCAATGGCCGCTGTGGGTCGGGCTGCAGGCGCAGCACGCTGTCCAGCGCCAACTGCGGCAACAACAGGCAGGCCCAGTGCATGGCGCGTCCTCAGTGGGCGATGGCCAGCGGCAACGGCTGCGCCGGCGGCAACCCGCCACGGCACTTCAGCACCCGCACCTGGCCGTGGTCGAGCTGCAGGCGCAGGCTGGCCGGAGAGGGATTGCGCGCCGCCTGCGCCTCGCGGAACACGAAGCCCAGGCACTGGCCGCTGTCGGCAGCCACCTGCAGGCGGCGCAGGGCGCGGTCGTCGGCTTGATGCGGCCAGCACAGTACCGCCGCGCAGGCCGCAGAGCGCAGGCACTGTTCGGCGGCCCACAGTGCCTGCTTCGGCGCGGCGTGGATGATCTGCAACTGGCACAGGTCCAGCCCGGCGGCGGCCCAGGCCGGGGCATGCGGACGGTAGGGCGGAGCGACCAGGACGATCGGGCGGTCGCGCTGGCTCAGCCTGGCCAGTGCTGGCCAGACCAGCGCCAGTTCGCCAACGCCGGGCGCCGCCTGCAGCACCTCGCACAGTCCGCTGGCCGGCCAGCCGCCGCCGGGCAGGCGTGCATCCAATGCCGGATGGCCGCTGGCCAGATGGTCGCTGGCTGGGCCCTGGCGGGCCGGGCCGCGCCACAGCTGGCGCCCGTCCAGCAGCCGGTCGAGGGCGACGACGGCCCCCATCAGCCGGCCCTCCAGGGGAGGCGCCGGGTGGGCTGGAAACGGCAGGAACGGGCGGAAACGGCGGGCATGGCGCGAGTATCGACGGGCCGGTATCAGGGGCTGAGACCAGACATGCTACTCGTCTTGTGAGTAGAATTACTAATGAAATCGGAGGGCCCGGTTTCAGGTTGCTGAAGGAAGGAAAGCATCCACGGATGGCGTGGATCTACTGGAGAGAGCCTCGGCAAATCCATGCCGCAGCCTGGTAGATCCACGCCATGCGTGGATAGTGGTAAAGCGCGGTGCCGACCAAGGTCGGCACCCACCCGGCCTGGCCCGGCGCTACCCGGGGATGCCCTTGGTTACGGGCGCACCGGCAGCGCCACCGGGCGCAGGGGCGCGGCATCGCCACCGCGGATCTTCAGCGGGCCGCCGATGAAGGCGAATTCGTAGACCTTGTCGCGGGCCAGTTCGTCCAGCGCCACCAGCTCGATGATCGGCGCACCCTGCTGGGCCAACAGGTAGGTGTGCAGCGGCACGTAGTCGTCGGACACCTCGGAGGGGAAGGTCTCGAAGCTGAGGTTGTCGGCACCGACGATCATCGCGCCGCCGTCCTCGACCAGGAAGCGTGCCGCATCCAGGCCCATGCCCGGCGGGTTGGCCATGTAGGCCCAGGGCTGTTCGAACAGGCGCATGCGGCCGGTGCGGATCAGCACCACGTCGCCCTGCTGCAGTTTCACCTTCTGGCGTGCCAGCGCATCCTTCAGGTCCTGGCGGGTGACGCGATAGCTGTCCGGCAGCATGTCCACGCCCTTGGCGGCGGCCACGTCGATCAGCACGCCACGCGCGATCAGCGGCGGGAACTTCTCGATGCCGGTGACATTCCAGCCACGATCGCCGAGATGCTTGTCGGCCTCGAAGCCGTTCCAGATCTTCCCGTGGATGCCGAAGTGGTTCAGCGCATCGATGTGGGTGCCGGTGTGGCTGTACATCGAGAACGCGGTGCCGGTGTAGCTGCGGGTGAGGTTCATGGTCTCGCCCACGCCCATCGGGTCGTCCATCACCGTGCCGCGCGGGGTGTGGGTCATCCAGAACTGGTAGTGCGGGTCGCCGGCATCCTGCCAGCTGGGCATGCCGACGTAGTACTCGGTGGCCAGGTCATAGGCCCTGCCGCCGCTGACCCGCGACAGGATCGCCGCACGCGAGGCGTCGGTGATCAGGTTGAGGCGGCCGATCTCGTCCTTCGGCCCCCAAGGGCTGGTGCCGACCTGCTGGCCGGAGGGTACGCGTTCGTGCGCGGACACGGTGGTGGAAGCGGCGGTGCCGGCCAGCAGCAGGGCCAGCGCGGTGGCCAGGGTACGTGGGGTCATGGGGAGTCTCCTTGCAGGGTGGGGGGGCGCGGCTCAGGCCGCGACCAGGTGCGCCAGGGCCTGGCGTAGGTGTGGCAGCGGCAGGGGCTGCAGGCGCAGGCCGTTGCCGCCGATCACGGTGGGAATGGAACGGATGCCGAGGGTCGCGGCTTCGGCACGGTCGGCCTGCACGCGCTGGCGTACTGCGTCGCTGCGCATGTGGTCAGCGAGGGCGCCACGTGGATGACCCAGCGATTCGGCGATATCCAGCAGGACTTCGGCATCGCCGATGTTGCGGTGCTGGTGCAGGTGCGCCCACTGCACGGCATCGAACATCGCGCCATGGGCGTCGTTGCCACCGAGCATGCCGGCGGCCTGGCAGGCCAGTGCGCCGAGCCAGCCGGACGGATACTCGAAGTCCTGTGCGCGCATGCCTTCGATATCGATGCGCGCGGTGTCTTCATGCGCGGCGCAGTCGGTCCAGTGGCGCAGGATGATCGCCTTGGCGCGCTCCATCGAGCCGAACACCTCGACCATCTGCGCGCGCGAGTCCTGCAGCACGAAGCTGCGGTGGCGCACCTGGATGCCGAGTTCGGCGCAGGCCTGCTGCAGGCGCGGGGCCAGCACGAAGCACCAGCCACAGACCACGTCGTGGAAGAAATCGACCACCGGCGCTGCGGTGGCGGGGGAAGGAACGGAAGACATCTGCCTGCCATCGGTGAGAGGGGAGGCGGCAGGTTAGGCAGCGCGGCGTGGCCGAAACAGCACGCCGCGGGCAGCTCAGTTTTCGCTGGCGGTTACGAATCCAGGCCGGCGCAGCCGGGCAGCTCGGCGTGCAGGAAATCGATGAAGGCGCGTACCTTGGGCTGCAGGTGGCGCGACGTGGGATAGACCGCATGCACGAAGCGCGGCGGATAGCGGTGGTCGGGCAGCACCTGCTGCAGTTCGCCACGGGCCAGTGCGGGTGCCGCCAGGAACGAGGGCAGGGCGCCGATGCCCATGCCGGCCACCAGCAGGTCGCGCAGCAGCAGGCTGTTGTTGACGGTGACGCGCGCTGGCAGGGTGATCGTCACCTGGCCATCAGGGCCGAGCAACGGCCAGCTGCCCGGTGAGTCGGACAGGCTGTAGGCCAGCACGCTGTGGACCTGCAGATCGTCCACTGCCTGAGGTGCCGGATGCTGCTGCAGGTAGGACGGGGCCGCGCACAGCACCTGCTGCAGCGACGCCAGCCGGCGCGCCACCAGGCGTGAATCATCCAGCTCGGCACGCAGCCGCAGCGACACATCGAAACCTTCGCCGACCGCGTCGAGCAGGCGGTCTTCCATCACCAGGTCCAGCGACAGCTGCGGATGCTGCTGCAGGAAGCGGGGCAGCAGCGGCGACAGCGTGCTCAGCGCGAACGACTGCGGTGCATTGACACGCAGGCGCCCGGCCACCTCGCCACGCTGTTCGGCGATGCCACGTTCCAATGCGTCCAGTTCGTCGAGCAGGCGGCAGCATTCGCGGTAATAGGCGTGGCCGGTCTCGGTCAGGCTCATGCGCCGCGTGGTCCGCTGCAGCAGTACCACGCCCAGATGCGCTTCCAGCGTGCGCAGCTGTTTGCTGAGCCCGGCCGCCGACATGCCCAGGTCTTCGGCGGCACGAGCGAGCCCGCCGCGTTCGACGATGCGACGGAAGGCACGCATCAGGTTGAAGGAATCCATGCCGGCCCCGGGCGCGATGAGGGCGCCATTGTAGATCCACGCCATGCGTGGATGTGGGAAGCGTGGTGCCCGCAGAGTTGCGCCGTTTGTTCAAGCCAGCAACCCACACGCCACGCCAGCATGCAGGCCCCTCACTTTCCGGGTTGCCCATGAAGCACTGGATGCTCCGCCTGTATGCCCCGCTGTTCCTGCTTGGATTCGTCGCCACTGCCGTCGTCTGGATCGGCCACTGCCACGGTGACCCGCTGTGGCTGCTGGCCTTGCTGGCCTTGCTGGCGGCCGCCATTGCGGTTTCGTTCGCCGCCGAGCGCGCGTGGCCGTATGACCCCGCGTTCAATCACGACCACGGCGACAGCCTGCGTGACGCCCTGCATGCACTGGTCAATGAAAGCCTGAACCTGCTGTCGATCGCGGCGGTGCCGCTGCTGGCGGCAATCATTCCGTGGCAGGCCTGGCCTCTGCAGTGGCCATTCGCGCTACAGGCGCTGCTGGCCATCGTCTGCGCTGATCTCGGTATCACCCTGGTGCACTACGCCAGCCATCGCATCGGCTGGTTGTGGCGGCTGCATGCGGTGCACCACAGCGTCACCCGCATGTACGGCTTCAACGGGCTGATGAAACACCCGCTGCACCAGGCGGCCGAAGCGGTGGGTGGCGTACTGCCGCTGCTGCTGTTGGGCCTGCCGATGCCGGTGGCTGCGGTGCTGGCCTTCGCCATTGCCATCCAGCTGCTGCTGCAGCACTCCAACGTGGACATGCGTCCCGGCGTGCTGGGCCGGGTGATGGCATGGGCGCCGCTGCACCGCTTCCACCACATGCGTTACGGCAC
>NZ_CVIW01000031.1:0-30767 GCF_001499715.1 Stenotrophomonas thermophila | reverse complement strand
GGCCTGTTCCTGACCGCATGGGACCACCTGTTGGGACCGCTTTCGATGCACCGGCTATCGGCTGCAGCAACGCCGACCTCGGCATCGGCAGCCAACCGGACTATCCGCGCGATTATCCGGGGCAGGCTGCTGGGCGCCGTTCCGCGAACTGCCGCATGGCGAGGTGCCGGAGTTGCCGGAAGGCCTGCGCAGGCGCGAATGATTGAACATGTCAGGCCGCGTGCAGCTGCAGGCCCTGCAGCTGCGCGGCACCGATGCCGAACATGCGGCGCAGGCTGCGCGAGAGATGGGCCAGATCGGCGAATCCAGCGGCATGCGCACTGTCGGTCAGGTTGTGACCGCTCAGATGATGCGTGAGCGCAGTGCGTAGCCGTTGCCACAGCACCCAGCCGCGCAAGGTCACTGCCAGCTCGGACTGGAAGCGCCGGTGCAGCTGGCTGGTCGATAGGTGCGCCGCTTCGGCGATGTCGGCAGCCGGCACCGGGCCAGGCAGGTGCTGGGCGATACGGGCCAGTGCCGCCTGCACGCGGCGGTCCAGCGGTTGCGGGCGGCTCAGCCGTGGCAGCCAGTCGTGCAGCGCCAGCGCGTTACCCGGCAGCGCATGCAGGTGCCGCTGGATCTGTTCGGGATCGGCATGCGCCGGCTCAAGGAACACCGTACAGCCCGCTTCCGGCGCTGACAGGATCGCGTGCGGCTGGAACGAAGGCAGCCATAGCCGTTGGCCCTGCTGCTGCACGCCATCGATCTCGATGTGCCAAGGCGTACCGTCGCTCAACAGCAGTTGATGGGCGTAGTGCGCATGCGAAGCGCTGTCACCGGCATGACCGTGCAGTACGGCGGCGTGCGCATCCAGCAGCAACGTGCCGTTCCAGGGCAGGGCGGGGGAAGACATGACGGGATTGTAGATCCACGCCATGCGTGGATGAATCTCCATCGGAATCGAGTAATTCGACAATGAAACGAAGAGCACCCACGCATGGCGTGGATCTACTGCAGGTCGCGAGAGACTGTCGAAGGCGGGGTGGGTCCGGTTGCGGGGGCGTGAGCGCCATGGATGGCGCGACCGAGCCTCCATGGACGGATTCACGGCGTCCCCCGCAGCCGGACCCATCCCGCCACCCCACGGATAGCCGCCTTTGCTTTTGAGGTTGCCGGCCAGCGGCCGGCACTACCGCGGGTGCCGGGCGCAGCCCGGCCGTGCGCACCCTCAGCGCCCGTGCGGATCGGGCCGGTGATGCACGTACTCGACCACGGTTCCATCGGGATGCACCGCGTTGAACGCCGCCCCGGTCGGTACCACCTGCAACGGGAAGATGATCTCGGCGCCAGCCGCGACCAGTTTGTCGTGATAGGGCCGAACGTCATCGACCAGCAGTGTCCCCGTGGTCGAAGTGAACGGCGCCAGCGCCGCCTCGCTGCCTTCGATCAACAGGAACGCACCGACCATGGCCAGGCGCAGCCCGGCCTCCGGAAACGGGAACCCCGCATCGGCCACCACGCCCTGCAGCTGCTCGTAGAAGGCCACGCTGCGCTCCAGCTCACCGGGGGCCACGAACACCCGGATCAGCACGCGCGGCGCGCGCTGGCTGGAGGTATCACAGCGGTCGCGCCAGAAATGATCGAAGTCGCGATGTACGGTCATGGGCTCGATTCGTGGCCAAGGATCTCCATTATCAGCAGCCTCGCGCGGCGCGCTGATGACCGCCAGTGATGGCCTGATAACCATTGGCCGGGTTGCCCCTGTGACTTAGGTCCTGTTGACAGGTGTGAACGCCCTCGCACAATCTTCACAGGATTGGGTCGCCCTGCGCGGCCCGGGCAGGCAGGTTGTCACGCCGGGAGGAGGGTCCCGCGCGCAGACCGGCCCGTCCTTCGGCCTGCGGGACGTTGCCCGGCAACCCCTGCGCGGCATGAACGCTGCACCCTTCGGCGGCACTTTCCCTGGACCGATTGCCTTGGCAACGGAATTACGCCTGCCGATGAAAACGTTTACAAAACCGCTTGCACTGTCTCTGGCCCTGTCTGCCGCACTGGCCGCTCCGGCCTGGGCCGACCCCGCCGCGTTCACTGTGCTGACCCTGGAGCAGGCGCCCAACGCCGAGGCGATGCCGGCTCTGGCCGCCCAGTTGAAGAGCCTGAAGGTGGACGCGGTGAGCGTGCGCCAGGTGCAGCGCGGCATCGGCCAGGTCGATCCGCTGCAGGTGCTGGCCGACGGCCTGGGCTATGAATACCGCTTCGTTGCCGCCGGCAAGGACGACGGCCAGACCCAGCGCGGCCAGGCCGTGCTGACCCGGCTGCCGATCGCCGCCGAATCCGGCCCCGACCAGCCAGGCCTGAACTACCTGCGCCTGGACGATGGCCGCCATACCGTGGCGGTCTATACCGATGCCGGCGCGGGGGCCGCGCAGCTGCCGGCGCTGGTCACCCGTTCGCGGTTGGGCGCCCCGGCGGTGCTGCTCGGCGCAGTGGCCGGTGAATCGGCCAAGGCCGCAGGCTTCGATCCGGCGCGTGTGGCGCTGGAAGCCGATGCCAGCTATTTCAGCGATGGCTTCCAGGCCGCCAGCAGCGCACCGTTCAAGATGGAGGGCAGCACCCTGCGCGCCACCCTGCTGACACTGGCCTATGCCGCCGACAAGCACGGCGAAAAGCCATGGATGGACACCGCCCTCAACGCCGATGCGCGCGCTGCGCTGCTGCTGAAGGCGATGACCGAGGATGAGAAGTTCCAGATGCTGCACAGCTACTTCGGGCTGGGCAAAGACGGTGGCCCGCTGCCGGAAGGTGCGGTCGGTTCGGCCGGCTTCGTGCCGGGCGTACCGCGGCTGGGCATCCCGTCGCAGCAGTCGGCCGATGCCGGTGTCGGCGTGACCAATCCGGGCGGCATCCGCCCGGGCGATTTCGCCACCGCAATGCCGTCCGGCCCATCCACCGCCTCCACCTGGAACCGCGAAGTCGCCTTCGCCGGTGGCGCGACCATGGGCCGCGAGGCATGGCAGCAGCGCTTCAACATCCTGCTGTCGGGCAGCGTCAACCTGCAGCGCGACCCGCGCAACGGCCGCAACTTCGAATATGCCGGTGAAGATCCGCTGCTGGCCGGCTCGATGGTTGGCGCGCTGATCCAGGGCGTGCAGAGCCAGCACGTGATCTCCTCGATGAAGCACTTCGCGCTGAACGACATGGAGACCCGCCGCAACTTCCACGACGTGCGCATCGGCGAACAGGCCATGCACGAGTCGGACCTGCTGGCCTTCGAGATCGCGCTGGAAGCCGGTCGCCCGGGCGTGGCGATGTGCTCGTACAACAAGATCAACGGCACCTACGGCTGCGAGAACGGCTACCTGATGAACCAGGTGCTGAAGCAGGAATGGAAGTTCCCCGGTTTCGTGATGTCCGACTGGGGCGGCGTGCACAGTGGTTCGAAGGCGGCGCTGGCTGGCCTCGATCAGCAGTCGGCCGGTGAAGTGTTCGACGCGGCAGTGTTCTTCGACGAACCGCTGCGCCTGGCCGTGCACGGTGGCGTAGTGCCGCAGGCGCGCCTGAACGACATGGTGGCGCGCATCCTGCGCACGATGTTCCTGCATGGCAACTTCGACAACCCGCCGCAGCACCAGAAGGTGGATGCCGAGGCCGGTTTCGCCGTCGCCCAGCGTACGGTGGAAGAGGGCAGCGTGCTGCTGCGCAACGAAGGCAACCTGCTGCCACTGGCCGACAGCGTGAAGCGCATCGTCATCATCGGTGGCCACGCCGACAAGGGCGTGATCGGCGGCGGTGGTTCGTCGATGGTGGGCGTGACCGCCAAGGGTACCAATGCGGTGCCGGGCGTGATGCCGACCACCTGGCCGGGCCCGGTGATCTTCCATCCGTCCTCGCCGCTGGAATCGCTGCGTGCGGCGCGCCCGGACGCGGCCATCGAGTATGTGGACGGGACCAATGTCGCCGCTGCGGCCAAGGCCGCCGCGCAGGCCGACGTGGCCATCGTGTTCGCCACCCAGTGGGCCGCCGAATCGGTGGACCTGCCGGACATGCAGCTGCCTGACAACCAGGACGCGCTGATCTCGGCGGTGGCCGAGGCCAACCCGAAGACGGTGCTGGTGCTGGAAACCAACGGCCCGGTGCGCACGCCGTGGCTGGCGCAGGTACCGGCGATGCTGCAGGCTTGGTACCCGGGCATCCGCGGTGGCGAAGGCATCGCCGCGCTGCTGACCGGCCAGGTCAATCCGTCCGGCCGCCTGCCGGTGACCTGGGTGACGGACGAATCGCAGCTGCCGCGCCCGCACATCGACGGCCTCGGCTTCAAGCCGGCCAAGCCGTTCGGTGATGTGTTCGATTTCGATATCGAAGGTGCCAACGTCGGCTACAAGTGGATGGCGGCCAAGGGCCTGACCCCGACCTTCGCTTTTGGTCATGGCCTGTCCTACACCTCGTTCGCCTATGACAACCTGAAGGTGAGCGTGGAAGGCTCGCGCCTGGTCGCCAGCGTCGACATCCGCAACACCGGCAAGCGCGCCGGTGCCGACGTGGCCCAGCTGTACCTGAAGCTGCCGGCCGGCAGCACCACGCCGATCCGCCTGATCGGCTACGACAAGGTGAGCCTGCAGCCGGGCGAACAGCGCCGCATCCGCATCGAAGCCGAGCCGAAGACGCTGGCGCACTACGATGCACAGGCGCGCCAGTGGAAGATCGACGGCGGCACCTACCAGGTGCAGCTGTCGCGCAACGCGGCCGAGCCGCTGCAGACGGTGGACGTGCAGCTGGTGGAGCAGGTGCTGCGCTGATGCCTGACGACACGGCCCGCACAGGGCCGTGTCCGTTCGTGGTGTTCCTGTAGAGCCGAGCCCACGCTCGGCTGATGAACGGTCAATCGAACCGACGGGCAGCCGAGCACGGGCTCGGCTCTACAAAGGTGCGGTGCCAAACCACCCGCGCAGGAAATCGATCAGCTGCCGCACCTTCGGTGAAGGCTGCGAACTGTGCGGGTAGACCGCGTACACGCTCTGCTGCGGGAAGCGGTGCTGGCGCAGCACCGGGCGCAGCCGGTCCTGGTCCAGGTCGTCCTCGATCAGCCAGCGTGGCAGCACGGTGACCCCGGCGCCGGCCACGGCGAAGGCGCGCAGGCTGCTGGCACCATCCACGCGTACCACCGCGTTGCCCGGGTTGGTGGCAAACAGGGCGCCGCTGCCATCAGGCGCGATCACCGGCAGGTCGGCCAAGCGCGGGTAGCCGAGGCGGGGCAGGGTGCCCAGCTGCACGGGGTCGTCGGCAGCATCGGCAGAGGGCAGGCGTGCCAGTAGGGACGGAGCCGCCACGGGGCACAGTGGATGGCGTTCCAGTTCGCTGGCGTGCAGGCCCGAATCCGGCAGGCGGCCAAGACGGATTGCCAGGTCGAACCGCTCGGGAATCAGGTCGGCCGGTGCCGGTGAGGTCGACAGGTGCAGCTGCAGGGCCGGGTGCCGCGCACGAAACGCCTCCAGCGCAGCAATCAAGCGTAGCTGGGCGTACTCCGGCGTGGTGGTCAGGCGCAGCACACCCTGCAGCTGGTGCTGGTCGCGGCGCGCGGCATCGATGGCTGCCTGTGCGGCATCCAGTGCCTGCACGCAGTGTTGCAGGAACTGTTCGCCGGCCTCGGTCAGGGCCAGGTGGCGGGTACTGCGCAACAGCAGGGTCACGCCCAGCTCCTGCTCCAGCCGCTTCAGGTTGAAGCTGACCACCGCGCGGCTGAGGCCGAGGCGATCAGCCGCAGCGGTCAGGCTGCCGGCCTCGACCACGGCGCGGAAGATATCGAAGCGATCGAGGCTGACCACGGCAATTCATTGTCAAAGTGGATTTGACAGTGTTGCAGTTGCTGTCGTGTTTTTCCAACAAGGCCCGCACGGCATGCTGGCCGCTTCCCTGCTGGAGCGCCGCCGATGCCGTCCCCCCGCCTGCGCCATGAGGCGATCTTCCTGCTGGTGTTCGCCCTGGATCTGGTCAACATGTTCATCGCCACGGTGGCCTATCCGGCACTGGCAGCGGAACTGCACGCCGATATCAGCACCCTGGCCTGGGTGGGCACCGCCTACATGCTGGGCCTGAGCGTGGTGATTCCGCTGGCACCCTGGTTGGCCGCGCGCTGTGGTGAGCGTCGCCTGCTGCTGGTGGCGTTGCTGTTGTTCGCGGTTGCCGCTGTGCTGGCCGGCGCAGCACCCGGTATCGGCTGGCTGCTGGGCTGGCGCCTGCTGCAGGGGCTGGCCGGTGGCCTGCTGATTCCGGTGGCACAGGCGGCAGCGTACCAACAATGCACGTCCGACCAGCGTGGCGCGCTGACCCGCCGCATCCTGCTGGTGGCGCTGCTGGTGCCGGCACTGGCGCCCGCGCTCGGTGGGCTGCTGGTGCAGTGGTTGTCCTGGCGCGGCGTGCTCTGGGCCAGCCTGCCGTTGGCGGTGGTGGCGATCAGCCTGGTGCTGGCCTGGATGCCGGCCGATGGCGCGCGCAGTGCGCCGCGCCTGCAGGCTTATGCGCTGTCCACCGCGATGCTGGCGCTGGGCGCGCTGCTGCTGGCGTTGACCTGGCTGGGTGAACCCGGCCATCGGGCCGCCGGTGCCGTACTGCTGTTGATCGCAATGCTGTTGGCGGCGGCCCACCTGCGGCATGCACGGCAGCAGACGCAGCCCCTGCTGCGCTGGTCGCTGCTGTCCCATCGGGGCCTGCGCCTGGCGATGCTGGTCTATCTGGCAGTGCCCGGTGTGTTCATCGGCAGCCAGCTGGTCAGTACCCTCCAGCTGCACCAGGCCGGTTACAGCGCGGCACGCATCGGCGGGTTGATGCTACCCTGGGCGCTGGCCTCGGCCATTGCGATCACGGCCAGCAAGCGCCTGCTGGCGCGCTTCGGCCCGGCCACGGTACTGCGTGCGGGCATGCTCCTGCAGGCCAGCGGCCTGCTGTTGATGGCGCTGCTGCCGCAGCCGGCCTTCGCGTTGGCCGGGCTGCTGTTCGCGCTGATGGGCGCTGGCGGCAGCCTGTGCAGCAGTACCGCGCAGACGCTGGCCTTCCAGGGTGTGGAAGGTGAGGCGCTGGGCGATGCCAGTGCACTCTGGAACCTCAACCGCCAGCTCAGCTTCTGCCTCGGCACCGCCGCCATCGCGATGGTGTTGGCACTGGCCATGCAATGGCTGCCGGCCCATGCCACCGGCGTGGCACTGGGTCTGGCCGCCGTACTTACCCTGCTGCCCCTGGCCCTGCTGCGCCGGCCGCAACAGCTTTCCTTTCCGCAACCCGAGAATGCCTGATGGATACCACCGCAGAACATGAAATCCACCACCTGCACGACAAGCTGCAGGCTTGGTTCCGTGCCGATGTCGGCGCCGATGCGCTGGAGGATCTGATGGCGCACTTCTGTGCAGACTTCAGCATGGTCGGCATCGCGGGTCGCAGGCTGGACCGGAATGCCGTGCAGGCACTGTTCGCGGGTGGCCATGGCGCGCGGCCGGGGCTGCAGATTTCCATCGAAGCCGTGCAGGCGGTGGATGCGATATCACCGCTGGCGGTGCTGCGCTATCGCGAAGGTCATTCGATCGACGGTGGCGCGCCCGCATGGCGGGAGTCGCTGGCGGTACTGAGGCAAGAACAGGGGCGCTGGTGCTGGCTGGCGCTGCATGAGGTAACGGCAGATTGATCGGTGGTGCCGGCCGCTGGCCGGCAACCGTCGTAACGCGCCGCAGGATCATGAAGTTGCCGGCCAGCGGCCGGCACTACCGGTCGCCGGCGAGCGCAGCGGCAACGCAGGCACATGTGCCATCAGTCCTGCCCGCATCCACCGCAGAATGCAAAGCCTGCACACACTTCACGGCCCGGGGCAGGAGTAGGCTTGAGGCTTTCCTGCCGGGAGGGGTTGTCCATGCGTGTGCGTGCCGTCGCTGTAGCCATTGCCCTTTGCCTGTCCAGCACCGCGCTGGCCGCCGATACCCCGCCGATGACCCCGGACATCAGCGGCAAGCCCTTCGTTGCCCCCGATGTCGGTCGTGACTACGACAAGCGCGTGGTGATGGTGCCGATGCGTGATGGCACCAAGCTGTATACGGTGATCGTGGTGCCCAAGGGCGCCCACAATTCCCCGATCCTGCTGACCCGCACGCCTTACGACGCTGCGGGCCGTGCCAACCGCAGTGATTCGCCGCGCATGCGCGATCTGCTGCCGCAGGGCGACGAGGTGTTTGTCGACGGCGGTTACATCCGCGTGTTCCAGGATATCCGCGGCAAGTATGGCTCCGAGGGCGATTACGTGATGACCCGGCCGCTGCGCGGGCCATTGAACAACACCAAAGTCGACCATTCCACCGACGCCTGGGACACCATCGACTGGCTGGTGAAGAACGTGCCGGAGAGCAATGGCAAGGTCGGCATGCTCGGTTCGTCGTACGAGGGTTTCACCGTGGTGATGGCGCTGACCGACCCGCACCCGGCACTGAAGGTGGCCGCACCGCAGAGCCCGATGGTCGATGGCTGGATGGGTGACGACTGGCTCAACTACGGTGCGTTCCGGCAGGTCAATTTCAACTACTTCGCAATGCAGACCGAGAAGCGCGGCAAGGGTACGCCGCTGCCCAGCCTCGGCTACGACGACTACAGCACCTTCCTCCGCATCGGCTCGGCAGGCGACTACGCGCGTTTCACCGGCGTGGACCAGTTGACCTGGTGGAAGAAGCTGGTCGAGCATCCGGCCTACGACGGCTTCTGGCAGGGCCAGGCGCTGGACGCGGTGATGGCAAAGACACCGCTGAAGGTGCCGACCATGTGGCTGCAGGGCCTGTGGGACCAGGAGGACATGTGGGGTGCCAACCACGCCTACCAGGCGATGGAAGGACGCGATAGCGGCAACAACCGCAATTACCTGGTGATGGGCCCGTGGCGACACAGCCAGGTGAACTACAGCGGCAGCGAACTGGGTGCGCTGAAGTTCGACGGCGATACCGCGCTGCAGTTCCGCCGCGACGTGCTCAAGCCCTTCTTCGACCAGTACCTGGTGGATGGCGCGCCGAAGGCCGATACGCCACCGGTGCTGATCTACAACACCGGCGAAAACCACTGGGACCGCCTGAAGGGTTGGCCGCGCAGCTGCGACAAGGGCTGTTCCGCCAGCAGCAAGCCGCTGTATCTGCGTGCCGGCGGCAAGCTGGCGTTCCAGGCGCCAGCGGCGGGGGGGGGCGACTTCGAGGAGTACGTGTCCGACCCGGCCAAGCCGGTGCCGTTCGTGCCGCGCCCGATCCGCTTCGGCGACCGCGACATGTGGACCACCTGGCTGGTCAAGGACCAGCGCTTCGTCGATGGGCGCCCGGACGTGTTGACCTTCATCACCGAACCGCTGACTGCGCCGCTGCGCATCGGCGGCGCGCCGGTGGTTCACCTGCAGGCCTCGACCAGTGGCACCGACAGCGACTGGGTGGTGAAGCTGATCGACGTGTATCCGGACCAGGAAGCGTCCACGCCGGAGATGGGGGGCTACCAGTTGCCGGTGTCGCTGGCGATCTTCCGTGGCCGCTACCGCGAGAGCTTCACCGATCCGAAGCCTCTGGCCGCCAACCAGGTGCTGCCGTATCGCTTCGATCTGCCCAACGCCAACCACACGTTCCAGAAGGGCCACCGGGTGATGGTGCAGGTGCAGTCCAGCCTGTTCCCGCTGTATGACCGCAACCCGCAGACTTACGTGCCGAATATTTACCTGGCCAGGCCGGGCGATTACCAGAAGGCCACGCAGCGCGTCTGGCATAGCGCGGCACAGGCGAGCTACATCGATCTGCCGGTGTATTGAGCTGCTCATGATGAAGCCGGGCCATGCCCGGCAGCACGTGGAAGTGCCGGCCGCTGGCCGGCATCCGCGATGGCGCGAGAGCGTGTCGACCAAGGTCGACACCTACCAGGGCCGAGCCATGGCAGGTGGATCCAGGCGGGTGTGGTAGTGCCGGCCGCTGGCCGGCATCCGCGATGGCGCAGGAGCGTGTCGACCAAGGTCGACACCTGCCAGGGCCCGGGCCTTCAGTCCACCTTCGATGGGCCCGTGCGCCAGCGGCTGGGCACCAGTCCGAAACGCTTGCGGAACGCCGCAGCGAAGTTACTGGGATGGCGGTAACCGCAGGCCGCAGCGGCCTGTTCAACTGTCCAGCCGTCCTCGCGCAGGCCCTGTTCGGCGTGGCGCATGCGCTGTTCGTGCAGATAGTCGAACACCGAGCTTCCATACTGCTGTGCGAAGTGGCGGCGCAGCGAACTGGGACTCATGCAGGCCAGCTGGGCCAGTTCGATCAGGCTGTGGGCATGGCTGGGGTCGTCATGCAGGTAGGCACGCACGCGCTCCAGCCGCTCGCGCTGGCCGGCGCGCAGCGTGCGTACATGCTCGGTCTGCATATCCTCGGCCTGGAGGCCGACGGCCAACACCTGCAGGGCCACGCCTTCGCGCCACAGCGCATCGATGTCGTCCTGCCAGGGACTGTCGAACAATTGGGCGAGCGTCGGCAGCAAGGCATGCGGAATGGCCCAGTGGCGGCACTGCAGAGGGGAATGAAGGACCCGTTGGAGTGCCGGCAGGCGCAGCATGTCCACATCCAGATCGGCCGGTACGCTCAAGCTGACCCCGCGCAGGTGGCTGCCACCAGGATGCAGACCGGCCATGGAAACAGGTTCATGGTGGCTGGTGGTCATGCCTGTGCCGGCGCGCAGCGTGAACCCCTTGCGACGAGGAAACTGGACATCCACTTCGCCCTGCAGCATCAGGCGGATGGTCAGGCCGGCACCGTGCACAGCGGTGGCCGTGTAGGTGAACCGGTTGTGCACGTCCGAGGCGATCAGGCCCAGGCCGCCGCGCAGTGACTGCTCGTGGACGTCGCCACGCCCTGCCCATTGGTCGTCGCGCAGTTCACTCCCTTCGATCCGGTAGTCGTAGCCATGGCGTTCGCCGAAGTGGCGGTAATCAGCAAAAGTGAAATATCGGGACATCGCTCTGCGCAAACACAGGTTGAATTGAATGTGTCGAAGAAACTGGAAGTGTTTCCCATTGTCGCCTCGATTCGCGCGCTTTTGACCTCAACAAGGTCAAAACGATTGGCGATTACGGCCAAAGTGAAAATGCCGCCGAACATACGCCGGCGTTTTGCATGCATATCCGTACGCAATTGCATACATAAACTTCAGTTGAGGTCTTATGGCTGGAACGATCACCTGAAGATGCGATGTCAGCCTGGCCGTCACGGGCGCGCGCGTAGGGTGGGGCGGTTGGCTGTTGCAGGCCACTTAGATACCCCCACCGACGGAGAACGCAGATGATTGACTACCAACTCACAGGCAAGACCGCGATCGTGACCGGCGGTGTGTCCGGCATTGGTCTGGCCGTGGCGCAGACCCTGGCGGCGTCCGGCGCGCGGATCTCGGTCTGGGACTTGAAGCAGGATGCGGTGGATGCCACCGTGGCGCAGTTGCGCGATGCCGGTGCACAGGCGATTGGCATCGCGCTGGACGTCACCGACGATGCAGCGGTGGAGGCGGCGGTGCAGCGCACCATCAAGGAACTCGACGGCCTGCATGTGGCGGTCAACAACGCCGGCATCAGCGGGCCGGCGGCCAGCAGCGGCGATTATCCGATTGATGGCTGGCAGCGCGTGATCGATGTCAACCTCACCAGCGTGTTCCTGTGCCAGCGTGCGCAGATCCAGGCCATGCGCGCGGCCGGCACGGGCGGCAGCATCATCAACATGGCCTCGATCCTGGGCCAGGTGGGCTATGCCGGTTCCACCGCGTACGTGGCGGCCAAGCACGGCGTGGTCGGGCTGACCCAGACCGCAGCGTGGGAACATGCGGGCGACGACATCCGTGTCAACGCGGTGGGCCCGGGCTTCATCGGCACGCCACTGCTGGAGAAAATGGACCCGAAGGTGCGCGCCACGCTGGAAGGGCGGCACGCGTTGAAGCGGCTGGGTACGCCGCAGGAAGTGGCCGCGTTGGTAGCCTGGCTGGCCAGCGACGATGCCTCGTTCGCGACCGGCGCGTACTATGCAATCGATGGTGGCTATCTGGCGCAGTGAGCGAATGCGGTCAGTAGATCCACGCCATGCGTGGATGAAAGCGTGCGGTGAAGAAGGCGTGCCATCGCCTTCACCGCCGTCCCACGATCGCCGCGCGACGCTCCGGGAAAAATTCCGGAGCTTTCCCATGGAACTTACCCAGGATGTCTCGATCCTGCTGCGCGTTGCCGCAGCGATGCTGTTCGGCGGCGTGCTCGGCGTCGAGCGCGAGATGGGCAAGCACGCCGCAGGCCTGCGTACGCACATGCTGATCGCAGGGGCCGCCGCGTTGATCGTCGGCCTTGGCGACTCAGTGGCCGAGCATTTCCAGCAGGAGCGTTACCGCGACCTGCTGCAGGTTGATCCGGTGCGCCTGATCGAAGCGGTGGTGGCCTGTGTTGGTTTCGTGGCCGCCGGCACCATCCTGCGTGGGTCACGCGAGGACCAGGTCAGCGGCCTGACCACGGCCAGCTCGCTGATCATGGCCGCGGCCATCGGGATTGCGGTGGGGATCAGCAAGTACGTGATCGCCATCGGCGTGAGCGTGCTGTGCGTGCTGGTGCTGGCGGTGATGCGGCGGTTGGAGAAGCGGATTTCGTAGGGAAGGTCGCGTTGCCGGCCAGCGGCCGGCACTACCATGAAGTTCGTAATGGTCGGACCAATATGAAGGCTAGCCCTATGGTCTAATAGGCTCGCCGTCGGAGTGGCGGTTAAATCTGCTACAAGTGGTCTGATCGAAATCATCAATGGTACTACCAATGATCGATGGCCACGGCGACCCACCGCCTGCGGTGGGCTCCTCCGTTCCCAGTCGAGAATCTTCATGCAGCCCTGGCAACACCTGTACGACCCCGCCGGCAACCTGTGGTTGTCCAGCCTGATCGCGCTGCTGCCGATCGCGTTCTTCTTCGTTGCCCTGGCCGTGCTGCGCATGAAGGGCTGGCTGGCCGGCACGATCACCGTGGCCATCGCACTCGGCGTGGCCCTGCTGTTCTACCGCATGCCGGTGCCGCAGGCGCTGGGCGCGGCCGGCTTCGGTTTCGTCTACGGCCTGTGGCCCATCGCGTGGATCATCATCGGTGCGGTGTTCCTCTACAAAGTTTCGGTCAAGACCGGGCAGTTCGACATCATCCGCGCCTCGATCCTGTCCGTGACTGAAGACCAGCGCCTGCAGATGCTGATGGTCGGTTTCGCGTTTGGTGCCTTTCTGGAAGGCGCGGCCGGCTTCGGTGCGCCGGTGGCGATCACCGCAGCGCTGCTGGTCGGGCTGGGCTTCAAGCCGCTGTATGCCGCCGGCCTGTGCCTGATCGTCAACACTGCGCCGGTAGCGTTCGGCGCGATGGGCATTCCGATCATCGTGGCAGGGCAGGTCACCGGCCTGGATGCATTCGAGATCGGCCAGATGGCCGGCCGCCAGCTGCCGTTCCTGACCATCATCGTGCTGTTCTGGATCATGGCGATCATGGATGGCTGGCGCGGCATCAGGGAAACGTGGCCGGCGGTGCTGGTTGCGGGTGGCTCGTTCGCCATCGCGCAGTACCTGACCTCCAACTTCATCGGCCCGGAACTGCCGGACATCACCGCGTCGCTGGCGTCGCTGGTGTGCCTGACCCTGTTCCTGCGCCGCTGGAAGCCGGTACGGATCTTCCGTTTCGACACCGAAACCAGCGCCGAGGCGGCCGCACAGGCACTGGAGGCACCGCGCCACAGCGTCGGCCAGATCGCCAGGGCGTGGTCGCCGTTCCTGATCCTCACCGCGATGGTCACGCTGTGGAGCATCAAGCCGTTCAAGTCGCTGTTCGCGGCGGATGGCCCGCTGGAAAGCTGGGTGCTCAAGATCCCGGTGCCGGGCCTGGACCAGATGGTGCAGAAGATGCCGCCGATCGTGGATGCACCGTTGAGCTACGAAGCCGTCTACAAGTTCGACTGGTTCTCGGCCACCGGTACCTCGATCATCCTCGCTGCGGTGATCGCGATCATCGCGCTGCGCATGCCGGCCCGTTCGGCGCTGCGCACCTTCGGCGAAACCGTGCGTGAGCTGCGCATGCCGATCTACTCGATCGGCATGGTGCTCGCCTTCGCCTTCATCGCCAACTATTCGGGCCTGTCGGCGACGCTGGCGCTGGCACTGGCGCACACCGGCGACGCGTTCCCATTCTTCTCACCGTTTCTGGGCTGGCTGGGCGTGTTCCTGACCGGCTCGGACACCTCGTCCAATGCCTTGTTCTCGGCACTGCAGGCCACCACCGCACAGCAGATCGGCGTGTCCGACGTGCTGCTGGTAGCGGCCAACACCACCGGTGGTGTCACCGGCAAGATGATCTCGCCGCAGTCGATCGCCATTGCCTGCGCGGCAGTCGGCCTGGCCGGCAAGGAATCGGATCTGTTCCGCTTCACGGTCAAGCACAGCCTGATCTTCACCACCATGGTCGGCCTGATCACCCTGGCCCAGGCTTACTGGCTGACCTGGATGATTCCCTGAGCCATGCGCGGCTGGCCGACCACCCGCTGCGCGCTTCGGGCCACAATGGCGCCATGAGCACGCAACGTATTTCGGACAAGGTGGCTGCGCAGCTGCGCGGCCTGGTGCAGGAACAACAGCTGCGGCCGGGCGACCGG
Source organism: Stenotrophomonas thermophila (assembly GCF_001499715.1). Classification (NCBI taxonomy): domain Bacteria; kingdom Pseudomonadati; phylum Pseudomonadota; class Gammaproteobacteria; order Lysobacterales; family Lysobacteraceae; genus Stenotrophomonas; species Stenotrophomonas thermophila. The sequence goes on along the minus strand of NZ_CVIW01000031.1, from coordinate 16,125 downwards.
CTGCCGGCCGAGCGCACCCTGGCGGTGCAGCTGGGGGTCTCGCGCACCGCGCTGCGCGAGGCCATCGCGCAGCTTGCCAGCCAGGGTCTGTTGACCGCACGGGTCGGTGGCGGCACCTACGTGGCCGAGCCTGCGGCACGCGCGCGGCAGGCGCTGGATGAACCGCTGGCGCCGTACCTGCCGCTGTTCCAGGGCGACCCGGAATACCGCTTCGACGTGCTGGAGATCCGCCACGCGCTGGAAGGTGCCACCGCCTGGCATGCGGCGCTGCGTGCCACCGACGAGGACCGCGCGCGCATCGCACAGGCCTTCCAGACCATGATGGACGCGCACGGCAAGGACGACCCCACCGGCGAGGCGGAGGCCGACGCGGCCTTCCACCTGTCCATCGCCGAGGCCTCGCACAACCTGGTGCTGCTGCAGGTGATGCGCGGGCTGTTCGAACTGCTGCAGACCAACATCTCGCAGAGCCGCGAAAAGCTCTACACCTCGGCGAGGACCTTCTCGCCTTTGTCCGACCAGCACCGCGAGATGATGGACGCGGTGCTGGCGGGCGACCCCGAACGCGCGCGCGCCGCCGCGCATGCCCACCTCGAATTCGTGCACACCACGCTGCGCACCCTCGATGACAACGAAGCCCGGCGTGCGCGGGCCTCGCGCCTGCCTTCCCCACACGGTTGACCCCATGATCATCTCCGCCTCCACCGATTACCGTGCCGCAGCGCAGCGCCGGCTGCCGCCGTTCCTGTTCCACTACATCGATGGCGGCGCGTATGCCGAGCACACGCTGAAGCGCAACGTTTCCGACCTGTCCGACATCGCGCTGCGCCAGCGCATCCTGCGCAACATGTCCGACCTGAGCCTGGAAACCGAGCTGTTCGGCGAAAAGCTGGCAATGCCGGTGGCGCTGGCGCCGGTCGGCCTGACCGGCATGTATGCCCGGCGCGGTGAGGTACAGGCGGCGCGCGCGGCCGACAGCCGCGGCATCCCGTTCACCCTGTCCACCGTATCGGTGTGCCCGATCGAGGAAGTGGCACCGGCCATCCAGCGGCCGATGTGGTTCCAGCTGTATGTGCTGCGCGACCGCGGCTTCATGCGCAATGCGCTGGAGCGGGCACAGGCTGCGGGCGTGACCACGCTGGTGTTCACCGTGGACATGCCGGTGCCGGGTGCGCGCTACCGCGATGCACACTCCGGCATGAGCGGCCCGAACGCCTCGCTGCGCCGTATCAGCCAAGCCATCACCCATCCGCACTGGGCGTGGGACGTGGGCCTGTTCGGGCGCCCGCATGACCTGGGCAACATCTCCACCTACCGCGGCAACCCGACCGGGCTGGAGGACTACATCGGCTGGCTGGGCAGCAACTTCGATCCCTCCATTTCCTGGAAGGACCTGGAGTGGATCCGCGAATTCTGGAAGGGCCCGATGGTGATCAAGGGCATCCTCGACCCGGATGACGCGCGTGATGCGGTCAAGTTCGGTGCCGATGGCATCGTGGTCTCCAACCACGGTGGCCGCCAGCTGGACGGCGTGCTGTCCACCGCACGCGCACTGCCGGCCATCGCCGACGCGGTGCAGGGCGACCTGAAGATTCTCGCCGATTCGGGCATCCGTACCGGCCTGGACGTGGTGCGCATGCTGGCGCTGGGGGCCGATACCGTGCTGCTGGGGCGTGCCTTCATCTATGCGCTGGCCGCGCAGGGCGAGGCCGGGGTGGCCAACCTGCTGGACCTGATCGTCAAGGAGATGCGCGTGGCGATGACACTGACCGGTGCGCGCCGCATCGCCGACATCGGCCGCGATTCGCTGGCCAGCCTGCCATGAGTGGCCACGATGCCGTGCTGGCACAGTTGCGCGACGCGGTCGGCAGCCGCCATGTACTGACCGGTGACAAGGCCACGCGCCGCTTCCGTCGCGGCTACCGCTTCGGCGATGGCCCGGTACTGGCGGTGGTGCGTCCGGGTACCTTGCTGGAACTGTGGCACGTGCTGCAGGCAGCGGTGCAGGGCGGCGCGGCGATCATCCTGCAGGCGGCCAACACCGGCCTGACCGGCGGCTCGACCCCGGACGGCGATGACTATGGCCGGCCGATCGTGCTGGTCAGCACGCTGCGCCTGACCGGCATCCAGTTGTTGAACGAAGGCCGCCAGGTGCTGTGCCTGCCGGGTGCCACGCTGGACCGCCTGGAGCAGACGCTGGCCCCGCTGGGTCGCGAACCGCATTCGGTGATCGGCTCGTCCTGCATCGGTGCCTCGGTGCTGGGCGGCATCTGCAACAACTCCGGCGGTGCGCTGGTGCGACGTGGCCCGGCCTATACCGAGCTGGCACTTTACGCGCAGGTCGACGCGGAGGGCCGGTTGCAGTTGGTCAATCATCTGGACATCGCGCTGGGTGACACGCCCGAGCAGATCCTGCAGCGCCTGCAGGCCGGTGACTACACGGCCGCCGACGTGGGCGATGGCGACGGCCGTGCGGCTTCCGACCCACGCTATGCCGAGGAAGTGCGCAAGGTCGACGCCGATACCCCGGCACGCTTCAATGCCGACCCCAGTCGCCACTTCGAGGCAGCGGGATCTGCCGGCAAGCTGGCAGTGTTCGCGGTGCGCCTGGACACCTTCGAAAAAGAGGCTGCAGAGGTCTTCTATATAGGCAGCAACCGCACCGACAGCCTCACCGCGATCCGTCGCCAGCTGCTGACCGGCTTCGAGCGCCTGCCGATTGCCGGCGAGTACGTCCACCGCGATGCCTATGACATCGGCGAGCGCTACGGCAAGGACAGCTTCCTGCTGATCGACCGCCTTGGCACTTCCCGCGTGCCCGCCGCGTTCGCGTTGAAGAGCCGTGTCGATGGCTGGTTCGAGCGGTTGGGCCTGCGCGGCGTGACCGACCGTGTGATGCAGGTGCTGACGGGCCTGCTGCCCTCGCACCTGCCCAAGCGCATGGGCGAGTTCCGCCAGCGCTACGAGCATCACCTGTTGCTGAAGGTCTCTGCCCAGGACGCTGCGGAAACCGAGGCCTGGCTGCGCAGCTTCTTCGCCGGCCACGAAGGCGGCTATTTCCACTGCACGGCGGAGGAGGGACGCAAGGCGTTCCTGCATCGCTTTGCCGTGGCCGGTGCCGCGGTGCGCTACCGTGAAGTGCATCGTGACCAGGTGCAGGACATCGTCGCGCTGGACATCGCGCTGCGACGTGACGATGCCGACTGGTTCGAGCAGCTACCGGCGGATATCGACGCGCGCCTGCTGCACAAGCTGTACTACGGCCACTTCCTGTGCCACGTGTTCCACCAGGACTACATCGCGCGCAAAGGTGAAGACCCGATGGCGATCGAGCATGCGATGTGGGCGCTGCTGGACCAGCGTGGCGCCGAGTATCCGGCCGAGCACAATGTCGGCCACCTGTATCCGGCCAAGCCGGCGCTGGCCGGGTTCTACAAGCAGCTGGACCCGAGCAATACGTTCAATCCCGGCATCGGCCAGACCTCGAAGGCCAAGGGGTGGGGTGGCTGCGACTGTAGTGGGCATTGACGGATACAAACTGGCTTTGCTGTAGAGCCGAGCCTATGCTCGGCTGCTCTTTCCGACAGACAGCAGTCGAGCATGGCTCGACTCTACAACGGCAGCGGTTACCATCTGGATCCCACGAGCAGGAATCTCCTCAATGCCCATCATCGTTGCCCGCACGACCATGGGCGTCGCATTGCTGGCGACCCCGCTGCTGGCACTGGCCCAGAGCGCGATCCTGCCGCAGCAGGGCGATGCCGCCGGCAACGTGATGGAGCCGCTGGGACAGGTGCTGATCGCGAGTGAGACTGGACCGTCGGGGCTTTATGACTGCACGCGGGACGGCAACTGGTGCATGCGCGTGCAACCGGTTGCCGAGGAGGGTGACCGGCCGAGCGTGCTGGAAGTGCTTGAGAAGGTGCAGGGCCGGGGCAAGCCGCACACCTACCACGTCAGCATCGACGTGCCGCAGGAAAGCGAGCTGTCGCTGTGGCCATGGATCGTGCGGCTGTCCCCTGGCGTGGGCAGCGATGAACCGGTGACCGACCCGCAGCAGCGCGCCCGCCAGAATGTGCTGGTGGGTGGCATCGTCAAGTTCAGCACCATGTACTCCGGTGGAGGTGCCGACGCGTCCACGCTGCAGCTGGCACGCGTGCGCCACCTGCAGAACGACATCCAGGTGGACGACAACGTGCTGACCGTGCCATGGCTGGGCAATGCGATGATCCGCGCCTGTTTCAGCGAGCAGGACATCAGGCAGCGCGCCGGTGCCTGCCACGACGAATACGGCTTCTCGGCGAAGCTGGCGCTGGACACGGCTGCCGAGGGTATGCCGGTGCTGCGCTACCAGACCGTGGCGACCCGGTTCCCGGCCGATGTTTCGCGCTTCGAGGATTCGCTGGCCAAGGGGCCGCTGAAGAAGAAAGACCTGCGCACCGAGCTGGATCCGGCGTGCACCTATACGCGGTTGTTCCACTTCCGCGAGGGCATGTTCCACCCGGACCAGGCGCTGCCGGACTGCGCCGGCTATACCGAACCCTGAAGTGTAGAGTCGAGCCATGCTCGACTCGGGTTCTCGCGTGGCCCGGCCGCAGAGCAGCCGAGCGTGGGCTCGGCTCTACAAAAACTGAGGCGGCGCTTACTGGCAGCGGGTGGCGGTGATGACGTTGTCCTTGTCCACGAACACGCGCAGGCGGTCCTGGCGGATGTCCTTGGTGGTGATGGTGCTGGGGCCGATCGGGTTGACCAGGCCGGCACCACTCTCGCGGGACAGGCGGCGGATGTTGGGCTCATTGGCCGGCTGGCCGATCGCCCAGCCCAGCTGGCTGGCGTCGCAGCGGCCGCTGCCTTTGACTTCCGGGCCAGGGGTGCTGACGCAGGCCGACAGCAGCAGGGCAGAGGCCGGCAGCAACAGGGACAGACGGAATGCGGACATGCGAGCGCTCCTGCGCAGGGGAAGATGACGGGAACGATAGCACCGGGCGTGCGAAAGGCGTCAGCGATCCGGTCATTGCCGGCACAGCGTGGTCATTGCATAGTGGGAGCAATGGCTGGCAGTACGCCAGCAGGCAGGCCGGGCCCTTCCGGCGCAGGTGTTGGGTACGGTATGACGTCAGGCAGTTTCCGCGGCAAGAACAAGACGATGACGGCGCTGGCGCTGTCGTTGCTGGGCGTGGCGTCTGCCGCCTCCGCTGCCGATCCGGAACCTGCGGCGGTCGAAACCCCGGTGTTCGGCGCCTGGCGCAACCTGCAGACCGAAGCGGGCTACGAGCCTGCGCAGCGTAATCTGGCCTTTGCCATGCTGCCGCAGGCGGCGACCCGTGGCGACCGTTTCGCTATCCTCGACCGTGAAGGCAAGCGGACGGTGTGCTGCCTGCAGGTGGCCAGCCCCTCGCTGGGGGTGGCCGCGCTGCGTGAGCAGTACCACCTGCCGCAGGCCTGGGTGACCGACCTGAGCAATGGCCGCAGCCCGGTACGTCCCTATGTGCCGCACGTCTATGCGATGCAACGGGTGGACGAACTGGCCGACTACAGCTTCGCCGATGTGCCGGGCGCCTACAGCGACCTGGGCGGGCTGCTTATTCCCGAAGGTGCCGCGCTGGAGGCCGACGGCAGCGCCGTCCGCCTGGGAGACATTCGCTATCCGCTGCATTTCCAACGCCAGCCGCATGCTGATGACGATGGTGCGCTGGACCGCTACAGCCTGCAGGCGGGCGAGGGCGGGGCACCGATCGTGGTTGAAGTGCCGTTCGGCACCTACTGATTGCAGCAGCGCACTGGCTAGAATGCAGCGCGGCGCTGTGTGCCGTGCCTGTTCCGTGAGTTGTTTCCGTGTCCCTGCGCCCCTTCCTGCTGCCGTCCCTTCTGCTCTTGTCTGCCTGTGCAAGCGCGCCGCCGCCACCGGCTCATGCCGATGCGCTGTGGCGGTTGATCGAGCGTGACTGCCGTGGCGCTGGAGGGCCGCGGGGTGACTGCCTGCGGGTGGAGCCGGCCGCAGACCGCCGCGATGTGCTGGTCAAGGACGCGCACGGCGACTACCAGTTCCTGCTGATGCCGCTGGACAAGGTCAGCGGTATCGAGAGCCGCAGCCTGTACCAGCGCGGTGCACCGAACTACTTCGCTGCGGCCTGGCAGGCGCGCAGCCACACCGAGCAGGCCTTGCGGCAACCGCTGCCGCGCAACGTCGCGAGCCTGGCGTTGAACTCGCCGCACGGCCGTTCGCAGCACCAGCTGCACATCCACGTGGATTGCCTGCGTGCCGACGTGCTGCAGGCGTTGGACGCGCATGCCGCTGCCCTGGGCAGCCGCTGGGCACCGCTGCCGGTGCCGCTGCGTGGTCATCAGTACCAGGCCCGCCTGTTGCCGGGCGCGGAACTGACCGCCAATCCGCTCAATCTGCTGGCCTATGACCTCGCCGGCGTGGGCGACGTGGGCCAGTGGAGCCTAGTGGTGGCCGGCCGGGAACCCGTGCAGGGTGGCCCCGGCTTCATCCTGCTGGCCACCCGTGTGGACCCCGGCACCGGTAACGAGGCCAGCGCTGAAGAGCTGCAGGACCACGCCTGCGCGGTGCTGACCGGCGCAGGCGCATCGCTGGAGCGGGTCCGCTAACTCTCGGGGTGCTGGCGGCTGCGCCAGACCGGCGCGGTCAGCGCCAGCAGCTGGCGATCCTGCCAACCGTCCAGATCCAGGTGATGGTCGCGCAGCAGCCCTTCCTGTTCGAAGCCGAAGGCGTGCAGTGCAGTGGCGAACGGGCTGCTGCAGGCCGGTGGCAGCATCACGAACAGGCGGTGCACGCCCACATCCTCGAAAAGGAACGGGCACAGCGCCCGCAGCGCTGCATCCGCGTGCGGGTGCCAATGCTGCAGCGACAGCAGCTCGGCGCAGCGCGTCTGCAAGCACTGCAGGCGGACATGCAACTGGTCCAGTACTGTGCCGTGCTCGTCATCGAATACTCCCAGCATCAGCTGATCGTTGTCCTGCTCCAGCCGTGAACGGTGCATGTGGGCCAGGAAGCGGGCTTCCTCGTCGATACCCGCCGGATGGCGTCGGCCGCGCCGGCGGCGATCATCGAACAAGCGCCAGCGCGGCAGGTCGGTACGCTGGAACGGGCGCAGGGTGACCGGTGCGGCCTGCAGCTGCAGCAGGTGACGGCGCAGCACCGGCCGCAACGGGGGGAGAAGCGGGGTGGGATACGGGATCATCATCCCCGGCACGATGGCCGTGACCGCCCCCCTGCACCATTCAAAACATTGCAAAAATGCGGTGAGCGGCGCCGGGGGACTGATTCGGTTCAGGCATAAGGCCATCAGGCCTGGTCATTTCCGTTGAAACCACCCAGTCAGGACACTTTCGTTACGGGATCGTTATGTGCCGCACAGGCCGCTCCCGCTACTACCCGCCCAACTCCCCCCCAGGAAGCCCATGTCCGCCTCCCCCAAGGCGCTGCGCCCGCGTCCGCTGGTGCTCGCACTGTCGTCCCTGATGCTGGTTTCGCTGCCGGCCTTCGCGCAGGAAAGCGCGCCCACCACATTGCAGGAAGTGAAGGTCACCGGCTCGCGCATTCCGCGCGCCAGTGTCGAGGGGCCCTCGCCGGTGACGGTGATCAGCCGCGAGCAGATCGACGCGCAGGGCTACCGCAATGCCTTCGATGCGCTGAGCGCGCTGACCGAGAACACCGGCAACGTGCAGGGCGAGGACTTCGGCAATACCTTCACCCCGGCCGCCAACACCATCAACCTGCGCGGGCTGGGCCCGAACCGCACGCTGGTGCTGGTCAACGGCCGCCGCCAGGCCGACTATCCGCTGGCCTACGAGGGCTCGGTGAACGTGGTCAACCTGGCCAACATCCCCAGTGCGCTGATCGAGCGCATCGAGGTGCTGGCGGCCGGTGCGTCGGCGGTGTACGGCTCCGATGCCATCGCCGGTGTGGTCAACATCATCCTCAAGGACCGCTTTGAGGGCGTGGACGTGAACGTGCGGGCCGGCGGCACCCAGCAGGGCGGGGGTGACAACCAGCGCGCGCAGGTTGTGGGTGGCAGTTCCGGCGAGCGCTGGGATGCCCTGTTCGGCTTCGAGTTCGACGTGCGCAAGGCGATCCATGCGCGCCAGCGCGATTTCATGGACTCGCTGGATGATGACCCCGCCGGCAAGGCGCCGCAGGCGACCGCGATCGCGTATCGCCGCAACGCCGCTACCGGTCGCAACATCGATCCGGGCGCCAATGGCTGCGACGCGGCGTCGGACATCTATGGCGGCAGCGTGTTCCGTGCCTTCAACCCGCGCCAGGGCTGGTACTGCGGCAGCAACGAGGCCGCCGCCAGCTACTGGACGGTGCAGACCGAGAAGCGCAACCTCAACGGCTACGGCCTGCTGACCTTCCACGTCAACGAGACCACCGACCTGTTCGCCGATCTGGCCGTGGGCAGTGCACGCATCACCAACAACACCCGTGCGCCCACCTGGACCTCGGCGCGCAACTACTTCTACAACCAGACCACCGGCAACCTGGAAAGCTGGTACCGCCGCTTTGCGCCCGAGGAAATCGGTGGCCTGCCGCGCAACGCCAACCGCTTCCTGGAAAACTCGTGGTCATTCAACGTCGGCGCGCGCGGCCAGATCGGCGACAGTGGCTGGGACTATGAGGCGGTGTACAGCCGCTCGCGTTACGAGAACCGCACCCGCCGCCCGGTGCTGCTGGCCGGTATCAACGAATACCTGCTTGGCCCGAAGCTGGGCGTGCGCAATGGCGTAGAGGTCTATGCGCCGGATCCGGCGCGCCTGTTCCAGCCGCTGAGCCCGAACGAGTACCAGAGCCTGTCCGGCTACCAGGAGAGCCGCAACGCGGCGTGGCTGCAGACCTTCAGCGCCAGCGTCAACGGCCGGCTGTTCGCACTGCCCGGTGGCGACGCTGCGCTGGCCGCGGTGGTCGAGGCTGGCAGCCAGGGCTATCGCAATCGACCGGACCCGCGACTGGGAACCGGCGAGTTCTGGAACACCAGTGCAGGCGTCGGCGCCGGTGGCGAGCGTGACCGCTACGCCGCAGGTGTGGAGCTGCAGCTGCCGTTGCTGCAGTCGCTCACCACCACCCTGGCCGGGCGCTATGACCAGTACCGTGCCGGTGGTGAGCACATCGGCAAGGCGACCTGGAGCTTCGGCGTCGAGTTCCGCCCGATCGAGAGCCTGCTGATCCGTGGTACCGCTGCCACCAGCTTCCGGGCGCCGGACATGAACTACGTGTTCGCGACCGAGACGCGTGGTTACAACCCGGGCATGACCGATTACTGGCGCTGCCGCACCGCAGGCCAGTCGTATGACAACTGCGATTACAACGGCCTGTCGATCGACTACAGCAACCGCGCCAACGCACAGCTGCAGCCGGAAACCGCCAAATCCTATGGTTTCGGCGTGGTCTGGTCGCCGCTGTCCGGGCTGGATTTCAGTGCTGACTACTACGACATCCGTATCGACAATGAGGTCACCAGCCTCGACACCAGCCGTATTCTTCGTGATGAAGCCGATTGCCGCCTGGGCCGCACGTTGGGTGGCGAAGCACGCGATATCGGTTCACCGCTGTGCCAGGACGCGCTGTCGCGGGTGATCCGCAACCCGTCCAATGCCACGGTGCAGCCGGACCAGGTAACCCGCGTGCTGATCAACCCGATCAACGCGGCCTCCGAATCCGTGCGCGGCCTGGACCTGAAGGGCAACTGGCGTTTCGATGCCGGCCACTATGGCCGGTTCACCACGCGCCTGGCCTACACCGTGGTGCTGGAGCACAAGTACCGGCAGTTCTCCGATGATCCGGAGCGTGACATCCGCAATTCGCTGGATGACTACCAGTGGCGCAGCAAGGCCAACGGCAGCATCACCTGGAACCAGGGTGACTGGACCACTACGCTGTACGGCAACCGCTTCGGCTCGCTGCCGAAGACCGATGGCAGTGGCCGCATCGCGCCGTACATGACGTACAACGCCAGCGTGTTCCGCCAGTTCGGCGAGAACCTGTCGGTGGGCGTGATCGTCAACAACCTGCGCGACAGCCGCCCGCCGGCGGACAGGAACGGTGGCGGCTGGCCGTTCTACCCGGTCGGCAACTACGACCCGTATGGCCGCCAGTACTGGGTGCAGCTGGACTACCGGTTCCGCTGATCGGGCGGGCAGACAGAAGGCCCGGCAATGCCGGGCCTTCTGCTGTGTCCCTATCCGCTGTGATGGCGCGCGCCGGCGGCCTAGGGCAGTGCCTGCTGCAGGTACGACTCGATGACGTAGCTGAAAGGCTGCTGCTGGCGGTCGCGCAACAGGGCACGCACCTCCAGGATCACGCCGCGGTCGCCTTCGCCCCGCGGCGGCCAGAACGTCTGGTCGGCCAAGGTCTGGCGCTGGAAACCGAGCGGGCCGACGACGCGACCGAAGGGTTCGTCGGTGCTGTCCAGCACCTGGTTCATGGCCGGGCTGAGATGGCCGGGCAGGTACCAGTTGTCGGCCTCGGACAGCACGCGGCTGCCGCAGACCAGCTGCACCCGGCGATAGCGCAGCTCGGCGCCGGGTGCTGCACCCAGTGCCTGCAGTACGTCGGCTGGGGCCGGCTTGTCGTGACCGTGTATGCGCACCGCGCGGACCCGCGCCTGTTCGGCCAGGCCGTGCTCGGCGCACCAGTATTCCAGCGTGGCAGTGGCGCTCTGCCCGGACAGCACGCGCTGATGCAGGCGCTCGACCAGTGCAGCCGGGGCAATGCGCTGCTGGCCCGGCGGCGACTGCAGCGGCGCAGCGGCCGCCGCATCAGTGGCGGACAGGCTGGCGATCGGGGCGGCGGCAAGCAGGGACGCGGCCTGCCAGCGGCGGAGACGATCGTGGCGGTCGGACGGGCCCATGCGGCATCACAGCGGAAACAGGCGCCCATGTTACCCGTTCAGGGGTGTGCACGGCGTGGCTGCGACCGGTTGTCCCAGGGCAGTCATCGTTCTGGTGAATGCGTGCCATCCAGATATTTCGTTGGCCGATGGCTGTGGCGAGGCGCACGATGGCGCCATTCTTGGCATCCCGGGAGTTCCCGATGACCCTCCAGTTCGTCCATGGCGGTGTCGACCGCGACGGTGCGCCACTGCATTTCCATATCCGTGATGGCCGCATCAGCGGGCTCAATGGCGAGACCGCGCCGGATGACGGAGCGGAATGCGTCGACCTGCAGGGCTTCGCGGTGCTGCCCGGGCTGGTCGACGGCCACATTCACCTCGACAAGAGCTTTGTCGGCGACCGTTGGCACCCGCACCAGCCGGTGAACAGCCTGCGTGAGCGGCTGGCGGTGGAGAAGGCGGCGGTGGCGGATGCGGCACCGATGTTGGACCGTGCCGAGGCGCTGATCCGCCAATGCAGTGCTTTCGGTACCGTGGCGATGCGCTGCCATGTCGATATCGACGCCAGCACCGGTCTCGGCCATCTCGAAGCAGTGCGCGAGGCGGCGCTGCGCTGCGCCGACATCATGCGGATCCAGCTGGTGGCGTTTCCGCAGGCCGGGGTGATCTCCTGTCCCGGCACCGCCGCCGTACTGGAGCAGGCGCTTGCTGCGGGCGTGGAGGTGCTCGGCGGCATCGACCCGACCACGCTCGATGGTGATGCCGAAGGCCAATTGGCGCTGCTGTTCGGCCTGGCCGAGCGCTACGGCGTGCAGCTGGACATCCATCTGCACGAGCCCGGCGAAACCGGCCTGGCGCAGCTGCTGCGCATTGCAGCGCGGACGCGGGCCGCCGGCCTGCAGGGGCGGGTTGCGGTCAGCCATGCCTATTCGCTGGGCGAAGTGCCGCTGGCGCGCGCGCTGCAGGTGGGCGAAGCACTGGCCACGGCGGGTGTGGCGATCATGAGCAACGCGCCGGGCGATCATCCGTTCCCGCCGCTGCGCGCGCTGCATGATGCCGGTGTGCGCGTGTTCGCAGGCAACGACAACATCCGCGACTGCTGGTGGCCGTATGGCAATGGCGACCTGCTGCAGCGGGCGATGTTGCTGGGCTACCGTTCCGGCTTCTACACCGATGCCGACCTGATGCTGGCGCTGGACATGGTCACCACCCATGCCGCGCAGGTGATCGGCCTGCCGCAGCATGGTATTGCCGAAGGCCGGCCGGCGACCTTCGTGGCCGTGCGTGCCGACCACGGCCCGGCCGCCGTGGCCGGGGTGCCGGTGGAGCGCAGGGTGGTGGTCGACGGCCGCTGGCTGTAGATCCGCGTCATGGCGTGGACGGCACCATCGCGCGGTCTCATTCATCCACGCATGGCGTGGATCTACCCCGATATGCCGTCAGGCGTAATCGTCGGCGCGGGTAGCGACGAACTCTTCCAGCCACGCAAGCAGGTGGGCGATGTCGATGATCTCGCCCTGCTCCACGCGCTTGAGCAGCAGGGTGCTGGCGCCGATCTGCAGGCTGCTGTCGGCATAGCGCAGCACCGCGTCGATGCCCCAGGCATCGGTCACCTGCATCCAGGTCAGGCCCGGCACGCGCTGGGCCAGAGTGTCACCGAATGCCACGCCCAGTGCTTCCCAGCCATCGCAGTCGGCGCGGTCGATCAGCTCGGCATCGACCACGCGCTGCAATGTGCTGGGGGCCAGGGGCCATTGCACCGGCAACGTCGGGAAGCTGGCGGCCACGCGCGCGGCGATCAGCGAGCGCTGGTGCTGCAGATGCGTCTGCAGTGCAGCAGGCAGGGGATCGAAACGGGTGGGGAATTGGTCGGACATGCCAAGGCGCCGTGGAGCACGGAAACAACAGGCACTCTACGAGGCGATTGTTGCCCGTCGTACGGCCGGAGTGACCATGTTTCGATGCGTGATGCGCGAAAGGCATCCACGCATGGCGTGGATCTACTGTGGTCAGTCCGGTTCGCGCTGTACCTGCCGCCACAGCTCGCTGGCCAGTGCGCGCACGGCATCATCGGCGTCCGCGCGATGCAGCAGGCCGATCTCGTAGTTGTCGATCACCGGCAGCTCGCGCTCTCCATCGATGATGCGGTGCTCGCGGCTGACCGCGCGGCGTGGCAGCAGGCTGATGCCGATGCCATCGGCCACCGCGCCCTGGATGCCACTCAGCGACGAACTGGTGAAGGCAATGCGCCAACGCAGGCCCAAGGCTTCCACGGCGTGGATCATCTCGTCGCGGTACAGCCCTCGCGGCGGGAAGGTGACCAGCGGCAGCGGGTCCTGCTGCAGGCAGCTGCTGCGCAGGCTGTCGATCCAGTGCATCGGCTCGCGCCGGCAATGCACCGCCTGGCGACTGTTGCGGCGTTGCTTGACCAGCACCAGGTCCAGCTCGCCGTGGTCGAAGCCCTGCGCCAGGTCACGGCTGAGGCCGCTGCTGATCTCCAGCTTCACCTGCGGGTGGCGGCGGCTGAAGGCGGCCAGCATGCGGGTGGTCTGCGGGTTGACGAAGTCCTCCGGTACGCCGATGCGGACCGCGGTTTCCACCGTCGCGCCGGCCAGCGCCTGTGCCATTTCCTCGTTCAGGTCGAGCATGCGCCGCGCGTAGCCGAGCAGGGTGTGGCCGGCATCGGTGGGGTGCACGTCGCGATGGCCGCGCTCGAGCAGGCGATGCCCGGCCAGTTCCTCCAGCCGCCGCACCTTCTGGCTGACCGTGGACTGGGTCGAATGCAGGCGCGTGGCCGCCGTGGTGAAACTGCCGCAGTCGGCCACCATCACCAGCGCCCGCAGCAGGTCCAGTTCGAACAGGGTTCTATTCGATTTGGCACTGTCTTGCATTTGAACATTTCACTTCTGGATACCCAGGCCGACTTCTACCATGCGGGGCAGGGGCCGGCAATGCGCGGCTGTTGCTACCGTCGCACGGCGTTCCGTGGCGACGGACACGAGGAGATACTGTCATGCGCGTCCATCATTCCGCTGGCTGGCCTGCGCCCTTCGCGCGCGCGCTGCTGTTGTGCCTGCTGGCCATGGTCACCCCCGCCTGCACCGCCATGTCCCGGGCCGACGCAGACGCGCGCCTGCGGGATGCTGCCAGCCGCGGCGACGCCGATGCGGTGCGACAGGCGATCGAGGAGGGCGCCACGCTGGAGGCGCGCGATGGCCAGGGCCGCACCGCGCTGCTGCTGGCCACGCATGGCAACAACGTGGAGGCCGCGCGTGCGCTGATCGAAGCCGGTGCCGACGTCAATGCCAAGGACGCGATGCAGGACAGCGCCTACCTGTACGCCGGCGCGCGGGGCCTGGATGAGATCCTGGCGATGACCCTGGCGCATGGCGCCGATCTGCGCAGCACCAACCGCTATGGCGGCACCGCGCTGATTCCGGCCGCCGAGCGTGGCCACGTCGCCACCGTACGTACGCTGCTGCGCGCGGGCGTGGCGGTCGATCATGTCAACCGCCTGCACTGGACCGCGCTGCTGGAAGCGATCCTGCTCGGCGATGGCGGTGCGCGCCACGTGCAGATCGTGCAGCTGCTGCTGGAGGCCGGTGCGGACCCGGAGCTTGCCGACGGCGATGGCGTGACGCCGCTCACGCACGCGCGCCAGCGCGGCTATACCGGAATTGAGACCCTGCTGCGCCAGCACGGCGCGCTCCGCTGAATGCAAACCCCTTCCACCCGCACGCTGGGCGTGCCCATCAGGATGCTGTCCATGTTCCGTTCCCGTCCGTTGTCCCTTGCCATCCTCCTTGCGGTAGCACCTCTGTCGGCGTCTGCCGCCGAGCGCGCCGACCTGCTGATCCGCAATGCCATCGTGGTCGACGTCGAGCACGCCAGCACCCTGGCCGGGCAGAGCGTGGTGATCCGCGGCGAGGACATCGTCGCCGTCGGTCCAGATGCGCAGCTGCGCAGCCAGTGGAGCGCGGCCCGCCAGATCGATGCCAAGGGCAAGTACCTGATCCCGGGGCTGTGGGACATGCACGTGCATTTCGGCGGTGGCCCGGCGCTGATCGAAGAGAACAAGGCACTGCTGCCGCTGTACATCGCGCACGGCATCACCACCGTGCGTGATTGTTCCGGCGATCTGCCCGAGCAGGTGCTGCAGTGGCGTGGCGAAATCGCCAAGGGCACGCTGTTCGGCCCGCGCCTGCTCAGTTCCGGCGCGAAGATCGAGGGCATCAAGCCGGTGTGGAAGGGCACGATCGAAGTGGGCAGCGAGACCGACGTCGACAAGGCGATCACCCGACTGCAGCACGACAAGGTCGATTTCGTGAAGATCACCGACAGCACGCTGAAGCCGGAACTGTTCCTGTACTCGGCCAGCGCTGCGCGAAAGGCCGGCTTCAAGGCCTCGGGCCACATTCCAATGGCGCTGACCGTGGAGCAGGCGGTCGATGCCGGCCTGGCCTCGATCGAGCATCTGGACTACGCATTCAAGGCCGGCAGCAAGGACGAAGCGCAGATCGCCGCCGACTTCGGCGCCGGGCGCATCGACCGTGCCGAAGCCAACCGGCGCCTCGACGCCAGCTTCGACCGTGACACTGCGATGCATGCCTACCGTGATTTCGCAAAGCGCGGCGTATTCGTGACCCCGACCCTCAACGGTGGCCGCATCCTCGACTTCCTTGACCAGGATGACCACGCCAACGATCCGTACCTGGCCTACATCGGCCCTGGCCTGCGCGCGACCTACCAGTGGCGCGTGGACCGCGCAGCCAAGGCCACGCCGGCGCAGATTGAAGCGCGCCACGCGCAGTACCACCAGGTGGCCGCGGTGCTGCCGCTGCTGCAGGAGGCGGGCGTAACGATCATCGCCGGTACCGATGCGGGCTTCCTCAATTCGTTCAACTTCCCGGGCATCGCGTTGCACCAGGAACTGCAGCTGTTCGTGAAGGAAGGCCTGACCGCGCCACAGGCGCTGTCCGCCGCAACCCGTTCCGGTCCGGCCTGGTTCGGCCAGATGGACCGCTACGGTGGTGTCGCACAGGGCAAGGCCGCCGATCTGGTGCTGCTGACCGCCAACCCGCTGCAGGACATCGCCGCCACCGGGAAGATCGACAGCGTCATCCTGCGTGGCAACGTGTATGACCGCGCCGCGCTGGACAGGATGCTGGCCGACACCAAGGCCAAGGTCGCGGCGTGGAATGCCGAGGCGGCGAAGGCCAATTGAGGGTGGGGCGGGGCGGAATCCACGCATGGCGTGGATCTACCGGTT
>NZ_CVIW01000030.1:0-30887 GCF_001499715.1 Stenotrophomonas thermophila | reverse complement strand
AAGGACGGGTTCACGGCGTCCCCGCAAACCCGCAGTCCCCCGCCAACCCTCAGTACAACCCAGAGCCATGACAACGCTGTTGCCGTTGCTCTGGCTCTGGCTTGAAACGGGTGCCGGGCAGCGCCCGGCCGGGTATCCTTTCCCTCTGATGTCCGACCTTGTCCATGCCAGCCGCGAAGCCCTCAGCGACGGCGGCGCGCTCGCCTCGCATCTGGACGCCTTCGTCCCGCGCCCGGCCCAGCTGCGCCTGACCGAAGCCATCGCCGATGCGCTGCAGCAGCGTGACCTGCTGCTGGCCGAGGCCGGTACCGGCACCGGCAAGACGTTCGCCTACCTGGTGCCGGTGCTGCTGTCCGGGTTGCGCACCATCATCTCCACCGGCACCCGCGCGCTGCAGGACCAGCTCTACCACCGCGACCTGCCGCGTGTGCGCCAGGCACTCGGTGTCGGCCTGCGCAGTGCGCTGCTGAAGGGACGTTCGAATTACCTGTGCCGCTACCGCCTGCAGCAGGCGCGGGGCGAGCCGCGCTTCTCAAGCCCAGAACAGGCGGCGCAGTTCCAGCGCATCCTGGCCTGGTCCGGACGCTCGGAGTTCGGCGACATCGCCGAACTGGACGGTTTGGCCGATGATTCGCCGCTGCTGCCGATGGTCACCTCCACCGTCGACAACTGTCTGGGCACCGACTGCCCGTTCTGGGAAGACTGCTTCGTGGTGCGTGCGCGGCAACGTGCGCAGGCGGCAGACGTAGTGGTGGTCAACCATCACCTGCTGCTGGCCGACCTGGCATTGAAGCAGGATGGCTTCGGTGAGCTGCTGCCGGGGGCGCAGGCCTTCGTCATCGACGAGGCGCATCAGTTGCCTGAACTGGCCGCGCAGTTCTTCGGCGAAGGCTTCGGCATGCGCCCGTGGCAGGAGCTGGGCCGCGACTGCCTGGCCGAAGCGCGCGGCGTCGGGGGGGCGCAGTCGGCGCTGCAGGAACCGGTCGACCACTTGCAGCAGGCGCTGCTGGCGTTGCGTTCGGCGATGGAGGGGCTGCCGCCGCGCGGCACGCAGTGGCGTGCGCTGACGATGCCGCAGGTGCGTGATGGCTTCGATACGGTGATGGCTGGCCTGGTGACGCTGGAGCAGGCCTTGCAGCCGCTGCGCGAAGCCGCGGCGGGCCTGGATGCCTGCCATGCGCGGGCGCGTGAGGCGGTTTCGCGGCTCGGTCGCTGGCTGGGCGATGACGAACCCGCCCTCGACTTCGATACTGATCCTGCGGACACCGGCAATGCCACCGATGTGCTCTGGTATGAGCTCACCCCGCGTGGTTTCCGCTGCCAGCGCACGCCGATGGACGTGTCCGGTCCATTGCGCGAGCACCGTGAGCGCAGTCGCGCGGCATGGATCTTCACCTCGGCGACGCTGACCGTGGGCGGTGGTTTCGATCACATCGCCACCCGCCTCGGGCTGGACGACCCGCAGACGCTGGTCCAGCCGAGTCCGTTCAATTGGCCCGAGCAGGCGCTGTGTTACCTGCCTGAAGGCCTGCCCGATCCGGCCGCACGTGGTTTCGGAACCGCGCTGATCCAGACCCTGCGGCCGGTGCTGCAGGCCTCGCAGGGCAGGGCGTTCCTGCTGTTCGCTTCGCATCGCGCCCTGCGTGAGGCCGCCGAGGCACTGCGCGATGGGCCATGGCCGTTGTTCGTGCAGGGTGAGGCGCCGCGTGCGACGCTGCTGCAGCGCTTCCGTGAATCGGGCAATGGGGTGCTGCTGGGCTCGGCCAGTTTCCGCGAGGGCGTGGACGTGGTGGGTGAGGCGCTGAGCGTGGTGATGATCGACAAGTTGCCGTTCGCGGCACCGGACGACCCGGTCTACGAGGCACGCCTAGAGGCGATCCGCAGCCAGGGCGGCAATCCGTTCCGCGACGAACAGTTGCCGCAGGCGGTGATCGCCCTGAAGCAGGGCGTTGGCCGCCTGATCCGCAGCGAAAGCGACCGGGGCGTGCTGGTCCTGTGCGATCCGCGCCTGCTCAACCGTGGCTATGGCCGGGTCTTTCTTGAGTCGCTGCCGCCGTTCCGGCGCACCCGCAGCCTGGCCGATGTGCAGGCCTTCTTTACGCCACAATGGGCGCCCGTGGCCGATGATGCCGTTCCGACCGCCGCCGCCGCGGCGGGCCCGGAGCCGGCGCCCGGTGTCACGTTCCCCCTGTTCTGACCTGATCCGATGAAACTGCTCGCCTTTGAAACCGCCACCGAAGCCTGTTCCGTTGCCCTGCATGTCGATGGGCAGGTGCTGGAACGCTTCGAGATCGCCCCGCGCCGGCATGCCGAACTGAGCCTGCCGTGGGCCGAGGCGCTGCTGGCCGAAGCCGGCATCAGCCGCCGCCAGCTGGACGGTATCGCGCTCAGCCGCGGTCCGGGTGCGTTCACGGGCGTGCGCCTGGCGATTGCCATTGCCCAGGGCATCGCACTGGCACTGGACCGCCCGCTGCTGCCGATCTCCACGCTGCAGGTGTTGGCGCTGCGCGCACCGGCGGAAGAAACGCAGATCCTGTCGGCGATCGATGCGCGGATGGGCGAACTCTACGTCGCCCGCTTCGAGCGCGTGGACGGCCTGCCGGTGGCACGCGATGCCGAACGCGTGTGCGCACCCGCTGCGGTAGCGCTGCCGGAAGGGCTGTCGGCCTACGGTGTCGGCACCGGTTTCGGTGCAGCCGAGGGGGCACTGGTGACCCACCTGGGCACCGGCCTGCGCGGCTTTGATGCCACGGCGCTTCCGCGTGCGTCGGACGTGCTCGCACTGGCGGTGCCGGCGTTCGCCCGCGGCGAAACCGTCGCACCGGAGAAGGTCGAACCAGCATACCTGCGTGACAACGTGGCACTGACCCTGGTCGAGCAGCAGGCCGCGCGCGAGGCGAAGGCGAAGGCCAACGGCTGAGCCCCTCGTGGCGGGATTGGTCGCGTAGATCAAAAGCCGTGGTTTGGCCGGGCGGGTGGGCTGCGCAGGGGGCGCTGCAAGTACGTCCCTGTAAGCTCGGTCGCCGCATCCATGCGGCTCACGCCCCTGCGCAGCCCACCCGCCCGGCCTCTGACAGTTTCCGTGCACGTCCGCCACAGAAGATCAAAAAAGAAAAGTCAAAATCAAAAGCGGGTCGCTTCGCTTGCATCCACGCGTGGCGTGGATGTGTATCGACCAAGGTCGACACCTACCAAAGCAGTGGTGCGCCGCGATCTATCAGAGGCGGGGGGGGGTCGGGCGGCGGGGTATCCGCGGCATGGATGCCGCGGCTAAGCCTACACGGACGTACTTGCGGCGTCCCCGCCGCCCGACACCGCCTCGCCACGCTTCAGTACACCAACCGCCGCTGTTGCTGTTGCCGTTGCTCTAGCCTTTCAGCGGGTCCCGGGCCGCAGGCCCGGCCAACAAACCCTACCGGTCGTCGCGCAGTTCGCCGCCGGGCAGGAACACCCACGTGCGGGTGACCTGCAGGATGTCGATCTCATCCTCGGTCTTCGGCAACGGTGGGAACGGCTGCGCCAGCTTCACCACCCGCAGTGCCGCCTCATCCAGCAGTGGCGTTCCGCTCGACCGCAGGATCCGGCTGCTCTCCACGCTGCCATCGCGGCGCACGCCCACGCTGATCACCACCTGGCCGCCCAGCCGGCGCTGCCGGGCCTCGTCCGGGTAATTCAGGTTGCCCACGCGCTCGGCGCGGTCAACCCAGGCCCGCAGGTAATTGGCATAGGCATACTCGCGCGTGCTGGCCGACACGAACTTGCGGTTCGGGCGCTTGGCGTACTGCGCCGAGCGCAGATGCACTTCTGCGGCCAGTCGGGCCATTTCCACATCGCGCTGTTCGCGCGCACTCAGCGGGGCGTCCGGTTCGGGCTGATCCGGCGTGGGGCGGGACTGGGCCTGCGCGACCGCCTCTTCGCCATTGCGGCTGCTGACCACCCGTGCCTGTGGCGGCGGGACCGGCGCGGCCGATTGCTGCTGCTGTGGGACCGGGCTCAAACCGGGCTGCGCCTGCGGCACGATGCCGGCCTGGTTGTCGCGCGGACGCTGTGCGCGGTCGTGTTCGCCACCGCCATCCTGGTTGGCTGCGGCAAGAAAATCGGCCTGCTTCGGCGTCAGCACGGTGCGGGTCTGGCTGAAGATCACTTCCAGCGTGGGCACCAGCGGTGCATCGCCTTTCACGGCGAAGCCCACGCCCAGGATCAGCAGCGCGTGAACCAGCACCGACAGCGCGATGGTCGCCCCCAGCCGTTGCGCTTCGCGTGGTGGCGGGGGCAGGACGGCAGGTGCGGTTGCCATCAGCGCAGGCCGGCCTCAAGCGCGTCGAACAGGGTGCCGGCGATGTTCAGGCCGAACTGTGCGTCCAGTTCGCGTACACAGGTCGGGCTGGTCACGTTGACCTCGGTCAGGTAATCGCCGATCACGTCCAGGCCGACGAAGCGCATGCCGCGACGCTTCATCTCCGGGCCGACCTGGGCAGCGATCCAGCGGTCGCGCTCGCTCAGCGGGCGGCCTTCGCCGCGGCCACCGGCAGCCAGGTTGCCCCGGAACTCGTCGCCCTGCGGGATGCGCGCCAGGCAGTAGTCGACCGGTTCGCCATCGACCAGCAGGATGCGCTTGTCGCCGGCCGTGATGTCGGGAATGAACTTCTGGGCCAGTGCCAGTTTGCGGCCGCCGTCGGTCAGGGTTTCCAGGATCACGTTCAGGTTCGGATCGCCTTGGCCGCTGCGGAAGATCGAGCGGCCGCCCATGCCGTCCAGCGGCTTCAGCACGGCCTGGCCATGCTCCAGCGCGAAGGCCTTCAAGGCCTTGGCGTCGCGGCTGACCAGGGTCGGCGGGCAGCACTGCGGGAACAGCAGCGCGGCCAGCTTCTCATTGTAGTCGCGCAGCCCCTGCGGATTGTTGACCACGCAGGCACCGGCGGCCGCAGCCACGTCCAGCACCTGGGTGTCGTAGATGTACTCGGCGTCGACCGGCGGATCCTTGCGCATCAGCACGATCTGGCCGGGGCCGAATTCGGTACGGCTGAATGCGCCCAGCTCATACCAGCCAGCCGGGTCGTCGCGCACCTGCAGCGGCGCGGTCTGGGCCACTGCCACGCCACCCTCCAGGGCCAGGCCGCCCGGGCGCACATAGTGCAGGGCATGGCCGCGGCGCTGGGCTTCCAGCAGCATGGCGAAGGTGGTGTCCTTGGCGATCTTGATGTGGGCGATGGGGTCCATCACCACGATGACGTTCAACGGCATGGGCGCACCTGTCAGGCAAGGCGTTGATGGTAGCGGCAACGCCGGTCGCGCGCCTCCCTGCCATACTGCAACGCAGCGTCCGCCCGGCGCTCGCGCACTCATTGCGAAACCCGTCACGTTCAGGAGGCTGCCATGCCCCGCGCCATGGGGCGGCCTTGAAGCGGGCGCGGAAAGTGCGATATAGATACGCTTTCGTAGCGGCCCCCGCCAGAGATCGGGCCGTGCGCTTGGGGATAGGCAATGACTGAAAACACGACTGCGGGCGGGGAACTCGCAGGACTCCGGGTGATGGTCATCGATGATTCGAAGACCATCCGCAGGACTGCGGAAACACTGCTCAAGCGGGAAGGCTGCGAGGTGGTCACCGCCACCGACGGCTTTGAAGCGCTTGCGAAGATCGCAGATCAGCAACCGCAGATCATCTTCGTCGACATCATGATGCCGCGCCTGGACGGGTACCAGACCTGTGCGCTGATCAAGGGCAACCAGCTGTTCAAGGCGACCCCGGTCATCATGCTCTCGTCCAAGGATGGCCTGTTCGACAAGGCGCGGGGACGCATCGTCGGCTCGGAGCAATACCTGACCAAGCCATTCACGCGTGAAGAACTGCTGGGTGCCATCCGCACATACGTCAACGCCTGACCAGGGGGGAAAGGCACAATGGCTCGTATCGTTCTGATCGAGGATTCACCGACCGACCGCGCGGTGTTCACCCAGTGGCTGCGCCGTGCCGGCCACGAGGTGCTGGAAGCGGACAACGCCGAGGATGGACTGCAGCTGGTCCGCGACCAGGTGCCGCAACTGGTGCTGATGGACGTGGTCCTGCCCGGCATGAGCGGCTTCCAGGCCACCCGCGCGATGGCCCGTGACGCAGCGATCAAGCACATCCCGGTGATCATCGTCAGCACCAAGGCGATGGAAACCGACAAGGCCTGGGGCCTGCGCCAGGGCGCGGCCGATTACATCGTCAAGCCGCCGCGCGAGGATGAACTGATCGCGCGGATCAACGAACTGGTGGCCTGATGCGCTCGCCTTTCGACATCCTCGAAGCCTATGAACGCCGCAGCCTGGCCCACGCGGTGCAGCTGCCCGAACGGCAGTTCGCCCAGGACCTCTGGCGTGGCGTGGGCTACCGCGTCGGCCAGCGCCGGCTGGTGTCCGATTTCCGCGAAGTGGTGGAGATCGTGCCGATGCCGCCGGTGACCCCGGTGCCATGCGCGCAGCCCTGGCTGCTCGGCGTGGGCAATCTGCGCGGCAACCTGTTCCCGGTGGTCGACCTGAAGTACTTCCTGGAAGGCGTGCGTACCGTGCAGCAGGAAGGCCAGCGCGTGCTGATCATGCGCCAGGCCGGTGGCGACGTCGCACTGACCATCGATGAACTGTTCGGCCAGCGCAGCTTCGAACTGGACCAGCAGATCGAGGCCGGCATGCTGGCCGAAGGGCGCTACGGCCATTTCGTCGATCGCGCCTTCCATGCCGATGGCCACGACTGGGGCGTATTCTCGCTTTCGCTGCTGTCGCGCACCCCTGAATTCCGGCAAGCCGCGGCCTGAGGCCGGGCATCGCCCCCTGCATTGAAGATCGAGGTTGAACGATGAGTACTGCTTCGGACGCCACCAAGACCGGCAAGCTGCGGCTGGGCGGCAGCAACCTCTGGCTGTTCCTGCTGCTGGCATCGATGATCCTGTTCGGCGTCAACACCGGCGTCGCTACCTGGCAGGGCAGTCGCCTGGCCGATGCCGGTTCCAAGGCGGCCGACCTGCAGGTGCTGTCGCAGCAGCTGGCCAACCAGGGCCGTGACGCGGTGGGCGGCAACGCGCAGGCGTTCACTGCCTTCAAGGCCACCCGCAACGCGATCGAACAGAATGTGTCGACCCTGCAGGGACGCTATGGCAAGGAGCCGGGCGTGTCCGGTGCGATCGCCACGCTGGGCGAGACCTGGGCGCCGCTGGGCAAGCAGGCCGGGCAGCTGGTGGCCAGTGAACCGGCGGTGCTGGCCCTGGCCGGCAACGCCAACAACTTCACCGGCGCCGTGCCGGGGCTGCAGGCCCAGCTGAACGAGCTGGTGCGTGCGATGTCCGCTGCCGGCGCGCCCTCGTCGCAGGTGTACAGCGCACTGCAGCAGGTCGTGGTGGCCGGCTCCATGGCCCGCCGCGTAACCGAAATGCGCGCCGGTGGCAGCGGCGCTGCTACGGCCGGCGATGCGCTGGCGCGTGACATCACCGTGTTCTCGCAGGTGCTCGACGGCCTGCGCAATGGCAACGAGGAACTGGGCATCACCGCCGTGCGCGGTGCCGCTGCCGTGGCCGCGCTGGAACAGTCGCAGCAGAAGTGGGAAGCGATGAAGCAGGACGCTGACGCGATCCTGGCCAGCTCGCGCCAGCTGTTCGCGGCGCAGTCCGCCGCCACCGCGCTGGGCCAGGGTTCGGCCCACATGCTGGATGACAGCCGCAAGCTGTTCGACGCGTTCTCCTCGTTCGGCTCGGTGTCTGACACCCGCCTGTTCCCGAACTTCTGGATCGGTGTGGTCTCCGGTGCGCTGTCGCTGATCGCGATCATCGGCTTCGTTTCCAGCAACGTGCGCAGCCGCTCGCGCGAGCAGGAACTGCGCTACCAGACCCAGGTGGAGTTCAACAGCCGCAACCAGCAGGCGATCATGCGGCTGCTGGACGAAATCTCCTCGCTCGGCGAGGGCGACCTGACGGTGAAGGCCTCGGTGACCGAGGACATGACCGGTGCCATCGCCGACGCGATCAACTACGCCGTCGACGAGCTGCGCCACCTGGTGACCACCATCAATGACACCTCGGCCAAGGTCGCGCTGTCCACCCAGGAGACCCAGGCCACCGCCATGCAGCTGGCAGAGGCGGCCGGCCACCAGGCCAACCAGATCACCTCGGCGTCGGACCGCATCGGCGAAATCGCGGCAAGCATCGAACAGGTGTCGCGCAACTCGGCCGAGTCGGCCGACGTGGCACAGCGCTCGGTGGTGATTGCCGCCGAAGGTGCCGGCGTGGTGCGCGAGACCATCCAGGGCATGGACCAGATCCGTGACCAGATCCAGGAAACCTCCAAGCGCATCAAGCGCCTGGGTGAGTCGTCGCAGGAAATCGGCTCGATCGTGGAACTGATCAATGACATTTCCGAGCAGACCAACATCCTGGCGTTGAACGCAGCGGTCCAGGCGGCCTCGGCCGGTGAAGCGGGTCGCGGTTTCGCGGTCGTGGCCGACGAAGTGCAGCGCCTGGCAGAACGTACCTCCGGCGCGACCCGACGCATCGAGAACCTGGTGCAGGCCATTCAGGCCGACACCAACGAAGCGGTCACCTCGATGGAACAGACCACCGCCGAAGTGGTGTCCGGTGCACGCCTGGCCGAGGATGCCGGCACCGCGCTGACCGAGATCGAGCGCGTGTCCAATGCACTGAACACCCTCATCAAGAACATCTCCATCGCCGCCCAGCAGCAGTCGGCTGCGGCCGCGGACATCACCCGCACCATGGGCGTGATCCGGCAGATCACCGGCCAGACCTCGCAGGGCGCCGGGCAGACCGCCGAATCGATCGGCCACCTCGCGCAGCTGGCGGCCGACCTGCGTCGTTCGGTCGCCGACTTCAAGCTGCCGGCGTGACGCGGGCAGGGCGGCGAGCAAGGAACCAGTCGATGAAGCATTTCCATTTCCCACGCCAGAACTCGCGCGGCCACCGCGCGGCGGCGAACGGAGCGCGTCCATGAGCAGTCTGCGCGATGCGATGAGCCACGCAGCGCTGGGCTGGGTCAAGCCCGAGCTGGACGAGACCCTGCGCCAGGTGCGCAACGAGGTCGAGTACTACGCCGAAGACCCGAGCGATGCCAGCCGCATGCGCATCTGCGCCGGCTACCTGCACCAGGTGCAGGGCACCCTGCGCATGGTCGAGCTGTATGCACCGGCGATGGTGGCCGAGGAACTGGAACAACTGGCCAATGCCATCGGGGCCGACGGCGTGGCCGATCGGGATGAAGCCTGCGCGACCCTGATGCGTGGCAGCGTGCTGCTGCCCGATTATCTGGAGCGCCTGCAGAACGGGCATCGCGATATTCCGATCGTGCTGATGCCGCTGCTCAACGAGATCCGTGCCGCGCGTGGCGAAGAAGGCGTGCATGACAGCGTGCTGCTGGCATTCGCACCGGACAGCGTCACCGCCACCGAGGCCGAGCTGGACCATGCCCGCGGCAGCCTGAGCGGGCGCAACCGCGAGTTGCTGGACACGGTCGGCAGTGCGGTGAAGGAAGAACTGCTGCGCATCAAGGATGCGCTGGACCTGCACCTGCGCACCGGCGGTGCTCCGGAACAGCTGCAGACCCAGGCCAACGAGCTCGGGGCGGTGGCCGATACGCTGGGCATGATGGGCCTGGGCGTGGCCCGCAGCGTGGTCGTGCAGCAGCGTGACGCACTGCGTGGGGTGGTGGAAGGGCGCCAGCAGATCGATGAGAACCTGCTGCTGGATATCGCCGGGGCACTGCTCTACGTGGACGCCTCGCTGGACGACCAGGTCGCCCATCTGGGCGCTGGCGGCAGTGGCGAGGACGATCCGAGCGCGGTTGAGAACCGCCGCACGGTGGAGGTGCTGGCGCATGAAGCCATCGCCAACTTCGCCGCCGCCCGCGAGCATTTCGTCGCGTTCATCGAAACCAGCTGGAACCATGCCGAGCTGCAGGATGTGCCGCGCCTGCTGGGTGATGTATCCGGTGCGCTGCGCATGCTCGATCTGGGCACCGCCGCAGACTACCTGCGTGGCGTACAGCAGTACATCGAGGCCGAGCTGATCGGTCGCCAGCGCGTGCCCAGTGGCCGCCAGCTGGACACCCTGGCCGATGCCATGGCCAGCCTGGAGTACTACCTGGAAGCCCTGCGCGACCGCCGTCCGGGCCGCGAGGACATCCTCGACATCACCCGCAGCAGCCTTGAAGCGCTGCGCTATTGGCCGCTGCCGGACCGCAACGCGGTGGAACCGGTTGCCGCCGCGCCGGTTCCGTTCGCATCGCTGCTGGTGGACCGGGAGCCGGTCGCGCTGCAGGCCGAGCCTTTGCAGCCGGAGCGCATCGAGATTCAGGTTCAGCCAGCCGCGCCCGCCGCCGGCACTGTGCCGGTGCCCTTGCCGGACTTCACCTTTGATCCACCACCGGCCACGCCTGCACCGGAGGTGCTGGACAACCGCCTGATGTTCGGTGCGCTGGGGAACCTTGCATCCACACCGCTGTCGCTGCATGACGACCGCGAGGCGGCGCTGGTCTTCGCCGCCTCCAGCGCGCCTGCGCCCGAGGTGCCGCAGTGGGATCTCGCGCCGTTCCATCCGGACGCCGATCCGGCCGCGAGTGCCGAAGACGAACGCAGCCCGACCTTCGCCAGTTTCGATCCGGTCAGCTTCGAACGCGCCGAAACCGGAATGGAATCGGTGCCGCAATGGACGCTGTCGGAGGCGACACCACCGGTATCGGCTGATGTGGCAGTGGCGGATGTCGAGCACGACGTCGACGCGTCGGTACCCTTTGACACCACTGGCTTTGCAGCGCCGGTGTTCGACCCGGTGGCTGCCGAGCACGATGTGGTTGCTGCCCGTGACGACGTGGTGTTCCGTTTCGACGCCGATGCGCTGGATAACGCCGACGACGTGCTGTCGCTGCACGCCATGGAGACGCTGTCGCTGGACGACGACGCCGGACTGCATCCGTCGCTGGAGACCGTCGATGACGCCACGCCCCAGCCGTTGGACGAAAGCCCCGTGGTTGCCGAAGTCGACGCCGTTGCGGCGGATGTGCCGGAGCACGCGGCCGCGCCGATGGCCGAGGTGCTGACGCCGGCCTCCGATGCACCGGCACCGGCGGTGTCGGTGATTGATATCGACACCATCGCACCGATCGATTTCAGCGAAGCCGACGCACAGTTCTTTGCCGAGCTGAGCGCCGCGGCGGCCGACTTCAATCCGCAGGCCATGGCGGCTCCGCCCGCTGCGGACATCCCGGTCGTGGCTGGGACCGAGGCCGGCTTCGAGGCCGGCTTCGACGACGATGCCGAGAACATCGACGAGGACATCCGCGAGGTGTTCCTGGAAGAGTTCGACGACGAACTGGCCAACCTTGGCACGCTGCTGCCGGCATGGCGCACGCAGCTGGACAACATGGACCGGCTGCGGCCGATCCGCCGCATCTTCCACACCCTCAAGGGCAGTGGCCGACTGGTCGGCGCGCGCACCCTGGGGGAGTTCGCCTGGAAGATCGAGGGCATGCTCAACCGCGTGCTCGATGGCAGCCGGCCGGCCACGCCGGCCGTGCTGGCAATGGTCGACAATGCGCACGCCGCACTGCCGCAGTTGAATGCCGCGCTGCGCCATGGCCAGCGCATCAGCGTAGACCTGCAGGCAATGCAGGCCATCGCCGACCGGGTCGGCGCCGGCGAGGAGACCTTCTACGTGCCGTTGCCGGCTGCGGCCGCACCGGCGGCGACACTGGCCGAGTCCGAAGGCGAAGACGAAATCAGCCGCCTGCTGGACGCCGAGGCCGCTGCGTCGGCGCAGGCCGAAGACGCCGGGACCCCGGCCAACATCGACAGCGTGCTGCGCGAGATCCTCGAGGCCGAGGTCGAAGTCCACCAGGCGACCCTGCAGGAGTGGCTGCGCTCGGCACAGCAGGCACCGCAGCCGGTCAGCGACGCACTGCTGCGTGCGGTTCACACCATGAACGGCGCCTTCGCGATGACCGAAGTGCCGGAAATCACCGCCGTTACCGGCGGCGCCGAGTCCTACATCAAGCGGGCTCTGGCCGCCGATGTGGTACCTGGCGACGAGGGGGTCGCCGCGCTGGACGCAGCTGCGCAGGCGATCACCGCGACCATGGAGGCGCTGCAGGCCGAACACCCGCGCATTGCGCCGCAGGATGCGCTGGTGCAGCGGCTGCAGGCATTGGCTGGCGAGCTGCCGGAAGCGCGCTGGCCGCTGTTCGCGTCGGAAGACGAGGATGAAGAGGGCACCGAACCGGCGCCAGATGTCGAGCAGGCATCCGAAGCCGAAGCGCCGCTGGCCGGCCTGGACGCGCTGGACGAAACCAGCATGCCCGTTGCTTCCGATGCGGCTCCTGATCTCATTGCCGAGCCGCTTGCCGGAGATGCGCTGGAACCGGTTCCATCTGCGCCCGACCTCAGGACGCCGGACGTCGCCGCCGAAAGCGGCCTGGAAGTCGGCGAGTTGACCGCCAGCGACGACCTTTCGCGTTACTTCGATGCCGGCTGGCCGACGGTGCAGGGAGAAGATGAACCCGCAGTGGCGCACACCGGCGCGATTGAATCGATCCAGCCGGTGGAGAGTGCGCCTGTTGTCGAAGGGGCCGACGCAGCTGCCGCGCCCACGATCGAGACCGTCGACGACGCTGATCTGACCATGGCCGACGATCTGTCGCCGTACCTCGACGCCAGTGCGCTGCCGGTCGACGACCGCGACGCGGAAGAGCTGCCGGTGTCTGCGGAAGTTGACGCGATCGACCTGAATACGTCCTTGTCCTTTGATTCGGGCAGCGGCGATGACAGCGTCATTGACGACGCTGCTGCATTGCCACTCGACAGCGAGCTGTCGAGCCTGCAGGATGAAATGGCTGTGCCGGGTTTCGCAGAACCGGTCACGCTGGCAGCCGCGCTCGAGGCCGGCCTGCACGTGATCGAGCAAGAGCGGACCCTGGACGACGACGGGCAATGGCCCGTGATCGGCCTCCAGGCCAGCGAACTCGCGCCGGGCGAGGCAGATGCCTTTGCCGAGGATGCGGACGTCGGCGGGGAGGCGGCGGTCGGTGAAGGAGAGAGCGCCGATCAGCCGTCCCCGGCGACGGTGATTGAGGCGTTCAGCGCAGAGGCACGCGTTGGCAGTGGTGCTCCGGTGCGGTTCTTCGAAATGGAAGAGGCGCCGGGCCAGGGCACGATCAACACCGGTGCCGGCGCGGAGATCGCAGCGGCCGACATCGAGCCCCCTGCGCCGGATGTTGAGCAGGCGCCTGTTGCGGCGGATGCTGAAGACGGTGCCGATGCCGATGCGCTTGACTTCAGCGTGTACGACCGCGAGCTGGTCGACATCTTTGTCGAGGAAGGCAGGGACCTGCTCGACCACTGTGATGGCCTGATCAGCGAGCTGCGTGATGCACCGCAGGATCGCGAGGTGCTGGCCGGCCTGCAGCGTGACCTGCACACCCTCAAGGGGGGCGCACGCATGGCCGGTATCAATGCCATCGGCGACCTCGGCCACAGCATCGAATCGCTGCTGGAAGCGGTGGCCGCTGGCCGTACCGAAATCGAGCGCCGCGACGTGCAGCTGCTGGAACGCGGCTTTGACCGCCTGCACCAGCTGCTCACCCGTACCGGCACTCACCGCGTGGTGGAGCCGGCGCTGGATCTGGTGGAGGCCTTCGAGGTTCGCACCACCAACGATATTGCCGCAGCCGCCACGGCCGCGCGTGCAGCCAGCGAGGCCGAGACCGTGCCGGCGCAGGCTGCGGCCACGCTGACGCCGCTTGTCGACGCGCCGCTGTCGGCACCGCTGCCGGCCGAGGGTACGGTCGATGAAGACCCCCTGGCACGTCCGCAGCAGGAACAGGTGCGCGTGCGCGCCGACCTGCTCGACCGCCTGGTCAACCATGCCGGTGAAGTGGCGATCTACCGCTCGCGGCTGGAACAGCAGCTCGGCGCCTTCCGCGGCGCGATGGGCGAACTGGAGCGCACCAATGCGCGACTGCGCGACCAGCTGCGCCGCCTCGACCTGGAAACCGAGGCGCAGATCGTCGCCCGCTACCAGCGCGAGCAGGACCAGGCCGACCAGAAGTTCGATCCGCTGGAACTGGATCGCTTCTCCACCCTGCAGCAGCTCAGCCGTGCGCTGAACGAGTCCGCCGCCGACCTTGGCGGCCTGCAGGGCGTGCTGGACGATCTGTCGCGCCAGTACGATTCGCTGCTGCAGCAGCAGTCGCGCGTCAGCTCCGAACTGCAGGATGGCCTGATGCGCGCGCGCATGGTGCCGTTCGATGGCCTGGTGCCGCGCCTGCGCCGCGTGGTCCGCCAGGCCGGCATGGATACCGGCAAGCAGGTCCACCTGACCCTGGAAGGCACCCACGGCGAACTGGACCGCAACGTCCTCGACCGCATGGTCGCGCCGCTGGAACACATGCTGCGCAACTCCGTGGCCCATGGCCTGGAAGCGCCGGAACAGCGCCGCGCCGCCGGCAAGCCGGAGGAGGGCGAGATCGCCATCCGCCTGCACCGCGAAGGCTCGGAAATCGTCCTGGAAGTGGCCGATGACGGCGCCGGCCTGGACCGCGAAGCGATCCGCCGCCGCGCCATCGACCGCGGCCTGCTGGCTGCCGATGCCCAGCCGAACGAACAGGAACTGGACAACCTCATCTTCGCGTCAGGCTTCACCACCGCCGACCAGGTCAGCCAGCTGGCCGGCCGTGGCGTGGGCATGGACGTGGTGCGCAACGAAGTGCGCCAGCTGGGTGGCTCGGTCGATATCCAGTCAGTGCGGGGCCAGGGCGTGCGCTTCACCCTGCGCCTGCCGCAGACGCTGGCCGTCACCCAGGCGGTGTTCGTGCAGATCGGCGAAACCACCTTCGCAGTGCCGGTGGCCTCGGTCAGTGGTATCGGCCGCCTGTCGCGCGAGCGCTTCGAGGCTGCCGACAGCAGCTACCGCTACAGCGGCGAAGACTATCCGCTGTACGACCTTGGCAGCCTGGTCGGCCAGGCCCCGGCGCGTGCCGACGGCCAGGAGCAGGTGCCACTGCTGCTGGTCCGTGCCGGTGACCTGCGTGCCGCCGTCGCGATCGACCAGGTGCTGGGCAACCGCGAAATCGTGGTCAAGCCGGTCGGCCTGCAGATCGCGTCGGTGCCGGGGATCTACGGCGCCACCATCACCGGCGACGGCCGCGTGGTGGTGATCCTGGACGTGGCGCCGCTGGTGCGCCGTTTCCTGGCCAACCCGACGCTGCCGGTACTGGCCAATGCGCCGCGCCAGGAGCGCCAGGTGCCGCTGGTGATGGTGGTCGACGACTCGCTGACCATGCGCAAGGTCACCGGCCGCATCCTCGAACGCCACAACTTCGAGGTCAGCGTTGCGCGCGACGGCGTGGAAGCACTGGAGCGACTGGAAGAGCGAGTGCCGGACCTGATGCTGCTGGACATCGAGATGCCGCGCATGGATGGCTACGAGCTGGCTACCGCGATGCGTGCCGACCCGCGCTACAGGGACGTGCCGATCGTGATGATCACTTCGCGCAGCGGTGACAAGCACCGCCAGCGCGCCTTCGAGATCGGTGTCCAGCGTTATCTGGGCAAGCCGTACCAGGAACTGGACCTGATGCGTAAAGTGTACGACCTGTTGGGGATCGCCCGTGTCCGTGAGTGAAACCCAGGCGGCTCCGGCCGTTGCCCTGCTGGCCCGTCCCGGCGCGGCGCGCGAGCGCCTGCGCGAGGCACTGTCGCATGCGGATGTGCAGCTGGTGCTGGAAGACGACCCGAACAGCCTTGAGCCGCAGCTGCTGCACGACGCCCGACCTCAGGTCGTGGTGATTGCGCTGGAGACCGCCATTGAGGACGCATTGGAGCGCCTGGAAACGGTGTTGTCCGCACCGGGCCTGACCCTGGTCTTCGACGAGGCCGAACTGGCCGCACGTCGTGATGGCTGGGAGGCCCAGCGCTGGGGCCGTCATCTGGCCGCGAAGCTGCATGGCCATCAGCAGGTGTTGCCGCCGGGGGCCGAAGAAGAACCCAGCCTGCAACTGGCGCCGGGCCATCCGGCACCGCCACCGGCACCGCAGGAAGAAGCGCTGCAGGCGCACCTGGACCAGGCATCGAGCTGGGCCGACGAGGTCCCCGCTGACAGCCTGTACTCGCCGCCTGCGCAGCTGCACGAACCGATTGCGCTGGAACAGGCGCTGGCGGCGCTGCAGCCGGTCGTGCCTGAGCCGCTGGAGGCCCCCGAACCGCCATCGCTGGCGGCGATCGCGCCCGCAGCACCGCCCATTCCGCCGATCTCCTTCGACCACACCGCATGGTCGCTGGTCGATGACGTGGCCGACGTTCCGGCAGCCGCTTCGCAACACGCCGCGCCGGAGGCACCGCTGCCTTCCTTCGATACCGGCCATCTGAGCCTGGTCGATCTGGATGCTGGTGCGCCCGTGGGCGCACGCGCCGGATCGTTGCTGGTGCTGGCCGGCATCGGCGGCCCGGATGCACTGCGTCGCCTGCTGGGCGCGCTGCCTGCATCGCTGAGCGTTCCGGTGCTGGTGCATATGCGATTGGACGGTGGCCGCTACGGAAACCTGGTCAAGCAGATGGCGCGCGTGTCGCCGCTGCCGGTGCAGCTGGCCGAAGTCGGCCAGCGTGCAACACCCGGTGAAGTGCACGTGCTGGCCGATGACATCGGCGTGCAGGCAGCCAGCGACGGCCTGCATTTCGTCAGCGACGCGCAAGGGATCTCGATTGCCGCGCTGCCGGCTGAGCACACCGCGCTGGTCCTGCTCAGCGGCGCCGACCTTGCGCTTGTGGGGCCGGCACTGGATCTGGCCGCCGCCGGTGCGTGGGTGGCCGGGCAGGTCGGCGAGGGCTGCTATGACCCTGCCGCGGCCACGGCAGTGGTCGCCGCTGGCATGGTGGCCGGTGAACCACAGGAACTGGCGCAGGCCATCGCCTCGCGCTGGGGCGTGGAAGACGATAACGGAGACGCACCATGAGCTATGCCAGCAATGACGAAATCCGAGGCGTCCTGATCCAGGCCGGCAACGAACGCGTGCTGCTGCCCAATGCCACCGTGGCCGAAATGATGTCGCGCGTGCCGGTGCAGCCGGTCTCCAACGCCCCGCGCTGGCTGGTCGGCGAGATCGGGTGGCATGGCTGGCAGGTGCCACTGGTGTCGTTCGCGCGGCTTTCCGGGCTGGGCGAGGAAGCGGTGGGCGGCCATAACAAGGTGGTGGTGCTGAAGGCCCTCAGCGGCAACGCACAGCGCCCGTATTACGCGCTGCTGACGCAGAACTTCCCGCAGCTGATCTCGGTGCCGCGCGACGGCCTGCTGGCCGACGCGTCCGAGGAAACCCTGCCGCAGATCGTGCACATGCGCGTGCTGCTGGGTGAGCAGAGCGCGCTGTTGCCGAACCTGGACGCACTGGAAGCCGCCCTGGATTCGCTGGCGGCCTGATCGGCAATCCGCCGGTCGGGTTCCCGGTAGTGCCGGCCGCTGGCCGGCAACCTCATGATCCCTTGGATGCCGGCCAGCGGCCGGCACTACCACCAATCAGCCTTATCCCAGATCGCCCAGCCGCGCCTGCAATGCGGCAATCGCGGCCAGCCCGGCGGTCTCGGTACGCAGGATGCGTGGCCCCAGCTGCAGGCCCTGGAATCCTGCCGCTGCCAACTGATCCCGGTCGCGCGGCGACCAGCCACCTTCCGGACCGATCGCGATCACGATGCCGCCCGTCGGCGCCGCGTCGAGCGTCGACAGGCGATGGGCACCGTGCGGGTCCAGGGTCAGCCGCAGCGTATCGGCCGGCAGCGTCGCCGCCGCCTGCGCCAATGACACCGGCGAGCCAACCTGCGGAATGCGCGCGCGCCCGGACTGGCCGCAGGCCGAGGTCACCACGTTGTTCCAGTGCGCTACGCGCTTCTCCGCGCGCGCGGCATCCAGCTTCACTTCGGTGCGCTCGGCATTCACCGGAACGATGGCGCTCACGCCCAGCTCGGTGGCCTTCTGCAGGATCAGGTCCATCTTCTCGCCTCGGGCAATGCCCTGCAGCAGGGTGATCGCCAGCGGCGATTCGTTGTCCACCGCCTGCACCGCATCGATGCGCACCTGCACCTCGCGCTTGCCGGCGGCAGTCAGCGTGGCGCTGTAGTCGTGGCCATCGCCGTTGAACAGCACGCAGGTATCACCCTCGCGCAGGCGCATCACCCGCACCAGATGGTTGGCCGTCTCTTCCGGCAGGGTCACGGTCTGGCCGCTGTGCAGCGCCAGGTCGATGGGGCAGCGGGTCACACGCATGCAATCGCCTCGTCAATCGCCGCCAGCGTGGTATGTGCCAGCAGCTCCAGTTGTTCGTCGTCCACGCAGTAGGGTGGCATCCAGTACAGCACGTCGCCCAGCGGACGCAGCACCACGCCACGTTTCAGCGCGGCCTTGTAGGCATGCAGGCCCAGCCGCATGGCCGGGTCGAAGGGCGTACGCTTGTTGCCGTCGCGCGACAGTTCGAAGGCCACCACCATGCCGGCCTGGCGCACGTCGGCCACGTGCGGATGGTCGCTGAACGGTGCGGCCAGCGTGCCCATCAACGAGGCGATGCCACGGTTGCGGGCGATCACATCGTCGTCGCGGAAGATGTCCAGCGTGGCCAATGCCGCCGCGCAGGCCAGCGGGTTGCCGGTATAGCTGTGCGAATGCAGGAAGGCGCGCTCGCGTGAGTCGTCGAGGAAGGCGTCGTACAGCGCCTGCGTGGCCAGCACGGTGGCAAGCGGCAGGAAGCCGCCGGTCAGGCCCTTGGACAGGCACATCAGGTCCGGCATCACCCCGGCCTGCTCGCAGGCGAACAGGGTGCCGGTGCGGCCGAAGCCGGTGGCGATCTCGTCGGCGATCATGAATGCGCCGTGCGCATCACACAGTTCGCGCACCCGCTGCAGGTAGACCGGGTCATGCATGCGCATGCCGCCGGCGCACTGCAGGCGCGGTTCCAGGATCACCGCACAGATCTCGCCCGGGTGCTGGTCGAACAGCGTGGCCAGGCCATCGGCGGCCTGCCGTGCACGCTCAGCCGGGCTCTGGCCGGGCTCAGCCAGGAAAGCATCGGGCGAGGGCGCGAACAGCGCTTCGGCCAGCAGCGGCGCATAGACGCGGCGATACAGCGGGATGTCTCCCAGCGCCAGCGCGCCGAGGGTCTCGCCGTGGTAGCCGTTCTCCAATGCGATGAAACGCGTGCGCTGCGGTTCCCCTCGGTTCTGGAAATACTGGAAGGCCATCTTCAGCGCCACTTCCACGCCGGCGGACCCGTTGTCGGCGTAGAACACCTTGGCCAGTGGTTCGCGGCCAGGCTGGCGTGGGGCCAGTGCGAGCAGGCGTTCGGCCAGGCTGATGGCTGGCTCATGGCCGAAGCCGGCAAGCATCACCTGTTCCAGTTGCCTGGCCTGGGCGGCAATGGCACCACCGATGCGCGGTTCGGCATGGCCGAACAGGTTGGTCCACCAACTGCTGACGGCGTCCAGGTAGCGATTGCCGTCGTGGTCGATCAACCATGCGCCTTCACCACGGGCGATCGGCACCAGCGGCAGGCTATGCGGGTGCTCGCGCATCTGCGTGCACGGGTGCCAGAGCACCTGCAGATCGCGTTGCCGCCAGTGCTGGGCCAGCGGGGAGGGGGTTGGGTCTGCTAGCATTTCGGGCTCATGAACATGTTGCTGCCTGCACATTCTATCGGCACCGGCGCAGGCGCCGGCCGCCGCGGAGATTCCGCATGAACGATGACCGTGCCGGGCGTCGCTTGCCGATCATCCATCGGATCACCGATGAGGAGAACGGCCCCTTCCAGCGGCAGCATCTGGACCTGGAGTTCTCCAACGGCGAACGCCGCCGGTTCGAACGTCTGGTCAGCCGAGGTCATGGCGCAGTGGTGGTGGTGCCGATGCTCGACGACGAGACCGTACTGCTGGTACGTGAATACGCTGCCGGCATGCACCGCTATGAACTGGGGTTGGTCAAGGGGCGGATCGATGCCGGCGAGACCCCCGAGCAGGCCGCCGACCGCGAGCTGAAGGAAGAGGCCGGTTTCGGCGCGCGCCGGGTCGATGTGCTGCGCGCGATGACTCTGGCCCCGACCTACATGAGCCACCAGTCGTGGTTGGTGGTGGCACGCGACCTGCACCCGGAAAAGCTGGCCGGCGACGAGCCGGAAGAACTGGAAGTCATCCCGTGGAAGCTGGCCGAGCTGGACCAGCTGATGCTGCGCGAGGACTTTTCCGAGGGGCGCTCGCTGGCGGCACTGTTCATCGCCCGCCAGTGGCTGCAGGGACTGCGATGATCAAGCTGACCACGGACCTGCGCGAGACTGCCATCGCCATCGCCCAGGACGCCGGACGGGCCATCATGCAGGTCTATGCCGATGGCTTCGATGTGCGGATCAAGGACGACAGCAGCCCTGTCACCAGTGCCGACCTGGCGGCCAACCAGGTCATTGAACAGGGCCTGCAGCAGCTGACCCCGGACCTGCCGATCCTGTCCGAAGAATCGGCACAGGTGCCCTGGGAGCAGCGCCGCCACTGGGGCGCTTACTGGCTGGTCGATCCGCTCGACGGCACCCGTGAATTCGTCAAGCGCAACGGCGAGTTCAGTGTCAACATCGCGCTGATCTACCAGGGCGCACCGGCCTTCGGCGTGGTGCTGGCCCCGGTGACCGGCATCGTCTGGCATGCCATGCGCGGTGAGTTGGCCTATCGCCGGCAGGGCCTGCACGACACCGTGCTGCGCATCCGCACGCCGGCCACCCCACCGCTGCGGGTTGCTGCCAGCCGCTCGCACCGCTCACCGGAAACCGAGGCCCTGCTTGCAAGGATGGGCCGCATCGAGACCATCGCGCAGGGCTCGTCGCTGAAGTTCTGCCGGATCGCCGAAGGTGGCCTGGATGTCTATCCGCGGCTGGGCCCGACCTCCGAATGGGATACCGCTGCCGGCCAGTGCGTGCTGCACGCCGCCGGCGGCGCGGTGCTGTCGGCCGCGACCGGCAAGCCGTTCCGTTACAACCGCCGCGAAACCCTGTTGAACGGCGATTTCATTGCCCTTGGTGACACCAGCCTGCCATGGCGCGACTGGTTGTCCGACTGACCCTGGAGGCCGCATGAGCGCGCACGACACTCCCACCACCGGCAGCGCCGCCACCCATGAGCTGGAGCGCCTGCTGGCGATCATGGCGCGCCTGCGCGACCCGCAGGGCGGCTGCCCTTGGGACCTGGAGCAGAACTTCGCAACCATCGCGCCATACACCATCGAGGAAGCCTACGAGGTGGCCGATGCGATCGATCGCGGCGATCTCGATGATCTTTGCGATGAACTGGGCGATCTGCTGCTGCAGGTGGTGTTCCATGCGCGCATGGCCGAAGAGCAGGGCAGCTTCGCCTTCGCAGACGTGGCCCGCGCGATCAGCGACAAGATGCAGCGCCGCCACCCGCACGTGTTCGCCGAGGTGAGCGTCGACGATGCCCACGGCGTGACGCGCAACTGGGAGGCGATCAAGCGTGCCGAGCGTGCGGCCAAGGGCGAGCAGGACACCTCCGCACTGGCCGGCATCTCGCGCGGCTTGCCGGAGTGGCAACGTGCGGTGAAGCTGCAGTCGCGCGCGGCCAAGGTCGGTTTCGACTGGCCAGGTCCGCTGCCGGTGCTGGACAAGGCGGCCGAGGAACTGCAGGAGCTGCGCGAGGAGTTCGAGCGCGGGGATATCGCCGGCAACAAGGCGCGCCTGCAGGAAGAGCTGGGTGACCTGCTGTTCGTCTGCGCCAACCTGGCCCGCCATGCCGACATCGACCTGGGTGCGGCGCTGCGCGGGGCCAACCACAAGTTCGAACGTCGCTTCCGTGCGATGGAAGCGCAGGCCGACGCGCAGGGGGAAGCGCTGGCCGCGATGGACCTGGATGCGCAGGAAGCGCTGTGGCAGCAAGCCAAGGCAGCGGAGAAAGCGTGAAGACACTCGGCCTGTTCCTGCTGACCGCGCTGGCCGAGATCGTCGGCTGCTATCTGCCGTGGCTGTGGCTGCGCAAGGGCGGCAGCATCTGGCTGCTGCTGCCGGCGGCCGCCAGCCTGGCGCTGTTCGCCTGGCTGCTGACCCTGCATCCAACCGCCAGTGGGCGGGTCTATGCGGCCTACGGTGGGGTCTACATCGGCACTGCGCTGTTCTGGCTGTGGCTGGGCGATGGCATCCGCCCCAGCCGCTGGGACCTGTTCGGCGCCGCCCTGTGCCTGGCAGGCATGGCGGTGATCATGTTCGGTCCGCGCACCTCATCGGTGTAGGGCCGAGCCATGCTCGGCCGCTCTTCCTTCCCACTGCGCCGGCGCGCGCAAGCCGAGCATGGCTCGATGCTGCAAGGGCAGCGATGGTGCATGATGGTGGCGGCCCTGGTTCCCGGAGCACGCGCATGTCCCGCTTCGCCAGCTTCCGCGAGTTCTATCCGTTCTATCTCAGCGAGCACCGCCACCCGGTTTCGCGGCGGCTGCACTTCATCGGCAGCTGCGGCGTGCTGGTGCTGGTCATGGCAGCGGGCCTGCGCGGGCAGCCGATGCTGTTGCTCGCTGCGCTGGCCTGCGGCTATGGATTCGCCTGGGTCGGCCATTTCTTCTTCGAGAAGAACCGTCCGGCCACCTTCCAGCATCCGCTGTACTCGTTCATGGGCGACTGGGTGATGTTCGCCGACATCCTGCGCGGGCGCGTGCCCTGGTAGTTCCGCTGTGAATGTGGCCTTCACGCGCTATGCTGGGGCCTGGACGTCACAGATAAGGAAAGCGAGATGTTCCCGACCATGTTCTTTACCGTGGTACTGGCCTTCGTGGCCGTGGTCATCCTGTTCAAAGCGGTACGGATGGTGCCCCAGGGCTTCGAATGGACCGTCGAGCGCTTCGGGCGCTACACGCACACCATGACGCCGGGCCTGCATTTCCTGATCCCGATCGTGTACGGGGTGGGGCGCAAGGTGAACATGATGGAGCAGGTGCTGGATGTGCCCAGCCAGGAAGTGATCACCAAGGACAACGCCGCCGTGCGCGTGGACGGCGTGGTGTTCTTCCAGGTCCTGGACGCTGCCAAGGCCGCCTACGAGGTCGCGAATCTGGAAGTGGCAATGATCGCCCTGGTGCAGACCAACATCCGTACCGTGATCGGCTCTATGGACCTGGATGAATCGCTCAGCCAGCGCGAGGTGATCAATGCCCAGCTGCTGAGCGTGGTCGACCATGCCACCAATCCCTGGGGCGTGAAGGTCAACCGCATCGAGATCCGCGACATCCAGCCGCCGCGCGACCTGCTGGATGCGATGGCGCGGCAGATGAAGGCCGAGCGCGAGAAGCGCGCGCAGATCCTCGAGGCAGAGGGTTCGCGCCAGTCGGAGATCCTGCGCGCCGATGGCGAAAAGCAGGCTACCGTGCTGGAGGCTGAGGGCCGTCGCGAAGCCGCGTTCCGCGATGCGGAGGCCCGCGAGCGCCTGGCCGAGGCCGAAGCCAAGGCGACCCAGATGGTGTCGGCGGCGATTGCCGAAGGTGACGTGCAGGCGATCAACTACTTTGTCGCCCAGAAGTACGTCGAGGCGTTCAAGGAACTGGCCAGCTCGCCGAACCAGAAGCTGGTGCTGATGCCGATGGAGGCCAGCGGCGTGATCGGTTCGATCGCTGGCGTGGCCGAACTGGCCAAGCAGGCACTGGGCGACCAGACCACCAAGGCCGCAGGCAAGCGGCCACCGCCGATCGGAGGCTGACATGCGCTGGGAAGTCGTCGGTTGGGGCGCGTTGGCGCTGCTGCTGTTCGCAGCAGAGGCGTTGGCACCCGGGGCGTTCATGCTGTGGATCGGCATTGGCGCAGCGGCCGTGTTCGTCCTGGTTGCGGTGCTCAGCGGCATTCCGTTGCTGTGGCAGGTCGTTGCCTTCGTCGTGCTCAGCGTGGTCTCGATCCAGTGCTACCGGCGCTGGGGCAGGAAAAGGGCGCGGCCCAGCGATGCGCCGTTGCTCAACCGCCGTGCCGAGCAGCTGGTCGGTCGGGTGGTGCCCTTGCAGCAGGGCATCGTCAGCGGGCAGGGCCGGGTCAGCATCGATGACACGTCCTGGCCGGTGAGCGGCCCGGAGCTGCCGGCGGGTACGTGGGTACGGGTGCTGGCGGTACAGGGCAGCACGCTGCAGGTTGAGGCTGCGGGCCGCTCCTTGTAGAGCCGGGCCTCTTCGTGCGGGCGTCGCGTGGGCTCGGCTCCGGCGCTGCGCTGCGGCGCGACCTGTGGGTGACCGATCTGGGATAATGGGGGTTCTTGTTTCCTCTGCTGCCGGACCCGGTCATGACCCAGAAGACGCTGCTCAACGATACCCACCGCGCCCTTGGCGCCAAGATGGTCGATTTCGGGGGTTGGGACATGCCCATCCACTACGGCTCGCAGCTGGACGAGCACCACCTGGTGCGCCGTGAGTCCGGTGTGTTCGACGTCAGCCACATGACCGTGGTCGATCTGCGTGGTGAGCAGGTCAAGCCGTTCCTGCGCCGCCTGCTGGCCAACTCGATCGACAAGCTGAAGGTCACCGGCAAGGCACTGTACTCGTGCATGCTGAATCCCCGTGGCGGCGTCATCGACGACCTGATCGTCTACTACCTGGGCGACGACTTCTTCCGCATGGTGGTCAATGCCTCGACCCGCGAAAAGGATCTGGCCTGGCTGCGTGAGCAGGCCGCACCGTTCGGCGTGTCCGTCGAGCAGCGTCCGGACCTGGCCATCCTGGCCGTGCAGGGGCCGCAGGCGCGCGACATCGTCATCAGCCTGGCCCGCGAAGCCGACCGCGCCGCGCTGACCAAGCTGGGCCGCTTCGCCGCCCTGCAGGTGCAGTCCGACGATGGCGTCGAGCTGTTTGTCGCCCGCACCGGCTACACCGGCGAAGACGGCTTCGAAATCCTGCTGCCGCAGGATGCCGTGGTCGCGTTCTGGAACCGCCTGCTGGCGGCAGGCGTGAAGCCGGCAGGCCTCGGCGCGCGCGACACGCTGCGCCTGGAAGCCGGCATGAACCTGTACGGCCAGGACATGGACGAAGAGATCAGCCCATTTGAGGCAGCATTGGCCTGGACCGTGTCGCTGGACGAAGGCCGCGACTTCATCGGCCGCGGCGCGCTGGAAGCGCAGAAGGCTGCCGGCACCGCGCGCCAGATGATCGGCCTGGTGATGGACGAAAAGGGCGTGCTGCGCCACGGCCAGGCAGTGACGACGGCCAGCGGCGAGGGCGAGATCCTGTCCGGCACCTTCTCGCCGACGCTGGCCAAGGGCATCGCCTTCGCCCGCGTACCGGCCGGTGAACTCGGCCAGGTCACCGTCGACATCCGCGGCCGGCAGGTGCCGGTACGCGTGGTCAAGTTCCCGTTCGTGCGCGAAGGCCAGGCCCAGCCCGGCGTGCTCGCCGACGCCTGATCCGAACGTGCCGGTCGTCACTGACAGCAGTGGCGGCCGGTTGGTTACACTAGCCCCGTTTTTCCACCCCCTGCATATCTCTGGAGCAGTCCCATGAGCGAGATCCCCGGCGACCTCAAGTTCCTCAAGTCCCATGAGTGGGCCCGTGTCGAAGGCAATGGCCGCGTCACCGTCGGTATTTCCGACCACGCCCAGGGCCTGCTGGGTGACCTGGTCTACGTCGAACTGCCCGAAGTCGGCGCCGAGGCCAAGGCCGGCGAACAGATCGCCGTTGTCGAGTCGGTGAAGGCCGCCTCGGACGTCTACAGCCCGATCAGCGGCAAGGTCGTCGAGGTCAACTCGGCCCTGTCCGACAAGCCGGAAACCATCAACGAAGATGCCTACGGCGAAGGCTGGATGTTCGTGGTCGAACTGGCCAACGCCGAAGAGGTCAACGATCTGCTGGATCCGGACGCGTACGCCGAAGTCCTGGAGAGCGACGACCACTGAGTCGCGCTTGCGGATTCTGAAACGGCCACCTTCGGGTGGCCGTTTTCGTTTTGGCGAGTGCGTCGGACTCATGACGGCCGGTTCGCTTGGCACCCTCGGCGTGGCATCAGCGGACTGACAATCAGTGCCGATCGGCGTGCGCAGTTTTGCGCAAATCCGCGTTTCCGCCCCGCGCCGACGTACTCGGATGTGAAAACTTTTTGCCCCCCGTTGCGGCGCCGTTGTGCTGGCGTTGGTGCCAGCGGCAGCCGGTGCTGGCGATGTGTGCACGCAGTGGCCACCGACGTGCATGCATCTGCGCAGAGTGCTTATTTCAAGTACTTTTTGTTCAACGCTTGCATGGTTGTTGCTGCAGGCAGCATGCGTGCGTGGCGCTTCGGCGGTCGTCGAGCGCGGAGCGTGGCGACCGTGCAGGCACCACCATGGATGGCGCGGATGTGAAAATTTTTCGCGGGGGTTGTTGACAGTAAAAAAAACCGTGATTAGGTTTCGCCTCAGCAGACCTTGCCTGCCCAACCGAGTGCGCAGAATCAATCGTCCGATGCGAAGCAGCCCCTTCAAGACCACCGCGACCTTGATGACGGTGGACATGGCCCCGCTTCCCCCGGAGAAATGCAAGGCAACTCCCGTTCCGATGCCCGCTCCGCCGATCGAGGCTGGCATTGCCGCATCCGTAACGGCGCGCCTGACGCGCCGGCGGTCCCCGCACGCAGCATCCGCGGGTTTGATCCACCTGGGCGTTTCAACTCCCTATCACTGACGAGGAGCCATCCCATGGCAACCAAGAAAGCTGCGAAGAAAAAGCCCGCCGCCAAGAAAGCGGTGAAGAAGGTCGCGAAGAAGGCCGCTGCCAAGAAGGCAGTGAAGAAGGTCGCGAAGAAGGCGACTGCCAAGAAGGCGGTGAAGAAGGCTGCGAAGAAGGTCGCCAAGAAGGCCACTGCGAAGAAGGCAGTGAAGAAGGCGGCGAAGAAGGTCGCCAAGAAGTCCACTGCCAAGAAGGCCACCAAGAAGGCCACCAAGAAGACTGCCAAGAAGGCAACGGCCCGCAAGCCGGCCAAGAAGGTCGCGAAGAAGGCAACTGCCAAGAAGGCCGTCAAGAAGACCGCCAAGAAGGCAGTGAAGAAGACCGCGAAGAAGGCCACCAAGAAGGCTGCCCCGAAGAAGGCAGCGAAGAAGGTTGCCAAGCGCAAGCCGGCCGCCCGCAAGAAGAAGGCCGCTCCGGTCGCTCTGCCGGCAACCCCGGCACCGCTGATCTAAGTACTTCCCGATAGCCGCATCCTGAAACCCCTTCCCTGGCTGCCCAGCGGGGAGGGGGTTTTTTATGGGGCCATTGCCAGCACCGAGCCATGGCCGACTGCCTTTCTGACGTTTGACGCGCTGCATCTGTGGAGCAGGGGCCTGTCTTCCGAGCTGGCCGGGCATGGCCAGGTCCTACAAAACAACAAAAAGGGCGGCCCCCAGGCCGCCCTTGATGCTCACGGTCGAGCCCGCCGGATCAGCGC
Organism: Stenotrophomonas thermophila; assembly: GCF_001499715.1. Classification (NCBI taxonomy): domain Bacteria; kingdom Pseudomonadati; phylum Pseudomonadota; class Gammaproteobacteria; order Lysobacterales; family Lysobacteraceae; genus Stenotrophomonas; species Stenotrophomonas thermophila. The sequence continues at coordinate 3,476 of NZ_CVIW01000030.1, read as the reverse complement.
GGGGAAGCCACCGCGCGGTTGCTCGAGGCGCCCTTGCCCTTGCGCTTGTCCTGCTGCTGCGCAGGGCTGCTGCCCTCGGCCATCAGGTTGTCGCTGCCGAAGTCGGTGTCCACGTCCAGCCAGCGCTGCGCCGGCAGGCCGAGCGCGGAGTCGAGCACGGTCGGCAGCAGGCCGCTGGGCAGGCTGCTTTCGCCGTTCCACATGATGGCGATGCCCAGATCGCGTTCCGGCACCAGCGCGACCAGGCCGCGGTAACCCTGTACGGCACCGGCATGGAACACCACGTCGTGGCCGGCGTAGTCGAAGGTGCGCCAGCCCAGGGCATAGCCCGCCGAATGCAGGCGCTCACGGCGCCAGCCTGAACGCATCTCGCCGGGGGTGCTGATCAGGCTCGAATGCAGCGTGGCCAGCAGCGGTGCCGGCAGCACGTCGGGGCGGTGGCCGGTGTGGGCGAGCAGCCACTGCGCCATGTCGCTGGCACTGGCATTGACGCCGGCCGCCGGGGCGACCCGGTAGTAGGTCGGCTTCGGCGTCAGCGAGACCCAGCCGTTGCGGCTGCGCACGTGCGGACGCGCCCAGCGCGAACTGGCCTGGATGCCGGCCAGGCCGAGGCTGGCATCGTTCATGCCCAGCGGCTTGAAGATACGGCGCTCGACCGACTGCTCGTAGAAGCTGCCGGAGGCCGCGTAGACGACATCGCCGATCAGGCTGAAGGCCACGTTCTGGTAGGCATAGCACTCGCCCGGCAGGCACTTCAGGCTGGTGTTGGCCAGTTTCTGGGTCAACGCGTAGTACTCGGCGTTGCCTTCGATGTCGCGGTCGTAGGCGTTGTACGGCAGGCCGACGCGATGGCTGAGCACGTCGGCCACGGTCAGGCGATCAGTGGCTTCCGGCGAGTTCAGGCGGAAACCCGGCACGTAGTCGGTGACCTTGCTGTCCCAGCGCAGCGTGCCGTCGTTGACCAGCAGGCCGGCCATGGTGCCGGCGAAGGCCTTGGACAGCGAGGCCAGGCGGAACACGGTGTGCGCATCAACTGGCAGCGGATTGTTGACGTCGGTGACGCCATAGCCGCGCGCGCTGAGGATACGGCCGCCCTGCACGATCGCCACCGCCATGCCCGGCACGCGTTCGCCATAGGTGAGCTGCTGCGCCATCGATTCGATGTTGGCGACGTTGAAGCCGGGCGCCGGGGCCTGCACGCGGGGCACCAGGCCGGTGCGGTAGGCCGCTGGCTGGGTGTGGGCGACGGTGGGACCCGCAGCAGTTTCGATGTTGGTCGGCATTGGCGGCAACGCCGGCGGGGTCTGCGCGGTGGTGGACAAGGCAACGGGCATCAACATGCCCAGCAAACCGGTGGCCGCCGATCGGATCGGACGACGCAGGCTGTTCTTTTTCATCGGTTGGACCCGTGCGCGACTGCTGATGGCGATTCTAGCGCCGCTTTTCCCCTGTGCACAAACAAAGCGAAGATGAATGCGCATCTCGTTGAAAAAGTTGGCATTTTGACGCTCTGGAAGTGTGTCCGAACGTGTCGTTCCTGCCTCTCATGCCACTACGTTGCGGCCATCGGTGCGCGCGTCACGCTGGCGATGTTGCAGTGCATTGGCTAACGTACGCGCTTCACCGCCCCGGAGCCTGCCATGCCGCTGTCCAACCGCCGTCTTCTGGCGAGGGACGCCGCGTGAGCGCGGTGAAGGGCAAGGGGCCGCTGCGTGGGCTGACGGCGGCACTGCGTGAGTCGCCGGCGCTGTGGTGGTCGTTCCTGTACTTCTTCTGCCTGCTCAGTGGCTACTACGTGCTGCGCCCGGTGCGTGAGGCGATGGCTGCCTCGGCGGACCTGGAAACGGTGTTCCCGCCAGTGCTGATCGCCTGGTTCGCCAGCCACGGCATTGCGTTGAAGGACTTTGTCCTGCAGTTCCTGTTTTCCTGCGTGTTCGTGATCATGCTGGTGCTGCAGCCGGTGTACGGCTGGCTGGTCAGCCGGTTCCCGCGGCGGGTGTTCCTGCCGGCGGTGTATGGGTTCTTCATCGTCACTCTGCTGGTTTTCTATGCGTTGTTCGATAGCAACGTGCCGGGGCGCGGCATGGCCTTCTTCTTCTGGATCAGCGTCTTCAACCTGTTCGCGGTGGCGGTGTTCTGGAGCTTCATGGCCGACGTCTTTTCAAACGCGCAGGCGCGTGCCTTCTACGGATACATCGGCGCGGCCGGCACCATCGGTGCCTTCCTCGGGCCGTTCATCACCAGTGTGCTGGTGCAGAGGGTGGGTATTGCCAACCTGATGCTGGTATCCACCGGATTCCTGATGGTCTGCCTGTTCTGCATCTGGCGCTTGCGGCACTGGGCGGTGCTGCGCGAGCGTGAGCAGCGGCTGGTGTCGGGAGAAAAACCGATGGGCGGTAGTGTGCTCGACGGCCTCAAGCTGATCGTTCGCGAACCCCTGCTGCGTTGGCTGGCGATCATGGTGCTGTTCGGTGTGGGCATTGGCACCCTTTTGTACAACCAGCAGGCCACTATCGTGCGTGCCTCATTCAATGATGCAGGCGCCGCCACCGCGTTCTTCTCGCGTATCGACCTGGCGGTGAACGCACTGGCGCTGCTGATGCAGCTCGCCCTGACCCGCTGGCTGCTGTCCCGGCATGGCATTGCGCCGGCGCTGCTGATTCCTGGTTTCGCGATCCTGATCGGCTTCTCGGTGCTGGCGGCCTCGCCGATGCCGCTGATGGTCGCGGTGGTGCAGGTGATGACCCGCGCCAGTGAATTCGCGCTGGCCAAGCCGGCGCGCGAAACCATCTACACCCGCGTGGACCGCCAGTGGCGCTATAAGGCCGGCGCAGCGATCGACACGGTGGTCTACCGGGGCGCGGACCTGAGCTTTGCGTGGCTGCACAAGGGGCTGTCCCTGTTCGGCTCGCACGTGGTGTTCATGGGTGGCGTGGTGGTGGCCGGCTTCATGACCCTGGCCGCGTTCGGCGTGCTGCGCGAAGAAAAGAAACTGCCGCGCGACCGCTGACGCGGCCCAGTCTTCCCGAGGAGAGAAACGATGTCGCTGATCGCGCTGCTGCTGACCGTGCTGGTCGCGGTGCTGCACCTGTACTTCCTGGTGCTGGAGATGTTCCTGTGGACCCGCCCGCTGGGCCTGAAGACCTTCCGCAACACGCCGGAGAAGGCGGAGACCACGCGGGTGCTGGCGGCCAACCAGGGCCTGTACAACGGCTTCCTGGCAGCAGGCATCGTGGTGGGGCTGGTGATCGGGCAGCCGGTGCTGGTGACGTTCTCGCTGGCCTGCGTGGTGGTGGCCGGGTGCTATGGCGCCTACAGCGTGAGCCGCCGCATTTTCATGATCCAGGCGGTGCCGGCGATTTTGGCGTTGGTGTTTCGCGCGCTGGTGTAGTTTCCAGCCAACGGCGCAGCCCCTCGTGGGTTGGCCGCGTAAAGCTCGTCATGGGGTTTGGCCGGGCGGGTTGGGTTCGCGGGGG
>NZ_CVIW01000029.1:0-33671 GCF_001499715.1 Stenotrophomonas thermophila | reverse complement strand
CGCCCAGCATCGCCATATGCACGCGCAGCTGATGCTTGCGACCGGTTTCCGGCTTCAGCCGGTAGCGCCAGACCGACCCTTCGGCCTCGATCGGCTCGATCAGGCTGCGCGCATTTGGCTCGCCCGGCACTTCGACCATGCGGAAGAACGGCTCCCCCGGCACCAGACGGCTGTCCCGCTGCAACGGAAACGCCAGCCCGGGCAGCGCCGGTGCCAGCGCCTCATAGGTCTTCTCGATGCGCCGCTCGCGGAACAGCCGCTGATAGGCATCGCGCGTGGCCGCCTGGGTCGAGAACAGCACCAGGCCGGCGGTCAGCCGGTCCAGGCGGTGCAACGGCGCCAGTTCGGTGTTGCCGGTGCGTGCGACCAGGCGCGACAGCAGGGTTTCGCACACATACCCACCGGCCGGCGTTACCGGCAGGAAGTGCGGCTTGTCGGCCACCAGCAGGTACGCATCCAGATGCAGGATGGTCTCGGCGAAGGGAATCACCGGCTCGTCGGCGACCTCGCGGAAGTACTGGATTTCCAGCCCCACCTGCCAAGGCATGTCCGGCGCCAGTGCCTTGCCCTGCGCATCCTGCACACGGCCCCGGGCGAAGCGGTCCTGCCATTGCGCACGGTCGATGCGCGGGAAGCGCGCGCACAGGCCATCGAGCAGGCTGGGCCAGTGGCCGGGGGGCAGCTGCAGGTGGCTGGGCAGGGTCATGGCGTCCATTCCGGCCACGGGAAAGAGCGCCAAGAGTGCCACCGTTGACGCTGCGCAGACAGCCCGGCAACGGACACCCTTGGAGCAAACCTCTATCATTGACGTCTTTAGTCCCACGGATCCCCCATGGCTCTTACCGCCACCATCCGCAAGGCCGAACTGCAGATCAGCGACATGGATCGCGGCTACTACGCGACCCACAACCTGACCCTGGCCCAGCACCCGTCCGAGACCGACGAACGATTGATGGTGCGCCTGCTCGCCTTCGCGCTGAACGCCGGCGACCGCCTGGAATTCGGCCGCGGCCTCAGTACCGACGATGAGCCGGACCTGTGGGAACACGACTACACCGGCGACATCCTGCAATGGATCGACTTGGGCCATCCCGACGAATCCCGCATCCGCAAGGCCAGCAACCGCAGCCGACAGGTGCAGGTGGTCAATTACGGCGGCAACGCCTCGGAGATCTGGTGGGGCAAGCAGGGCAAGGGCCTGGCGCGCTTCGACAACCTGTCGGTGGTTGACCTCGATGGTGCCTTCGTCGAACTGTGGGGCCAGCAGATCCAGCGCGCGATGCGCTGGAGCGTGCTGATCCAGGACGGTGAAGTGCAGCTGCTCAACGATCAGATGCAGCTCGACGTGATCCCGAACTGGCGCAAGCGCGCCAAGGCATGAGCACGATCCGCTGCGACGTGGTGGTCATCGGCGCCGGCGCGGCCGGGCTGATGACCGCGATCACGGCTGGCCAGCGCGGCCGCCAGGTGCAGGTGATCGACCATGCCAACAAGGTCGGCAAGAAGATCCTGATGTCCGGCGGTGGCCGCTGCAACTTCACCAACACCGGCACCACTCCAGCCAACTTCCTGTCGGCCAACCCGCACTTCTGCAAGTCGGCGCTGGCACGCTACACGCCCTGGCACTTCATCGAGCTGGTCAACAAGCACGGCATCGCCTATCACGAAAAGGAACTGGGCCAGCTGTTCTGCGACATCTCGTCCAAGCAGATCGTGAAGATGCTGGTGGACGAATGCCAGGCGGCCGGTGCCCAGATCCGCACCGAATGCAGCGTGCAGCGCATCGAGCACGGCAGCGATGGTTTCCGCGTGCACACCACCCATGGCCTGTTCCACTGCGCCTCGCTGGTGGTGGCCACCGGCGGCCTGTCGATTCCGAGCATGGGCGCCACCGGCTTCGGCTACGAGATTGCCCGCCAGTTCGGCCACGAGGTGTTGCCGACCCGCGCAGGACTGGTGCCGCTCACGCTCAGCGGCAAGCACCAGGAGCGGCTGGCCGATCTGAGTGGTGTCGCCCTGCCGATCGAGGCACGCTGCAACGGCAAGCGCTTCCAGAACTTCATGCTGCTGACCCACCGCGGCGTGAGCGGCCCGGCGATCCTGCAGATTTCGTCGTTCTGGCAGCCCGGCGATGCGCTGGAGCTGGACCTGTTGCCGGGCCAGGATGCGGGCGAGTGGCTGCGCCAGATGAAGCGCGAGCGGCCCGCCGCCGAGCTGCGCACCGTGCTGGGCGACGTGATGCCCAAGCGGCTGGGGCAGCGCCTGTGCGAGCACTGGCTGCCGGACCGCCCGGTGCGTCAGCTGGACGAGCCGGTGCTGCGCCAGGCCGCGCAGCTGCTGGGCGCGTTCCCGCTGGTGGCCAGCGGCACCGAGGGCTATCGCACCGCCGAAGTCACCCTGGGCGGCGTGGATACCGCCGAGGTGTCGTCCTCGACAATGGAATCCAAGCGCGTACCCGGCCTGCATTTCGTCGGCGAGGTGCTGGATGTGACCGGCTGGCTGGGCGGCTACAACTTCCAGTGGGCCTGGGCCAGCGGCCACGCGGCCGGTGGCGTGGTGTGAACCACATCGCCGTTCGTTGCGCGCAAGGGGTGCGCGCATGGACGGTTCGCCGCGCATCGTGTATCTAGATTCGCAGATTGGGGAGCAGTGCATGCAGAACGCGAACGACATCACCATCCGCCTGCTGATCGTCGATGACAGCGGCGAGAATGCCGAAGCCATCGTCAGCACCCTGCGCAACAGCGGCATCGCGGTGCGTCCGTGGCGCCCGCAGGATGCTGCCGAGCTGGCCCAGGTGCTGGCCAGCCAGGCCATCGACCTGGTGCTGGCCTCGCCTTCGCAGGGCATTCCGCTGCCGCTGGTGGCCCAGCATATTGCCGCCAGCGGCAAGGATATTCCGCTGGTACTGCTGGCCGAGCGCATCGACGAAGACGAACTGGTACAGGCCAGCAGCCATGGCATCCGTGCCCTCGCCCTGCGCCAGCGTTCCGAGCACCTGCTGGCCGTGGTCCGTGACCAGTGGGTGGACCTGCAGGCACGGCGTGGCCTGCGCCGCATCGAGGCGCAGATGCGTGAGACCGAGCGCCGCTGCGATGCGCTGATTGCCTCCTCGCGCGATCCCATCGCCTACGTGCATGAAGGCATGCACATCCGTGCCAACGACGCTTACCTGGAGATGTTCGGTTACGAGCATTTCGACGATATCGAAGGCATCTCGCTGCTGGACATGGTTGCCGCGCAGCACGTGGAAGGCTTCAAGCAGCTGCTGAAGGGCCTCAGCCGCGGCGAAGCGCCGCCGCCGCAGTACCAGCTCGACGCGCGCCACCAGGATGGCAGTGCGTTCCCGGCGACGATGGAATTCACCGCCGCCACCTACGAGGGCGAATCCTGCCTGCAGGTGGTGCTCCGCCGCCGCATGGAGTTCGATCCCGAGTTGGCACGCGAGGTCGAGGACCTGCGCCAGCGTGACCAGGTGACCGGCCTGCTCAACCGACCGACCTTCATGCTGCAGTTGGAAAGTGCAGTGGCCCAGGCCGGGCGCAGCGAGGGCCAGTTCGGACTGCTGCTGATCGAGCCGGACCACTATGCGCGCCTGCTGCCGGACATCGGCCTGGCCTCGGCCGACACGCTGATCGGCGCCCTCGCCGGCCTGCTGGCCGAAGTAGTTGGCGCGGACGCGCAACTGGCCCGCTTCGGCGAACACAATTTCGCCGTGTTGCAGGCCGGGCCCTACGCGCAGACCGTGGCGCTGGCCGAGCGCATCCGCGAAGCCTACGCCGCACACGTCTTCAGCATCGGTGCGCGTTCGGCCACGGTAACGGTCAGCATCGGTGGCGTGCAGGTGGGCGAGAAGATCGCCAGCATCGGCCAGGTGCTGGCACGCGCGAGCGAATGCACGCAGGCCGCCGCCGAACTGGGCAACACCTGCCGCATCTTCGACCCGGCCGCCGCCGACCGGGTCGAGGAAGAGCGCGTGCTGCGCTGGGTCGCCCGCATCCGCGAGGCGCTGGCTGGCGACGGCTTCCAGCTGCACTACCAGCCGGTGCTGAACCTGCAGGGGGAGCCACTGGAGCTTTACGAGGCCTACCTGCGCCTGGAACACAATGGCGAACTGCTGAGCCCAACCGCGTTCCTGGGCATCGCCGAAGAACACGGGCTGCTGGCCGACATCAACCGCTGGGTGGTCTCGCAGGCGATCGCGGTGCTGGGTGAACGCGCGCGTGCGGGTCATGCCACCCAGGTGCTGGTGAAGGTCACGCCGGAATCGTTCGATGACCCGCAGATGATCGCCACCCTGCGCCGCGAGCTGCAGGCGCAGGGTGTACCCGGCGAACGGCTGTGGCTGCATGCGCCGGAAGCCAAGGTGTTCACCCACCTGCGCAGTGCGCAGCAGTTCCTTGCTGAAGTGGCGCCCCTGGCCTGCCGCATCGGCCTGGAACAGTTCGGTTCCGGACTGGATTCGTTCCAGCTGCTCGCCCACTTCCAGCCGCAATTCCTCAAGCTGGACCGCGGTTTCACCAGCGATCTGGCGGCCACCCGCGAGAACATCGATCGCATCAGCCAGATCACCGCACGCGCGCAGGAGGCCGGTATCCGCACCATCGCCGAGTTCGTCAGCGACGCCAATTCGATGACCCTGCTGTTCAGTGCCGGCGTGGATTACGTGCAGGGCGATTTCGTCGGCCCGGCGTTGCCGGAGATGGGTTTCGAATTCGGGTGACCGAGGGTAGTGCCGGCCGCTGACCGGCAGCCTCTGGTACCCGGGGTTGCCGGCCAGCGGCCGGCACTACCAAACGAAGAGGCCGGCTTTCGCCGGCCTTTTCGTTGATCAGGTCATGTCGACCAGGTTGTCGATCTTCACGTCCGGATTGACGTCGGCCTCGTAGTCGACGCCCTCCACGCCAAAACCGAACAGGCGCAGGAAGTCGGCCTTGTAACCGGCCAGGTCGCTGATTTCGTACAGGTTCTCGTTGGTCACCTGCGGCCACAGCGCGACCACCTTGCCCTGCACGTCCGCCGCCATTTCCTTGTAGTCGGCACGCAGGCGGCCTTCCTCGTCGACCAGCGCAACGGTGTGGCCATCGCCATCGACCAGATCGTGGCGCAGGCGGTCGACCGCCGTGCCATCGGCCCTGCCGCCGTAAAGGATGCCGTACAGCACGTCGAGCTGCTCGATGCAGCCTTCGTGAGTACCCTTTTCCTTCATCACCTTGAACAGCAGCGACAGGTACAGCGGCATGGTCGGAATGGCCGAGCTGGCCTGGGTCACCACGGCCTTCAGCACCGACACGCGCGCGTCGCCACCGATCTTGGCCAGCTTCTCGCGCAGCCCGAGCACCTTGTTGTCCAGGTCCTTCTTGGCGGCGCCGATCGAGCCGTTCCAGTAGATGGCCTGGGTGATCTCTTCGCCCACGTAGGTGAAGGCGGTGGTGGTGCAGCCGTTGGCCAGCACGCCGGCATCGGCCAGCGCGTCGATCCACATCTGCCAGTCTTCGCCACCCATCACCGCAACGGTACCGGCGATCTCTTCCGGCGTGGCCGGCTGCAGAGTGGTCTCGGTGATCACTTCCTTGTCGGTATCCAGGCCACGCAGGGTGATCGGCTCGCCGATCGGCTTCAGCGTGGAGCTGATGATCTCGCCGGTCTTGGGGTGCTTGCGGCGCGGCGCCGCCAGGCTGTAGACGACCTGATCGACCTGGCCCAGATCGGCCTTGATCATTTCGATGGTCTTGGCCTTCACTTCATCGGAGAAGGCATCGCCATTGATGCTCTTGGCGTACAGGCCGGCTTCGTCGGCGTACTTGTGGAACGCAGCCGAGTTGTACCAGCCGGCGGTACCCGGCTTGGATTCACTGCCCGGGCGTTCGAAGAAGATGCCCAGCGTTGCCGCGCCACTGCCGAACGCGGCGGTGATGCGTGCGGCCAGGCCGTAGCCGGTGGAGGCGCCGATCACCAGCACGCGCTTGGGGCCGTTCTGGATCGGCGGGCGGGCGCGGATGTAGTCGATCTGCTGCTTGACCGCGGCCTCGCAGCCAGTCGGGTGGGTAGTGACGCAGATGAAGCCGCGGACACGCGGTTTGATGACCATGGATACCTCGGGTTGGCAGATGCGGCGCGCGGGGCGCTCAGCAGGAATATGGGTGCGCGCATGCGCGCGCGAACCGCAGGATCGTAGTGTGCGGGGGCCGAATGCACAACCGACGCTGGCGTAGGGTGGGGTTTCTTTGCAGGGTTGCACCCTGCACCTGCGGTAGTGCCGGCCGCTGGCCGGCAACCTCAACAGCAACGTCAAAAGCCGGGCTACTGAGGGATGCCGGGGTGGGTCCGGTTGAGGCGGACGCTGCAAGTACGTCCATGTAAGCTCGGTCGCCGCTTGCTCGTGTGCGCACTCCTGCGCACACGGCAAGACCGGGGTTGGGCGTCCTGCCCAACCCGCCCGAGGCATACCTCGGGCCCATGCGGCTCACGCCCCCTCAACCGGCCCCACCCCGCCTTCGACAGATTTCCGCGATCTGTTGGAACGGCGTGCGGCCTTGGTAGGTGTCGACCTTGGTCGAAACGGTTGAATTCATTCGATATCTGACAGATGTGTCGACCAAGGTCGACACCTACCGACAGCCGCAGGAATCTGTCAAAGGTGGGGCGGTGTCGGAGTGCGGGGTGTCAGCCGCATGGATGCGGCTGCCAAGCCTACAGGGACGTACTTGCGGCGTCCCCGCACTCCGACACCGTCCCGCCCAACCACGGAATGCACGCTGTTGCTGTTGCCGGCCAGCGGCCGGCACTACCGCGGGTGCAGGGCGTAGCCCTGCCAACAAAAAACCCCGCTTGCGCGGGGTTCTCTGTGTGCTGCGTGCAGCAAGCGATTACGGGCGACGGGCCAGGGCCTCGACGTCCTTCGCCTTCGGCAGCAGGTCCTGCTTGCTCACGCGCAGGAAACCGATCGTCAGCATCGGCACCGCCACCAGGATCGAGGACAACACCACGATCACTGCACCGATCATGTGCGTCTCAGCCAGGCCTTCCATCGAGCTGCCGCCGTACATGTACAGCGCCAGCGCCGACAGGAAGAACATCACCGCGGTGATCACCGTACGCGACAGCGTCTGGTTGATCGAGCGGTTCAGCACTTCCATCGAGTCCACGCGCAGGCTGCGGAAGTTCTCGCGGACGCGGTCGAACACCACGATGATGTCGTTGATCGCAAAGCCCATCACCGACAGCAGGCCGGCCAGCACGGTCAGGTCGAACTCACGGCCCAGCAGGGACACGTAGGCGACCGTCACGATCAGGTCGAACATCGCCACGATGCTGGCGGTGACCGCGAACTTCCATTCGAAGCGCACCGCGATGTAGATCAGGAAGCCGGCCAGCATGAAGATGGTGGCGTACAGGCCATTCTTCGCCAGGTCCTTGCCGATCTGCGGGCCGACGAATGCGGTACTCATCACCGTGGCCTGGTTGTCGGCGCTGGACAGCACCTTCACCACGGCCGCGGCGGTGGCCTTGTCCTCGGCAGCGGCATCACCGGTGCCCGGCGCATGCTCGCCGTGCGGCGCCAGGCGGATCAGCAGGTCGGTGTTGCCACCGACGCTCTGCACCTGGGCACCGTCGAAGCCGTTCTGCTCCAGCTTGGCGCGGACCTGCTCGACGTCCACGGCCTTCTCGAAACGCGTTTCGATCAGGGTGCCGCCGGTGAAGTCCAGTGCGTAGTTGAAGCCCTTGATGCCGATGATGGCGACCGAGGCCAGAAACACCACGATGGTGACTGCCATGGCGACATGGCGCCAGCGCATGAAGTCGATCTTGGTGTCGTTCGGGAGGATGTGCAGCGGAAACAGTTTCATTGTGCGTGTCGTCCCGTCAGATGGCCACGTTCTGGAGCTTCTTGCGGCGGCCGTAGATCAGCGTCGCCAGCGCACGCGACACGGTGATCGCGGTGAACATGGAGGCGAAAATACCGATGATCATGGTCAGCGCGAAGCCCTTCAGCGGACCGGTACCGAATGCAAACAGCGCCACACCGACGATCAGGCCGGTCAGGTTGGCGTCGAGGATGGTGCCCGAAGCACGCTCGTAACCGGTCACGATCGCGGTCTTGCCCGGCACGCCGGCACGCAGCTCTTCTCGGATACGCTCGTTGATCAGCACGTTGGCGTCCACCGACAGGCCGACCGACAACGCCAGGCCGGCGAAGCCCGGCAGGGTCATGGTCGCGCCGAACAGCGACATCACCGCCACCACGATCAGCAGGTTGAACAGCATTGCCGCCGAGGTGATCACACCGAACATGCGGTAGTAGATGCTGAAGAACACCAGGGTGAACAGGAATGCGAACACGACCGCGCGCATGCCGTTCTTGACGTTCTCGGCGCCCAGGCTCGGGCCGACCACGCGCTCTTCGACGAAGTCCATCGGCGCAGCCAGCGAACCCGACTTCAGCAGCTTGGCCAGGTCCTCGGCTTCCTTCTTCTGCAGGCCGGTGGTCTGGAAGTTCTTGCCGAACACACCATTGATGTTGGCCACCGAGATCACTTCCTCGTTGACCTTGAAGCCACGCACTTCCTGGCCGTCGACGACGGTCACGGTCGGCACGCGCTCGGTGTAGACCACCGCCATCGGCTTGTTCACGTTGGCGCTGGTGAAGTCGAACATGCGCTGGCCGCCGACATTGTTCAGCGTCACGCTGACGGCCGGAGAGCCACTGTTCGGATCGGTCACCGCCTGCGCGCCGACCATCTGGTCACCGGTGACGATCACGCGCTTGTTCAGCAGCACCGGGCCCAGGCCGTCACGACGCTGGTACACCTTCGCCTCCGGCGGGATGCGGCCGGAATTGATGGCGTCCTGCGCATTGCCCTCGACCACCGCGCGGTACTCCAGGGTGGCGGTGGCGCCGATCATGCGCTTGGCTTCGGCGGTGTCCTGCACACCCGGCAGCTGCACGACCACGCGGTCTGCACCCTGCCGCTGGATGATCGGTTCGGCCACGCCCAACTGGTTCACACGGTTGCGCAGGGTGTTGATGTTCTGCTCGATGGCGCCATTGGCGATCTGGGTGATCTCGGTCTCCGGCACGGTGACCGTGATGCGGTTGCCACTGACGTCATAGCCCAGCGTCGGCTGCGCCTTCACCAGGGCGGCGCGCGCACGCTGCGCGGCGTCGTCGCCGGCGGACGGACTCAGGTTGGCCACGATGCTGTTGTCGGCACGGCGTTCCACCGACTGGTACGGAATGCGGGCGTCGCGCAGCGTGCTGCGCACGTCTTCGGTATAGGCATCCAGGCGCTTGTCGAGGGCAGCCTTCTGGTCGACCTGCAGCACGAAATGCACGCCGCCCTGCAGGTCCAGGCCCAGCACCATCGGGCGACCGCCGAGGTTGGCCAGCCAGTCCGGCACGGTCGAAGCCAGGTTCAGCGCCACGGTGTACTTCTCGCCGACGGTGTCACGCAGGACGTCGCTGGCGGCGGACTGCGACTTCAGGTCCGACAGGCGGACGATCAGGCTTTCCCCTTCCTTTTCGGCACCGATGGTGGCGATGCCGGCCTTTTTCAGGTCGGCCAGCACACGGTCGCGCAGCGCATCGTCGATCTGCCCGCCACGGTTGGCGGTGATCTGGATGGCCGGGTCCTTCTGGTAGATGTTGGGCAGCGCGTACAGCGCGCTGAGCGCCAGTACGATCAGGATGACGACGTACTTCCAGCGTGGAAATTCGAGCATTGCTTGGGTCCCGCGCGGCGCCATCCCCGGCGCCGCGGTTGTGCATCGGAAAGGGAGTGGCTTACTGGGCCGACTTCAGGGTACCGGCCGGCAGCACGTTGCCGACAGCACCCTTCTGCACGCGGATGCGCACGTTGTCAGCCACTTCAATGGTGATGAAGTTGTCGCCGATGTCGGTGACGATGCCGGCGATGCCGCCGTTGGTCAGCACTTCATCGCCACGCTTGATCTTCTCCAGCATGGCCTTGTGCTCCTTCTGCCGCTTCATCTGCGGGCGGATCATCAGGAAGTACATGATGGCGATCAGGATGACCGGGAACAGCAGCGTGGTCAGGCCCATGCCCTGCGGTTGGCCGCCGGCGGCCTGGGCGTGGGCGGCGGGAATCAGGAAGGCAAGCAGGTTCATCGTTGGTCCTTTGGTTGGGCGGCGCTTCGGCCGTTTCACGGGCACGAGGTGTCGACCGCGGATCTGGGTCAGCCTTGAAGTATGCCACGGCCCCGGGCGTTCGTCCTTGGGCCGTTTGGCAGGGGGCGTCCGGGTTAGAGGGGCGGCGCCACCGCCCCGCGTGCCGCATAGAAAGACTCACGGAAGGCCAGGAAGGTTCCCGCCTCGATGGCCGCACGGATGTCGGCCATGAGCTTTTCGTAATAGAACAGGTTGTGCAGGGTGCCCAGCATCGGCGCCAGCATTTCGTTGCAGCGGTCCAGGTGGCGCAGGTAGGAACGGGTATAGCCACCGGTGCAGGCCACGCAGCCGCAGCCCGGCTCGATCGGGTCCATGTCGCGCGCGTACTGGGAATTACGGATGCGGACGGTGCCGAACGAGGTGAAATAGTGGCCGTTGCGCGCATTGCGGGTCGGCATCACGCAGTCGAACATGTCCACGCCACGTGCGACACCCTCGACCAGGTCCTCCGGCCGGCCCACACCCATCAGATAGCGCGGACGGTCGCCCGGCAGCTCCGGGTCCAGGTGGTCGAGCATGGCGTTGCGCTCGTGCTCCGGCTCGCCCACGGCCAGGCCGCCGATGGCATAGCCGTCAAAGCCGATTGCCTGCAGGGCCTCGGCCGAACGGCTGCGCAGATCGGTGTGCACGCCGCCCTGGACGATGCCGAACAGGGCCGCGTCGTTGCCGAGCTGGTCATGCGCGTTGCGGCTGCGCTGGGCCCAGCGCAGGCTCAGCTCCATCGAGCGGCGCGCCACATCCTCGGTGGCCGGATAAGGGGTGCACTCGTCGAAGATCATCACCACGTCCGAATCGAGCACCTTCTGGATCTTCATGCTCTCTTCCGGGCCCAGGAACACGCGGGCACCATCGGTGGGCGAGGCGAAGGTCACGCCCTGCTCGGTGATCTTGCGGCGGTGGGCCAGCGAGAACACCTGGAAACCACCCGAATCGGTCAGGATCGGGCCATCCCAGCGGCAGAAGCCATGCAGGCCGCCGTGGTCGGCGATGACGTCCAGGCCCGGGCGCAGGTACAGGTGGAAGGTGTTGCCGAGGATGATCTCGGCGCCCAGCGCACGCACCTGGTCCGGCAGGATGCCCTTGACCGAGCCATAGGTCCCCACCGGCATGAAGGCCGGCGTTTCCACCGTGCCGCGCGGGAAGGTCAGGCGGCCACGGCGGGCACGGCCGTCGCGGGTCTGGAGCTGGAACTGCAATCGGGACATGGAGCGGTCATTCGGGCAAATAGTTGCCCATTGTCTCCCAAAACCGCCCTCCCTGCTCCGGTAGCGCCGGGCCATGCCCGGCGGAGCGGTTTGCCCGGGATGGCCGGGGCTACCGGATTCATCACGCATGGTGTGGATCTACCTGGGCAGTAGAGCCACGCCATGCGTGGCTTTCCTGGTCTCCAGGCACCTGCAAGTGCGCACCAACGGTGCGCACCCACCACAAGCAGGCAGAGGTCAGCGCCCTACCCCCGCCTGCGGGAACAGCAGCATCGCGTCGCCGTAGCTGAAGAAGCGGTAGCGCTGCTCGATCGCGTGCCGGTAGGCCTCGAACACCCGCTCCTTGCCGGCAAACGCGGAAATCATCATCAGCAGGGTGCTTTCCGGCAGGTGGAAGTTGGTCACCATCGCGTCGACGCTGCGGATGCGGTAGCCCGGGGTGATGAAGATCTGCGTTTCACCGGCAAACGGCAGCAGCTCGCCATCGCGCATCGCACTTTCCAGCGCGCGCACCACAGTGGTGCCGACGCCGATCACCCGGCCGCCGGCGGCGCGCGTGCGCCGCACCTGCTGCACCAGTTCGGCGCCGACGTTCAGCCACTCGCGGTGCATTACGTGGTCCTTCAGGTCATCGGCGCGCACCGGTTGGAAGGTGCCCGCCCCCACGTGCAGGGTGACGTGGCCGAAGTCCACGCCCTTCTCCTTCAGCGCGGCCAGCAGCGGTTCGTCGAAATGCAGGCCGGCGGTCGGTGCCGCCACCGCGCCCACTTCGCGCGCGAACACGGTCTGGTAGCGCTCGCGATCGTCCACGCCCGGCTCACGCTGGATGTACGGCGGCAGCGGCAGGGGGCCGGCGTGCATTAGCCACTGTTCCAGCGATTCCGGCACATGGAACTGCAGCACGTAGAACTCGCCATCGCGGCCCAGCACCTCGGCTTCACCACCGGCATCCAGCGCGATGCGGCTGCCGGCCTTCGGTGACTTGCTGGCGCCCACCTGGGCACGTGCCTGCTGGCCGCCCAGCAGGCGCTCGATCAGTATCTCCACGCGGCCACCGCTGGCCTTCTGCCCGAACAGGCGCGCCGGGATCACCCGGGTGTCGTTGAACACCAGCAGGTCGCCCGGCTGCAGCAGCGACGGCAGGTCGCGCACCTGCAGATCGGTGAAGGCATCGGGCGCCGGCGGTACCAGCAGCAGGCGGCTTGCGGAACGTTCGGCCAGCGGGGCCTGCGCTATCAGTTCAGCCGGCAGGTCGTAATGGAAATCGGACTTCTTCAAGGCAGTGGGCGGCAACAGGTCGACAATGGCGCGCATTGTACGTCCAGCGTCTGCGAGCCGGCGCGCTTCGCGGCGAACGTCGCGTAAAATGCTGCTATGCAGCAGGCTTTTGCGGGGTTATCGCGCAAAAAAACAAGTGCTAGCATCGAGCCGGAAGTCCGCTGCACGAGCCTGCCCCAAGCGCGCGTGATGACGCGCGTTTTGCTTTTGAAGACCCGTGCGACCCATTGTTTCAGGAGATCTGCAATGAGCTTCATCGAACGCCTCGCCCCCCTGCGCGCCCAGCCCGGCACCCGCCTCACCTCCGGCCTGGACGACGCCACGCTGACCGCCCTGTCCGCCAACCACCCGCAGCTGATCGCCGCGGTGGACGCCGCCGCCGAGGAATTCGCGCGCGTGCAGGCCGACCTGGGGCCGCTGCTGGCGCAGGACGAACAGGCGCAGATCGACGCGATGCAGGATGGTTTCGTCAACTTCTACGCCGATGACGCGGTGACCCCGTACGTGGCACTGGCTGCGCGCGGCCCGTGGGTGGTCACCCTGAAGGGCGCCGTGCTGTACGACGCTGGCGGCTACGGCATGCTCGGCTTCGGGCACACCCCGGACGCCGTGTTGGAGGCAATGGCCCGCCCGCAGGTGATGGCCAACATCATGACCCCCAGCCTGTCGCAGCAGCGCTTCATCACCGCCCTGCGCGCCGAGATCGGCCATCGCCGTGGCGGCTGCCCATTCGCCCGTTTCATGTGCCTGAATTCCGGCTCCGAAGCGGTCGGCCTGGCCGCGCGCATCGCCGACGTCAACGCCAAGCTGCAGACCGACCCGGGTGCGCGCCACGCTGGCGCTGCGATCAAGCGCGTGGTGGTCAAGGGCAGCTTCCATGGCCGTACCGACCGCCCTGCCCTGTATTCCGATTCCAGCCGCAAGAGCTACATGCAGCACCTGGCCAGCTACCGTGGCGAGGATTCGGTGATCACCGTGGCGCCGTACGATGAGGCCGGCCTGCGCAAGGTGTTCGAGGACGCCGCACGCAACCAGTGGTTCATCGAGGCGGTGTTCCTGGAGCCGGTGATGGGCGAAGGCGACCCGGGCCGCTCGGTGCCGCCGTCGTTCTACGCCGTGGCCCGCGAACTGACCCGTGCGCATGGCAGCCTGCTGCTGCTCGACTCGATCCAGGCCGGCCTGCGCGCGCATGGCGTGCTCTCGGTGGTCGATTACCCGGGCTTCGAAGGCTTGGACCCGCCGGACATGGAAACCTATTCGAAGGCGCTGAACGCCGCGCAGTACCCGCTGTCGGTGCTGGCGGTGACCGAGCATGCCGCGCAGCTGTACCGCAAGGGCATCTACGGCAACACCATGACCAGCAACCCGCGTGCGCTGGACGTGGCCTGCGCCACCCTGGCCCAGCTGACCCCGCAGGTGCGCGCCAACATTGCCGAACGTGGCGCCGAAGCCGTACGCAAGCTGGAGCAGCTGAAGAACGAGCTGGGCGGCCTGATCACCAAGGTGCAGGGTACCGGCCTGCTGTTCTCCTGCGAGCTGGCGCCGCAGTTCAAGTGCTACGGCGCCAATTCCACCGAAGAATGGCTGCGCCAGCACGGCATCAACGTGATCCACGGTGGCGAGAACTCGCTGCGCTTCACCCCGCACTTCGGCATGGACAGCGAGGAGCTGGACCTGCTGGTGGGGATGGTCGGCCGTGCCCTGCGTGAAGGCCCGCGCCGCGAACAGGCCGCTGCCGCGTAAGCCTGCTTGGCGTTTGTAGAGTCGAGCCATGCTCGACTCAGTCTTTGCCGCGATCTGAACGAAGAGCAGCCGAGCATGGCTCGGCTCTACAGAAGGGCTCATAATCCAAGGACACCCCGTTCCCGACCGCCCTGCGGTTGGCGACGGGGCGTTTTCGTTTCCGGCCAAGAGACAGGAAGATCCATGAAATCGATCTGTGTGTACTGTGGTTCCAACGCTGGCAGCAAGCCGGCCTACACCGAACGCGCCATTGCCCTGGGTGACCGCATCGCCCGCGACGGCCTGCGCCTGGTGTATGGCGGCGGCAACGTCGGCCTGATGGGAACCGTGGCCAATGCCGTGCTCGCCGCTGGCGGCGAGGTGACCGGCGTGATCCCGCGCCAGCTGGCCGACTGGGAAGTGGCCCACCGCGGCCTGACCGAACTGGAGATCGTCGGTTCGATGCATGAGCGCAAGTCGCGCATGTTCGATCTTGCTGACGGCTTCGTCGCCCTGCCCGGCGGCTTCGGCACCATGGAAGAGATCTTTGAAATGCTGACCTGGCGCCAGCTGGGCATCGGCAACAAGCCGTGCGCCTTCCTCGATGTGGAAGGTTTCTACGCCCCGCTGATCGGCATGATCGATCGCATGGTGGAAGAGCGCTTCCTGCACCCGGACCAGCGCCAGGACCTGTGGTACGGCTCGGACATCGAAGCGATGCTGGAGTGGATGCAGAACTACCAGCCGGCCCAGGCCTCGAAGTGGATCGACGAGAAGCGTCGCGCTGCCCTGCGTTGATGCAGCCGCACGCGGTGGGCTCAGGCCGCCGCGTGCGACCACGGGGCGGGCCGCCCCAACAGGTAGCCCTGGCCGTAGTCGCACCCCAGTTCGCGCAGGGTCTGCCGCTGCGCCTCGGTCTCGATTCCTTCGCCGATGGTTTCGATGCCCAGCGTGCGCGCCAGCGACAGCACGCCCTCGACCAGCGCGCGCGTGCTCTGCACTTCCGGCCCATGCAGGCCAGCGATGAAACTCTGGTCGATCTTCAACGTGCTGATCGGGAAACGGTGCAGGTAGGACAGCGCGGAGAAGCCCGTACCGAAATCGTCCAGCTGCACTTGGATGCCGCGCTCGCGCAGCCCCTGCAGGATGCGCAGGGTGTGCGGGGCATCATCCAGCAGCGCCACCTCGGTTATTTCCAGCCGCAGCCGCTGCGGATCGGCGCCGTATGCGTCCAGCAGGCCGAACAGGCGGCCGCTGAACTCTGCAGAGCGGAAATGCCGCGGTGATACGTTGACCGATACATAGCTGTGCCCGCCTTCGGCGAGGCCAATGATCACCTGTTCGTAGATCAGCCAGTCGACCTGCTCGATCAGGCCGCTTTCCTCGCCCAGCTCCAAGAACGCGCCGGGCAGCAGCAGGCCACGGCGCTCATGCTGCCAGCGCAGCAGCGCCTCGTGGCCGACCACTTCACCGTCGGACAAGCGCACGATCGGCTGGTAGAACGGTACGAAATCGCGGTTGTTGATCGCACGGCGCAGGTCGGCTTCCAGGTCCAGGCTGCGCATGGCTTCTTCGCGCATGTCCTCGTCGAAGATCGCACAGCGGTCATGGCCCTGCGCCTTGGCCCGGTACATGGCCGCATCCGCATCGCGCAGCAGCTCTTCTCCGGTGCGGTAGCGCGGATTCCACAGGGCAATGCCCAGGCTGCCGGACGGAAACAGTTCGCGCCCGGCGATCCACATCGATTCCTGCAACGCCAGCAGCAGCCGCTGGCCGAAATCCAGTGCCTGGGCCAGACCTTGCGGGCATTGCAGCAGCACCGCGAATTCATCACCGCCCAGCCGTGCCACCACGTCGTCGGCGCCGGCCATCGATACGATGCGCTTGGCCACTTCCTCCAGCATGCGGTCGCCGGCGGCATGCCCGATGCTGTCGTTGACCAGCTTGAAGCGATCCAGATCGAGGAACAGTACGGCGAACACCGGGCCACCCTCACGCCTGGCCAGCACCAGCGCATCCTGCAGTCGATCCAGCAGGTGCAGGCGATTGGGCAGGCCGGTCAGCGCATCGTGCATGGCCTGATGGGTGAGCCGCTGCTCGGCCCGCAGCCGCTCGCCGATCTGCCCGAGCAGCTTTTCGTTGACCTCGGCCAGCTCGCGGGTACGTTCTTCCACGCGCTTTTCCAGTTCGGCATGCGCCGAACGCAGCCGCTGCTGGTCGCGTTGACGGGCCAGGCCGGTACCGATGTTCTGCGCGACGAAGGTCAGCAGGCGCTGGTCGTGAACGCTGAACGTGCTGTTTTCGCTGTAGCTCTGCACCACGATCGCGCCGACCACTTCGTCGTCGCGCAGCAGCGGCACGCCCAGCCAGCAGTGCGAACGTGCACCGGATTCACGCACCTCGCCACTGGCCAGCAGCGCATCGATCTGCGCGCGCGAGGCCAGCAGCGGGCGCCGGTTGCGCACCACGTATTCGGTCAGGCCCCGGCTGAAGGGCCGTGGCGCGCGGCTGGCATTGTGCTCGTCCACCGAATACACGAAATCCAGGCCGTTGCCGGCCGGGTTGACCAGGGCGATGTAGAAATTGCGCGCGTCGAGCAGGCGCCCGACCACGCCGTGCACCTGCCCGTAGAACTGAGCCAGGCTGTCGGCCGACATCGCCATTTCGGCGATGTTGTACAGGGCGGTCTGCAGCTGTTCGGCACGACGACGCTCGGCGACCTCGTCCTGCAGGCTGTGGTTGGCCCGCTGCAGTTCCTGGGTGCGCCGCGCCACCTGCTGTTCCAACCGGACCTGCGCCTGGCGCCGATCCATCGCGGTCTGCACGTGCTGGGCGACGAAGCCCAGCAGTGCGCGCTCGGCCTCGCCGTAGCGGGCGGCCTGTTCATAGCTCTGAACCACGATGGCCCCGCAGACGCGGCCGTCGCGCAGCATCGGCACGCCCAGCCAGTCCAGGCTTTCGGGACCGCGCTGCGGGTCATGCTCCTGTTCCATCACCTGCGCCAGCAGTTTGCGCGAAGGGCCACTGAGCGGCTTGCCATGGCGCAGCAGCGCCACGGTCAGGCTGCGCGGCATCTCGCTGGCGTCATGGCTCTGCGTGGGATCGGCGACGAAGTCATCGACCTGATCGGCAAAGTACAGGAACCGGATCTGGTCGCGCACATCGTCGTATTCCACGATGTAGCAGTTCTCGGCATACATCAGCGTGCCGAGCACGCCATGCACGTGGCGCAGCATCTCGGGCATTTCCAGATCGGCACCGGCCAGATCGGCAATCTGAAACAGGGCCTGCTGCAGCCGCTCGGCCTCTTCCAGTGCCTTGATCTGGCCGGCTTGGCGGCCGCGCTGCAGCGCCAGTTCCATCGCCTGCCGGGCAACCCCCCACCATGCAGGCGAAGGCGCCGCCCCGGCTACCGACAACAGCAACCGCGCACCGTCGTATTCCCAGCCATGCTGACCCTCGCCGATTCCCGGCTCCGCGGCCACCTGGCCGGCAACTGCTGGCGACGGCCAGCCGCCCTGGCCACGACCGAGCTGCGGGTCGTCCCAGCCAACGCGAACCACGGCCGTTTCCGGCAAAAGCGCATGCAACGCGCGCACCAGCGCCGTGCTCAGCACGGCCTCGTGTGGTGACTCTTCCGCCGGTTCAGCATGCGTGGACAAATGACAATCTCTTGGCGCCGTCTGTGCGTCGCCTCCCCTGAGCCGCCGAGCATAGCGCGCCACCCGGGGGGCAATGGAAGCCCGTAAACCCCGAATCGTGCACCCGTGCGTTTTTCCTGCTGTCCGTAGCCCCATCCGAGCCATGACCCTCGCCCTGCCCGCCCCCGCCACCGGCTATGCGCCATCGCCCGCAGGCCTTACCCTGTACGCCGTGGAAGCCAGCGCACTGCCAACCGATGAAGCCTTGATGCTGGCCTGGGCCGGTGGCGACCTGCGCGCCTTCGAAAGCCTGTATGCGCGCCACCGCAAGCGCCTGTTCGGCTTCCTGCTGCGGCAACTGCGCGACAACGCGCTGGCCGAGGAGATCTTCCAGGACGTCTGGCAGCGGGTGATCAGCGCCCGCGCCGGCTGGCAGCCCGAGGCCGCGTTCAGCACCTGGCTGTTCCGCATCGCCCACAACCGCCTGAATGACCATTGGCGTGCCGCCCGTCATCGCCCCGCCGCGCCGGCCGACGCCGATCTGCGCCTGGCCGCGATCGAGGATGGGCAGACCCCGGAAGGTGAGCTTTCCGAATTCGAACAACGTCGCCGCATCCAGCTGGCGATGGAACAACTGCCGCCGGAGCAGCGCGAAGTGCTGCAATTGCGGCTGGATCAGGAACTGAGCCTGGAGGAGATCGGCCAGATCACCGGCGTAGGCCGGGAAACCGTGAAATCGCGGCTGCGCTATGCGATGGACAAGCTGCGTGCGGGATTGAACGCATGAACCGAGACGAACCACTGACGCCGGAAGAACGCGAGCTGGCCCGGCTGCTCGGCCGCCGCGCCGAACAGGCACCGCCGGCTGCACTGGACACCGCCATTCTGGCCGCGGCCCGTGCCGCCGTGGATGCTCCGCCTGCCGATGCAGTGGCCTCTCCGGAGGCGCCGCGCACGCAGCGCACACGCCCGCGTTGGCCGGCCGTGTTCGGCATCGCCGCCTCGATGGTGTTCGCCATCGGCATCGCCTGGCAGCTGCGTCCGGAACCGCCGCCGATTCCGGCCGGTGAGGCGGCCGTGGCTGCGGCACCGGCTGCGGCAGAAGACAGCGCGGCTGCCGATCAGGCCGCTGGGAACCGCGCAGCCGACAGCGCGGTGGTGGCAGCGGATCCTGCTACTGCGCCCGCAGCACCCGAGACGGCCCCCGTTGCCGCCGCCCCGGCACCGGCCATTGCGCGGGCGTCCAAGCCCGTTCCGGCCGAATCCGATGAAGCGTCGGCCCAGGCAGCACGATCGATGGCTGCGGATGCGGCCGCCGATGTCTCCTTTGCGGCCCTCCCGCCCGCACCGGCAGCGGCGCCGCCTGCGCCACCTGCGCCACCGGCACCCGCCGCCTACTCGGCACCCACACCGGCACCGGCCCTCGCGCCGGCAGCGTCCGGGGCACTGAAAGCACGCGCGGCCAGCGCACCGGCCGCCAATGCAGCCGAGGTCGAGCGGGCGCAGGCGCTGGATCGGGTGGAGATCACCTCGATGAAGCGTGAGGCTCCCAGCCGTTCCGCACCGGGCATCATGCGCCGCGGCAGCGATGCGCGCCTGAGCGCGGATGCCGTGCAGGCCGAAGTGGACGCCGACGCACGACTGCCGCGCCGGCAGTGGCTGCAGAAAATCCGCACACGACGCGACGACGGCCAGCGCGATCTGGCCCGTGCCAGCCTGGAGCGCTACATGCAGCAGTACCCGGAAGCGCGCCTGCCGCGCGACCTGCGGCCGCTGCTGGACGATTGAAGCGGACGGGAACACCCGGCAACCCCGTAGAATGACGGGAATGCTCGATACCCTCGCCCAGCCGGTCAGCCACACGCTGGAAGTCAAACACAGCCGTTTCATCACCCAGGCCGCGCCCATTGACGGCGCCGCAGCGGCCATGGCGTTCCTGCAGCAGGTCGCGGTGACCGATGCCACCCACAACTGCTGGGCCTACCGGCACGGCCAGGACTATCGTTCCAGCGACGATGGCGAGCCGGCCGGCACGGCTGGACGTCCGATCCTTGCGGCGATCGACGGGCAGGGCTTCGACCGGGTGATGGTGGTGGTGACGCGCTGGTTCGGCGGCATCAAACTCGGCGCCGGTGGCCTGGTACGCGCCTACGGTGGCGCCGCCGCCGAGTGCCTGCGTACCGCCCCGCGCCTGCCGCTGGTGGCGCTGGCCCGGTTGCAGCTGCTGGCTGGCTTTGAGGACCTCGGCACCCTGCACGCCACCCTGCCCGCCTTCAGCGCGGAAAAGCGCGATGAACAGTTCGATGCCAACGGTGTGTGCCTGCGGATCGAACTGCCTGCCGATCAGGTCGACGCATTGAAAATCCGCCTGCGCGACGCCACCCGTGACCGTATCCGCATAGAAGACGACCAGGATGACTGACAAGGACGACGCCCCCGCTTCGACCCCGCCGCTGCGGCGCCTCGGCAGCCTGCGCACGCTGTGGCCATTCGTACGCCGCCACAGCGGGCTGTTCACCGCCTGGCTGCTGGCCCTGGCGGTGTCTTCGGCCGCCACGCTGAGCCTGCCTCCGGCGGTGAAGCAGATGATCGATCATGGTTTCAGCAGCGGCGGCCAGATCAACCGTGCGTTCGCCCTGCTGATGCTGGTGGCGGTAGTGATGGCGTTGGGCACGGCCGCGCGCTTCTACTTCGTGTCGCTGCTTGGCGAGAAAGTCGTGGCCGACCTGCGCAGCCAGCTGTATGCCCACCTGATCCAGCTGGGCGCCGGCTTCCACGACCGCAGCCGCAGCGGAGAGCTGGTTTCGCGCCTGACCGCAGACACCGAACTGCTGCGCAGCGTGGTCGGCTCGACCATGTCCGTTGCGCTGCGCAGCACGGTCACGGTCATCGGCAGCCTGGCGATGCTGTTTGTGACCAGTCCCCGGCTGGCGGCGTGGTCGCTGCTCGGTATCCCACTGGCGGTGCTGCCCATCATCATCGGCGCACGCAAGCTGCGCACCGTCGCACGCAACAGCCAGGACCGCATCGCCGACGCCAACAGCCTGGCCAGTGAGACACTGGGCGCGGTGCGCACGGTACAGGCACATGCGCGCGAAGCCTATGAACGCGGACGCTTTGACAAGGCACTCGGTGATGCCATCGGTGCCGCTCGGCGCCGCATCGGCGCGCAGTCTCTGGTCACCGCCAGCGCCATCCTGCTCGTGTTCGGCGCCATCGTCGGCGTGTTGTGGCTGGGCGCGCACGACGTCATCGACGGCCGCCTCAGCGCCGGCACGCTGGGTCAGTTCGTGCTGTATGCATTGATCGGCGGCGGTTCGGTGGGCGCGCTGGCCGAAGTATGGAATGAGCTGCAGCGCGCGGCCGGCGGCATGGGCCGCATCGGCGAGCTGTTGCAGGAAGACATCGAGATCCGCGCGCCGGCCCAGCCGCACGCGCTGCCGCAACCGCTGCGTGGCGAGATACGATTCGACGACGTGGTGTTCCACTACCCGCAGCGACCAGACCAGGCCGCACTGGACCACTTCAACCTGCATGTGCGCCCCGGCGAGACCGTAGCGCTGGTTGGGCCGTCAGGCGCGGGCAAGAGCACGGTGCTTTCGATGCTGCTGCGCTTCCATGACCCAGCCAGCGGCCGCATCGACGTGGACGGCATCGACGTGCGCCAGGTCGACCCGGCCGAGCTGCGCGCGCAGCTGGCGCTGGTGCCGCAGCAGCCGACGCTGTTCGCGGCCAGTGCACGCGACAACATCCGCTATGGCCGCCTGCAGGCCAGCGACGTGGAAGTCGAGGATGCCGCGCGTGCCGCCGAGGCCGATGCTTTCCTGCGCGCGTTGCCGCAGGGCTATGACAGCGAGCTGGGTGAGCGCGGTGCCCGCCTTTCCGGTGGCCAGCAGCAGCGTGTGGCGATTGCCCGCGCGCTGCTGAAGGATGCGCCGATCCTGCTGCTGGATGAAGCCACCAGCGCGCTGGATGCACAGAGCGAACACAGCGTGCAGCAGGCATTGGAACGGTTGATGGCGGGTCGCACCACACTGGTCATCGCCCACCGCCTGGCCACCGTGCTCAAGGCCGACCGCATCGTGGTGATGGACCAGGGCCGCATCGTCGCCGAGGGCACGCATGCACAGCTGCTGGCCGAAGACGGACTGTACGCTGAACTGGCACGCCTGCAGTTCATCGATTGATGACGTCCGGCTAACATCGGCGCGGCCAAGCTGGCCGCGCAACAGCAGCATCCGCTGAAGGAGGTGCACGATGTCGTTCCGTCAGTTCCCCGCCGTCGACAGCAACGGCGAAAGCCACATCATCATCGAGTTCAAGCCCGAAGCGAGTGGCAGCGGGCACCACTCCGAAGCTACGCCACGCTATGAGCTGGATGACGGGCGCCAGCTGGTGCGCAATGGCCGTGAATTCACCACCAGTGGCGGCGAGTTGAGGTTGACGATCTGAGGCTCGCCGGGCATGGCCCGGCGCTACCGGATTTCATTCCGCCCCGCTCTGGTGGGTGTCGACCTTGGTCGACATGCTTTTTGCCAAAGGCGGTCGAGCATGGCTCGACGCTACAAAAAAGCATGGTCAATTTTTCACCAGACATCTTGACAGCCTTGGCTGCCAAGGGCTGCGCGCGGTTATCCACACCTTTGCTCAGAAACCATCCACACCACCTGTGGATGAATGTGCTCAGCCCAGCACCCGTCCGATGCCGCTGGCGTCCACCTCGGCCGCTGCCCGACGGATCGCCGTCGGATCACTGCCGGCCACGAATCCGATACGGAAATGCACCTCGCCCCCGGGCGTGCGTGAGGAATGGATCGAGGCCAGGCTGATGCGGTGCTGCTCGAACACGTTCAACAGTTCACGCAGCGAGCCCGGCCGGTCCTCCGGCAAATGCACCGACAGCGCGTTGCGCTCGGTCAGGTCCGCCAACAGGTAACCCACGCGTTCGAACGTGTAGTTGCCGTCAGCCAGTTCCTGCTCGCCGAAGGCATTGCGATTGGCCAACAACAGCTGCTCACGGAATGCACTGCGTGCAGTGTCGTCGCCCTGCCCGACCTGGGCCTGCAGGGCCTGCAGCTGGCCGACCAAGCGCTCCAGCATCGGCGCCACGTACGGGTTGCCGAACTGGATGTCCTCGTAGATCGCGGGGTTCAGCGACAGGATGCGCGAGATGATCGCCGTATCCAGTTCGAACGATGCCGACCGGTACGGCATCATCGCGGCCAGGTCGCCCAGCTGCGGCTGGTACTGGCGCAGCACGCCGGCCTGGGCCAGGTGGGTGGCATGCACCATCGCCTGCACCAGCGCCATCATCTGGTCGTGATGCTGCGGCGTGGCGCGCACGCACTCAGCCTGCAACGCCGTGCACAGCGTATCAACCCACGGTTGCCAGTGCCGCAGCCGCGCTTCGCAGACCACCATCACCCGGCCCTTCAGGGTCGGCGCCTTGGGCGGCGCGGTCATCGGGTGCAGGCCGACCACTTCGGCTTGAGAGGCCAACATCGCCTGCACCGGCGCTTCTTTTACCGAGGTCACGTCCAGCCACAGCCGGCCCTGCTCGCGGCCGGCCGACTGCTGCACGTACGCGGCAATCAGCGCCGGCGTATGCCGGATCGGTGCCGAGAACACCAGCACGTCAGCCTGCGCCAGCAGCTGTTCCGGCGTATGCGAGTCCGGATCGGCCGGATCGTGGCCGATCACCTGCAGCTGCATGTGCTGCTGGAAGAAGCGGGTCAGCCAGCGCCCGTAGGCGCCGGCACTGCCGATGATGCCGACCGTGCGCGGCGTGCGTGGGTCCAGGCCACTCATGCCACGCGTTCGGCGCGGAAGCGCGTTCCTTCGGCCAGCGCCGCCGGCGCTGCAGCAATCACGTCGAACTCTTCGAAGCCGTTGTCGAGGGTCGCCTCCAGCGCCGCATGGGTGCCGGCAATCGCGCGCGAGATCGCCTGCTGCATCGATTCGCCGCGCAGCAGGAACGACACCACCAGCGACATCAGCACATCACCGGTGCCTGCCACGTCCACTGGCAGCAACGGCGAGGTCCAGCGCCAGGTTTCCTCGCGGCCAACGGCCAGGGTTACCAGTTCACCCGGGGTGCCGCCCACGCTGTGCGCGATCACCCAATGCGGGCCGCGATCCAGCAGCGTGCGCGCGGCGGCGATGGCATCGGCCTCGGCCAGCGCTGGCATGCCGGTCAGGCGATTGAGTTCAAAGGCGTTCGGGGTCACCAGCCAGGCATGGGGCAGCAGGCGCTCGGCGAAGATCGCTTCCAGGCCCGGTTCCACGTACGGGCCGGTGTGGGTGTCACCGATCACCGGGTCCAGGCAATAACGCAGTTGCGGGCAGCCCGGCAGGATCGCGTCCAGCCAGTCGGCGAAGGCGGCACCGTTGGCGGTGCTGCCGAAGTAGCCGGACACCAGCATCTTCGCGCGTTGCGGCAGGCCGCGCTCGTGGCTGCCGAGCAGCAGGTCGGCGAACCAGTCGGCCGGCAGCACGCGGCCACGCGTGGTGTCGTAGAACGGCGCGTTGCTGAGCAGCACCGTCGGAATGCTTGCCACACGCACGCCCAGCGCGCGCATCGGCGGGATTGCCGCGCTGTTGCCGGCATGACCGTAGACGAGTTGCGACTGGACCGAGATGACATCGATCGGGGACGGACCGTCGGGCCGCTGGCGGCGGCCGTGGACCAGGTGGTTATCAAGGGATTCGCTCATGACCGCATTCTACGCCCAAGGGGGTTTTCGGCAGGGCTTGCAGCCCTGCACCTGCGCAATGCAACGGCAACCGCAACGGCCGAAGCCGAAGCCAAAGCGGCATTCCGCGGGGTGGCGGGTCGGTGTCGGAGTGCGGGGACGCCGCAAGTACGTCCTTGTAGGCTTGGCAGCGGCATCCATGCCGCTGACACCCCGCACGCCGACACCGCCCCGCCTTCGACAGGTTCACGCGGCTGTTGTTCCGCGCGGCTGTTGGTGGTGTCGACCTTGGTCGACACATCTGTCAGATATCGAATGAGTCATCCACGCATGGCGTGGATCTACCGTGTCGACCAAGGTCGACACACACCAGGGCAACGTCGTTCCGACAGATCGCGGAAAACGGTCGAAGGCGGGGTGGGTCCGGTTGCGGGGGCGTGAGCGCCATGGATGGCGCGACCGAGCCTACAAGGACGTATTCACGGCGTCCCCCCCAACCGGACCCACCCCGCCAATCCACGGATAGCGCGCTTTGGCTTTTGATGTTGAGTTGATTCTGCAGGTGCAGGGCGCAGCCCTGCAAAAAAAAAGCACCCCTCAGTGAGCGGCAGGCCGCGACGGCGGCAGCCACGCCGCCACGATGCCCAGCAGCGGCAGGAACGCAGTCAGCTGATAGACGTACTCGATGCTGGTCTTGTCCGCCAGCAGGCCCAGCACGGCGGCACCCAGCCCGCCCATACCGAACGCGAAACCGAAGAACAGGCCGGACACCATGCCGATCCGGTGCGGCATCATTTCCTGCGCATAGACCACGATGGCCGAGAACGCCGAGGACAGCACGAAACCGATCAGCACCGCCAGCACCGTGGTCCAGAACAGATCGGCATGCGGCAGCATCAGTGCGAACGGCGCAACGCCCAGGATCGAAGTCCAGATGATCGGCTTGCGGCCGATGCGGTCACCCAGCGGGCCGCCGAGGAAGCCGCCGGCCGCGGACGCCACCAGGAATGCGAACAGGTGCAGCTGCGCCTGTGCCACCGGAATGCCGAAATGGTGGATCAGGTAAAAGGTGAAGTAGCTGCCGATGCTGGCCATGTAGAAGTACTTGCTGAAGATCAGCACCAGCAGGATCGCCAGCACCTTGGCCACGGTGCGCGGCGGATGGCGCGGCGCCGTCGAGGCGGTGCTGGCCGGGCGCGGGATGCCCAGGTGCAGCGCGTACCAGCGGCCGACATAGGTCAGCAGCGCGATGCCGATCAGGGCGGCGCCGGCAAACCACGATGCGGCATGCTGGCCATACGGCACGATCACCGCCGCTGCAATCAGCGGGCCCAGCGCGGTACCGAAGTTGCCACCGACCTGGAACACCGACTGCGCGAAACCATGGCGACCGCCCGAGGCCAGCCGCGCGATGCGCGAGGCTTCCGGATGGAAGATGGCCGAACCAATGCCGACCATCGCCGCCGCCATCAGCACCACCGCGTAGTTCGGTGCGAAGCCCAGCAGCAGCATGCCGCACAGGGTCGAGGCCATGCCGATCGGCAGCGAGTACGGCGCCGGGCGGCGGTCGGTAGCCATGCCGATCAACGGCTGGAAGATCGAGGCGGTGAGCTGGTAGGTCAGCGTGATCAGGCCGATCTGGGTGAAGCTGAGGTTGAAGCCGCCCTTGATCACTGGATAGATGGCCAGGATCAGCGACTGCATCATGTCGTTGACGACATGCGAGGTGGAGATGGCGGCCAGCACGCCGGGGGCCACCGGGCGTGAGGTGGTTGCGGGAGAAGCCAGGGTCGACATGGATACAGTCAGGTTGGGGGCAAGCCACGCATGCTACGGTGACCTCCCCTCCCTTCTGCCGCGTTCGGGTCATGGCCTATCGCAAAAAGGACATCCCCTGCCAGGTCCGCGAGACTGCGCCGTGGAACGAGGTTCCGGTGCACCGCCCAGTGACCTGCCGCGCCCGCCATTACAAGCCCGGGACCCACATCGCGCCCCACCGGCACCGGCGTCACCAGCTGGTGTTCGCCATGTCCGGACTGATGGTGGTGCGTGCAGACGGCGGCCGCTGGGTAGTGCCTTCAACCCGCGCGATCTGGGTCCCGGCCGGCACGGCCCATGCGGTGGACTGCATCGCCGAAGTACACATGCGCAGCCTGTACGTGGAGCCGGACTTCGCGCCGCAGCTGCCGGACGAAGCGTTCGCGGTACAGGTGGCGCCGCTGCTGCGCGAGCTGCTGCTGGCCGCCAGCCTGATCGAGACCGCGCATGTGGACGACAGCCGCGACGGCCGCGTGGTGCGCCTGCTGCTGGACGAGCTGCACCGCATGGACGTGCTGCCGCTGCACCTGCCCTCGCCCACCGACCCGCGCCTGCAGCGGATCTGCCAGCACATCCAGAAGCATCCCGGCGACGACGCCACGCTGCAGGATTGGGCGCAGGCCCTGCAGGTGGACGTGAAAACCATCCAGCGCCATTTCGCCAGCGAACTGGGCATGACCTTCGGGCAGTGGCGACAACAGGCGCGGCTACTGGCCGCGATGGAACGGCTGGCGGTCGGCGACAAGGTCATCGATGTCGCGCTGGCAATGGGTTACGACAGCCCAAGCGCGTTCACCAGCATGTTCAAGCGGCAGCTGGGGCAGACACCTGCGGCGTTTTTCCGCTGACCGCATACGAAAACGCCGGGCATGGCCCGGCGCTACCGTTCAACGCTTGCGTTGAGAACTCAGGACGTCATGCGGTCCCAGAAGCCCTTCACTCCATCGATGAAGGTGGCCGACTTCGGCGAATGCTTGCGCGCTTCCTCACCGACGAAGGTGGCTTCGAACTGCTCCAGCAGCTTGCGCTGCTCGTTGGTGAGGTTGACCGGGGTCTCCACCACCACACGGCAGTACAGGTCACCCTCGCTGCGGCTGCGCACCGAACGTACGCCCTTGCCACGCAGGCGGAACAGCTTGCCAGTCTGGGTCTCGGCCGGGATGCGGATCTCCGCCTCGCCGCCGAGCGTGGCCACGCGCACGGTGTCACCCAGTGCCGCCTGCGAGATGCGGATCGGCACTTCGCAGTGCAGGTCGTCGCCATCGCGCTGGAAGATCGCATGCTCGCGCACGCGCACTTCCACGTACAGGTCACCCGGCGGCGTACCGGCCGGACCAGCTTCGCCCTCGCCCTGCAGGCGGATGCGGTCGCCGGTATCGACGCCCGCCGGCACCTTCACTGACAGCACCTTGTCTTCCTCGACGCGGCCGTTGCCGTGGCAGGTCCTGCAGGGCTTGGCGATGATCTGGCCACGGCCGCCGCAGTTGTGGCAGGCCTGCTGCATGGCGAAGATGCCGCGCTGGATGCGCACCTGGCCACGGCCGTGGCACACGTTGCAGGTCTCGACCTTGCCGTCCTCGGAGCCACTGCCATCGCAGTCGTTGCACTCGGCCAGGGTCGGAATCTCGATGCGGCGCTCGACGCCGCGCACGGCTTCTTCCAGGTCCAGCTCCATCACGTAGCCGATGTCGGCGCCGCGACGGGCCTGGCGCGGACCACCGCCGCCACCAAAGATGTTGCCGAAGATATCGCCGAAGATATCGTTCATGTCCGGGCCGCCCGGACCACCGCCGCCCATGCCGTGCTCGAACGCGGCGTGGCCGTGGCTGTCGTACATGCGGCGCTTGTTGCCGTCGGACAGTACTTCGTAGGCTTCCTTGCACTCCTTGAAGGAGGCTTCGGCCGCCGTATCGCCCGGGTTGCGGTCCGGGTGGAACTTCATCGCGCAGCGACGGTAGGCCTTCTTCAGCTCTTCGTCGGTGGCGGTGCGGGCAACGCCCAGCACTTCGTAGTAATCGCGCTTGCTCATATCGTGAATCGGGTTCCGGAACGTCGGGATTCGTCAAAGCGGAAGAGCGGAACCAGGTCCGCTCTTGCGTCGGGCGCCCCGACACGCCGGTGGGCGGTCAGGACCCTGATGCGACAACGGGACGCTGGTGGCCAGCGTCCCGCGTCGGTCCGGATCAGGACTTCTTGTCGTCCTTGACTTCGGTGAACTCAGCGTCGACTACGTCGTCCTGCGCCTTGCCGGCATTGCCGGCGTCGGCACCCGGGGCACCGCCCTGGTCGGCCGAAGCAGCGGCGAACAGCGACTGGCCAGCTTCTTCCAGTGCCTTCGACTTGGCTTCGATCTGTGCCTTGTCGTCGCCCTTCATCGCGGTTTCCAGGTCAGCCAGGGCCGCCTCGACCT
This sequence comes from Stenotrophomonas thermophila, assembly GCF_001499715.1. Taxonomy (NCBI): domain Bacteria; kingdom Pseudomonadati; phylum Pseudomonadota; class Gammaproteobacteria; order Lysobacterales; family Lysobacteraceae; genus Stenotrophomonas; species Stenotrophomonas thermophila. The sequence goes on along the minus strand of NZ_CVIW01000029.1, from coordinate 4,716 downwards.
TGCCGATGACATCGCCGCCGACCTTGCTGCCGTGCTCGGTGATGGCGCTGCGGGTGCCGTGGATCAGGGCGTCGGCCTGGTTGCGGGCCTGCACCAGTTCCTGGAACTTCTTGTCTTCTTCGCGGTTGGCTTCCGCGTCGGCGACCATGCGCGCGATCTCCTCCTCGGACAGGCCCGAACCGGCCTTGATCTCGACCTTCTGTTCCTTGTTGGTCTTCTTGTCCTTGGCCGACACATGCAGGATGCCGTTGGCGTCGATGTCGAAGGACACTTCCACCTGCGGCAGGCCGCGCGGGGCCGGCTCGATGCCGGACAGGTCGAACTTGGCCAGCGACTTGTTGAAGCGGGCCTGTTCGCGCTCACCCTGCAGCACGTGCACGGTCACGGCCGACTGGTTGTCCTCGGCGGTGGAGAACACCTGCGAGGCCTTGGTCGGGATGGTGGTGTTCTTCTCGATGATCTTGGTGAACACGCCACCCATGGTCTCGATGCCCAGCGACAGCGGGGTCACGTCCAGCAGCAGCACGTCCTTGACGTCGCCGCCCAGCACGCCGCCCTGGATCGCCGCACCCAGTGCCACGGCCTCGTCCGGGTTGACGTCCTTGCGCGGTTCCTTGCCGAAGAACTCGGTCACGGCCTGCTGCACCTTCGGCATGCGGGTCTGACCACCGACCAGGATCACTTCGCTGATGTCGCTCGAACGCAGGCCGGCATCGTTCAGGGCGACGCGGCACGGCTCGATCGACTTCTTGATCAGGTCGTCCACCAGGGCTTCCAGCTTGGCGCGGGTCAGCTTGATGTTCAGGTGCTTCGGACCCGACGCGTCGGCAGTGACGTACGGCAGGTTCACTTCGGTCTGCTGGGCGCTGGACAGCTCGATCTTGGCGCGCTCGGCAGCGTCCTTCAGGCGCTGCAGGGCCAGCGGATCCTTGCGCAGGTCGATGCCCTGGTCCTTGTTGAACTCTTCAACCAGGTACTCGATGACGCGGTTGTCGAAGTCTTCGCCGCCCAGGAAGGTGTCGCCGTTGGTGGCCAGCACTTCGAACTGCTTTTCACCGTCGACGTTGGCGATCTCGATCACCGAGACGTCGAAGGTACCGCCGCCCAGGTCGTACACCACGATCTTGCGATCCTTGTTGTCGCCCTTGTCCAGGCCATAGGCCAGCGCGGCCGCAGTCGGCTCGTTGATGATGCGCTTGACGTCCAGACCGGCGATGCGACCGGCGTCCTTGGTCGCCTGGCGCTGGCTGTCGTTGAAGTAGGCCGGCACGGTGATGACCGCTTCGGTGACCTTCTCACCGAGGAAGTCCTCGGCGGTCTTCTTCATCTTTTCCAGCACCTTGGCCGAGATTTCCTGCGGCGCCATCTTCTTGCCGTCGCTGGTGGCCACCCAGGCGTCGCCATTGTCATGGGCCAGGATGCTGTACGGGACGTGGGCGATGTCCTTCTGCACCTCGCCATCGGTGAACTTGCGGCCGATCAGGCGCTTCACCGCGTAGAAGGTGTTCTTCGGGTTGGTCACGGCCTGGCGCTTGGCCGAGGCACCGACCAGGACTTCGCCGTCCTTGGTGTAGGCGACGATCGACGGGGTGGTGCGATCGCCTTCCGAATTCTCGATGACGCGGGCCTTGCCGCCGTCCATGATCGCCACGCACGAGTTGGTGGTGCCGAGGTCGATACCAATGATCTTGCCCATGGGGGAGACTCCTGAGGATGCTTGTTGGGGTCAGTCCGGCCGTTCGGCCGGTGGATGAATACGATGTGGGGGAGGCTCGTGGAACATTCAAGCCATCCTCCGAACGCTGTGTTTCCGGTCATCCGGCGCGTTCAGCGTCGGGTCGGGTGGCGGTGGCTGTCCGCCGCCCGGTCCCGCGGGATCACTCGGCGGCCACCACCACCAGCGCCGGCCGCAGCAGGCGCTCGTTGAGCAGGTAGCCCTTCTGGAACACGGTCACCACGCTGCCCGGGGCGGCGCCCGGGGTCGGCGCCTGGCTGATCGCCTGGTGGTGTTCCGGGTTGAACGGCTGGCCGATCGGGTCCAGCAGGACCAGGCCGTTGTCGGCAGCGACCTTGAGCAGCTGCTTGTAGGTCAGCTCCAGGCCTTCGCGCAGCGGATGGGCGTCATCGCCAGCGGCCTTCAGGCCGGCGTCCAGGCTGTCGAACACGGGGAGCAGATCGCCCAGCAGCTTCTCGTTGGCGAACTTGCGGGCCTGTTCGATGTCACGGGCAACGCGCTTGCGCTGGTTCTCCAGGTCGGCGCGCTCACGCAGGGCATCGGCCTTGACCTGTTCGATTTCGGCGCGCAGGCGCTCGACTTCGTCGTTGACGCCGGCGGTGGCGGCCGCATCGGCGGCACTCTGCTGGGATTCGATATCTGGCTGTTCGTGGTTCATGTCTGGGTCCCTGGCGGTCAAACTCCGCCTCCAACCACCCTAGTGTGGGCGGGATGCTGCGTTTCAAGCGTCGGATGTTCCCGGCGTGCGCGAGGCCGGTGAAAAGGCGGCGCCGAGCACATCGGCCGTGGCCTGGACCAGCGGGATCACGCGGTCGTAGGCCATCCGCTTGGGACCGATCACGCCCAGCACGCCCAGCACCTGGCCGTTGGCGGTGTACGGGGCGGTGACCAGCGAGACGCCCTGCAGCGGCATCATCCCGGTCTCCTCGCCGATGAAGATGCGCACGCCCGGCGCCTGGATGGTCCGCTCCAGCAGCTGCAGGATCTCGCGCTTGCTGGAGAACAGCTCGAACAGTTCGCGCAGGCGCTCCAGGTCGGACAGGTCCTGCACCCCCATCAGCCGGGTCTGGCCGGCCACCAGCATGTCGTCGGCCGGCGGCTGCAGGGCCTGTTCGGCCAGTTCGATGCTGTGCGCCAGCAGCTGTTCCAGTTCGGACCGGGCATCGCGCAGTTCCAGCAGCAGGCGGGTGCGGATCTCGGCCAGCGGCAGGCCGGCGAAATGCGCATTGAGGTAGTTGGCGACCTGCTCCAGCTGCCCCGGCGCAAACTCCTGGCGGGTCTCGATCACCCGGTTCTGCACCTCGTTGTCGGCAAATACCAGGATCGCCAGCACCCGGCGCCCGTCCAGCGCCACGAAATCGATCTGGCGGAAGGCGAACTGCTCGCGCCGCGGTGCGCTGACCACGCCGACGAAGTGGCTCATCGCCGACAACAGTTCCGAAGCGCTGCCGAGCAGGGCCTGGGTACTGCCACCGCCGGCCAGCTCCTGGCGCAGGCGGGCCAGCTCGCCCTCGCCCGGCGGCTGCATCTGCAGCAGGCTGTCGACGAATACCCGGTAGCCGTGCGCGGTCGGCACCCGCCCGGCCGAGGTATGCGGCGAGGCCAGCAGGCCCAGGTCCTCCAGGTCGCCGAGGATGTTGCGGATGGTGGCCGGGCTGACCTCCAGCCCGGCCACGCGTGCCAGCGTCTGCGAGCCCACCGGCTCACCGTCCTGGATATAACGCGCGATCAGCGTGCGCAGCAGATGGCGCGCACGCGGGGCAAGCTGGTCGGGAGAACCGTGCATGGAATCAACCTGTGAGACACGGACACTAGATAATGGCGGCGCATCACCTTGGCAAGTCATTGGACCTCCCGCGCCCGCGTGCTAGCGTTGCGCGGCTGCTGATACCCCCTTACCCATGCTCAGACATCTTTCGATCAAGGATTTCGCCGTCGTCCGCGCTACCGAACTGGAGTTCGGGCCAGGCATGACCGTGGTTTCAGGCGAGACCGGCGCCGGCAAGTCGCTGATGGTCGACGCGCTGGGCTTCCTGTCCGGCCTGCGCGCCGACAGCGGCGTGGTCCGCCATGGCGCCGCCCGCGCCGAGCTTTCCGCCGAATTCGCGCTGGAGCAGCTGCAGGCCGCCCGCCAGTGGCTGGCCGACAACGAGCTGGACGACGAGGACCAATGCCAGCTGCGCCGCGTGATCCGCGCCGACGGCGGTTCCCGGGCCTGGATCAACGGCCGCCCGGTGACCCTGGCCCAGCTGGGCGACCTGGCCTCGTTGCTGGTGGAGATCCACGGCCAGCACGAACAGCAGGCCCTGCTGACGCGCCCGTCGCAGCTGGCGCTGCTGGATGCCTATGCCGGCAACGAGAACGAACGCCGCCAGGTACGGCGCGCCGCCGCGGCCTGGCAGGCACTGGTCGATGAATCGCTGGCGCTGTCGCAACAGGGCGACGTCAGTGACCGGATCGGCTTCCTCGAGCACCAGCTGCGCGAACTGGACCGGGAAGACCTTGAGCCGGAATCGATCGCGGCACTCGGCGCCAGCCACCGTCGCCAGGCCCACGCCAGCGCCCTGCTGAGTGCCTGCCAGGCGGCCAGCAACCAGCTCAACGGTGACGACGGCAGCTCCGCGCTGGACCTGTTGCAGCAGGTGCGCCACGAGCTGTCGCGCCTGATCGAACACGACCCACGGCTGGGCGAGGTGGACGGCCTGATCGAGAATGCCTCGATCCAGCTGCACGAAGCCCTGTCGCTGCTTGACCGCGTGCACGACGATCTGGATGCCGACCCGGAACAGTTCGAGGAGAACGAGCGCCGCCTCGGCCGCCTGCACGACCTGGCCCGCAAGCACCGCGTGCCGATGGACGAGCTGGGCGCGCAACGCGAGCGCATGCATGCCGAAGTGGAGCAACTGCGCGGCGCCGACGAGCGCCTGCAGCGCCTGGCCGGCGAGATCGACAAGGCCGCTGCGGCTTGGCGGATGCAGGCT